>NZ_ATUS01000001.1:0-314452 GCF_000420325.1 Spongiibacter tropicus DSM 19543 | reverse complement strand
GCCGAAGCCGAAGCCGAAGCCGAAGCCGAAGCCGAAGCCGAAGCCGAAATGCCACTCGTCGATGAGGACGACACAATGATAGAGAAACCGCACGAATGAGTGCTGAAGACGAAAAGTTACAGAAAGTACTGGCTCGAGCCGGTATTGGTTCCCGTCGTGAAATGGAACGGGCAATTGCCGATGGGCGTGTCAAGGTGAATGGTGAAACAGCCACCCTTGGTGATCGCGTCGACAAGACTGCTCGCATCGTATTTGATGGCAAACCGGTCAAGCTGGATACGGGCAGCACCAAGCCCCGTGTACTGCTTTACAACAAGCCTGAAGGCGAAATCTGTAGCCGCAAAGACCCGGAAGGGCGTCGCTCGGTCTTTGATCGCCTGCCACGCCTTAACGGTGAGCGCTGGATTTGCGTAGGGAGACTGGATTTCAATACCACCGGCTTGCTGCTGTTCACTACCGATGGTGACCTAGCTAATAAGCTGATGCACCCCTCGACGGTCATTGAGCGCGAGTACCTGTGCCGGGTGATGGGGAATGCCTCTGACGACATGCTTCAGCAACTGGTTGATGGTGTTCAATTGGAAGATGGTGTTGCTCGCTTCACCGATATTGTTGATGGCGGCGGTGAGGGCATCAACCACTGGTATTACGTGGTCATTATGGAAGGGCGCAACCGTGAGGTTCGGCGTTTGTGGGAATCTCAGGGCTTGCAGGTCAATCGACTCAAGCGAGTTCGCTACGGCAATGTTTTCATTCCGTCCAAGGTGAAGGTAGGCCAGTGGATTGAGTTGCCCGAAAACGAGGTGAGCGATGTCTATGCGATGGCGGGGATGTCGGTGCCGGTGCAGGAAGCGGTAGAGGGGGGAGGTCGCGTGCCGCGTTCTGCGGGGCGAGGGCGTCGATCTCGCGGTTAGCGCTTGCGGAAAAAAGAAAGCCCGCAGTTGTGCGGGCCCTTGGGAGTGCTACAGCCACAGAACTGGCTGTTGTTGCTGGGGATCAATCAGTGAAACGCCTGCTGCTTTTCGAGCGCGGTGGCGGTGTCGATACCATCCCAGTGGTCGCCTCGGCCTTCCCGCCAGCCGGTCAGCCACTGTTGGCGGAGTTGCTCCTGGGTGTGGGGACAGTTCTCCTTGTTTCTCCCGCTAATACCCGCTTGATAACCACGTTGGTAAGCGCGCTCGGTCATATCGCGTTTCTGTCTTCTCATAGGGCAGATGCCTCCATTTTTCAACGTGTACTCACCGCCGCGTTACGATGGACAAAAGCTGAGGGCGGTGACCCGGTGTTGCTGTTATGACAGCTGAACAGCAACCGAACCCTCATGTAAGCAAACTTTCATAATTGCTGCGAAGACCAATTTCGTCTAAAGAAGCGCAGTTTTAGATGGCTGGTGAATAAGTAGCTAAGCACTTGTTGCGGCGTAAATTTTCAAGCATTTTCTATTTCCCGGATGGGTTTTGGTGAGTCATATGCAGTCCCTGATACTGAGTTGTCCCAAAGGTCTTGAAGGCCTGCTTTCTGATGAAGCGCAATCTCTCGGTGCCAGCCATCTCGGAGAAACCGTTGGCGCTATCAGGGTGGCGGCGAGCCTTGAGACAACGTATCGACTTTGTCTCTGGTCGCGGCTCGCCAACCGGGTTTTACTGCCTCTAACGGAGTTCAGTGGTGATACCGCCGATGCGCTCTACAGCGGTCTGCGGACTGTACCGTGGCATGAGCATATTCCCGAAGGCGCCACCTTGTTGGTAGATTTTGCGGGCCGAAGCCGCGATATTCGCAACAGCCATTTCGGCGCGCTGCGGTGCAAAGACGCCGTCGTTGACAGCTTTCAGGATGCCGGTCTTGCCCGACCATCTATTGCCAAGCAGCAGCCCGATATTCGCCTGCATGTCCGACTGCGAAAGGGCAAGGTGTTGGCGGCGATTGATTTATCGGGTGAGAGTCTGCACCGGCGAGGTTATCGGCAGAGCAGTGCGCTTGCACCACTGAAGGAAAATCTTGCCGCGGCATTGTTGCTTCGCGCCGATTGGCCAGGCATTGCCAGTCGAGGTGGCGCCTTGCTGGACCCGATGTGTGGCAGTGGCACGCTGTTGATCGAAGGGGCCATGATGGCCATGAATATTGCTCCGGGGCTGCACCGTTCTTATTGGGGCTTTTCGGCTTGGCGGGGCCACGATGCGAAGTTGTGGTCGGCATTGCTGGACGAAGCTCGCGCTATTCAGCAAAAGGCATTACAACGGCAGGGGCCGCTTATTCGTGGCTTTGACGCCAGTGGCAAGGTGCTCGATCAGGCGCGGGATAATATCCGCAGAGCGGGACTGGCTGAAGTGGTCAACGTCGGCCGCAAAGAGTTATCTGCGTTGAGCCGTTCATCGCTGGGCGAACAGGCGACAGGGTTAGTGATCTGCAATCCGCCCTACGGAGAACGGCTTGGCGAGCAGGGCGAATTGCTGCACTTATACCGGCGTTTGGGGCAGGCGTTACGCGACGACTTTAACGGCTGGGAGGCTGCCGTATTTACCGGCAATCCCGACCTGGGCAAGCGTATGGGCTTGCGCAGCTATCGGCAATATCAGCTTCTGAATGCGAGCATTCCCAGCAAGTTGCTGCTGTTTCACTGTCTGCCGGAATATCGGGTCGATGATCCCAGTGGGGAGGGGCCGGTTGCGGTAAGCAAACCTCTGTCCTCTGGTGCGGAAATGTTTGCCAATCGGCTGCGCAAGAACCTGAAGCGCATGGAGAAGTGGCGCCGGCGTGAAAGTATTGAATGCTATCGGGTCTACGATGCCGATATGCCGGAGTATGCGGTAGCGGTGGATTGTTACGGCAACGCCGTTCACGTCAGTGAATATGCCGCGCCGTCGTCTGTCGACGATAATGCGGCGCAGAAGCGCCTCAGCGAAGTAATGGATGCCTGTGCCCAAGTGTTCGAGGTGCCTGTCGAGCGAATCGCCTTGAAGGAGCGCCGCCGTCAGCGAGGCAGTGCGCAATACGAGCGGCGTGCGCCAAAAGGCGAAACACTGGAAGTGAGGGAGGGGCAGGCAAAAGTGCTGGTCAACCTCCACGACTATCTGGATACCGGGCTGTTTCTCGACCACCGCCCCGTGCGACTCGACATTGCTGCTCGGGCAAAGGGTAAACGCTTTCTGAATCTCTTCTGTTATACCGCCGTCGCCTCGGTACACGCTGGTCTGGGTGGTGCGCGCTATACCATGTCGGTAGACATGTCGCATACCTACCTTCGCTGGGCTCGTCAGAACCTGTCGCTGAATGGATTGAGTGAAATTCGTCACCGCACCGAGCAGGGTGATGCCCGGCGCTGGCTGGAGGCCTGCGAAGACGAATACGATCTGATCCTGCTGGATCCTCCGACCTTTTCCAACTCAAAGCGCATGGACGATGTGCTGGATACCCAGCGTGACCATTCCTGGCTGATTGAACAGGCTATGCGCTGTTTATCGAAAGAGGGTTTGCTGATTTTTTCGACCAACAAGCGTGGCTTTGAATTGGATGCATCCCTGAGCGAGCGCTACGCAGTGGAAGACCGCTGCCAGTGGTCGCTGGACGAGGATTTCAAGCGCCGCAGCAAACCGATTCACTATTGCTGGTATCTGCGGCACACGAAATGACGGGCGGGATTTAAAAAGCTCTGGAGTAAGACAGCGACCAGGTGTCAAAGCCGGGGTTGGGCTCGTCGATGTCGGCATTGGAATAATGGGTTCGCTTCAAGCTGAGTTGATGCACGCCGGCCTGATCAAGTTCTACGCTGAGTGCTAGACGGTCGCGAAACTGGAAGTGTGTTGAGTAGAGCTGGTCGGCAAATACATCTTCAGATAAATAACTGGCGCCAATGCCGGCTTCAGCAAACACGCGCCGTCCATCAATTTGGAATAACTCCAGTCGGAGCATGGGCGACACTGAAAGGATCATCGCTTTATCTCCCTTGTCGCGCCTTGCATCTGATTCAAAGACCCCGAGCTGGCTGTCTATATAGAAGCTGAACCGGCCGCTTTGGTTAAAGGCAACATCCGGATGCCACGCGGCGGACACTTCAACACCTTGTGCGCCACCTTCGTTTAGACTGTTCTCAATCGCTTTGCTGTAGTCGATCGCGTAGCGAAAGTTTCCGGCGTGCGACGCCAGGCTGAATGTGGAGAGAAAAAGGGTGGCGATGATGGTTTTTTTCATAACATTCCCAGAAAGGTTATGCAGCGCTGTGCGTGCCGATGCGATATCAGTTCAGAATTAAACTACTAAAAGGAAGTTGGCGCCAACGGGGAGTGTTGGTTTTGCGGAGTGATACTTTTGAGGAGGGGAAGAAAGCAGGCAGCAACCGGCTGCCTGCTCAGCCGTTTTAGATAACGGTTACGTTGGCAGCTTGCGGGCCTTTCTGGCCGCTCTGCACGTCAAACTCTACGGCTTGACCTTCGGCCAGGGTTTTGAAACCTGAGCCGCTGATGGCGCTGAAGTGTACAAACACATCTGGGCCAGAGTCTTGCTCAATGAAGCCAAAACCTTTGGTTTCGTTGAACCATTTTACTTTACCAGTGCTTCTGGACATGTTTAAAACCTCGTTTTGTAAGTTTGCCTTGAATGGCTTGAGCTGAGATAGGCAGGGTAGTTATGAAACAGAACGAGGTACTTAAAACGACTTCGTGGTGCTTTTACATAAAACCAAGCTGCATCTATAGCCAGCAAGCTCATTATATACACAGCTTGAAGCGGTATAGAAAGCCTTTTGCAAGGGATAAAATGAATTTTTTATTGCCGTTTTCGCGGAGGCAAACCCGTATGTTGGGTAAGGATTTTGCCTTTCCTGCCGCTCTTGGGCTGCCAGTTAGCCGGTTGCTTGGGTGGAACAAGATGCTTCTTGCCGTAGCCGATTAAATCCTGGCGTCCCATTTTGAGAAGCGATTCACGCAGCGCTGGCCAACCATCGGGGTCGTGATAACGCAGGTAGGCTTTATGCAGGCGACGCTGTTTGAGCCCTTTCGCGCTGAAGACATCTTCGCTTCGACGGCTGACTTTGCGCAGTGGGTTTTTGCCGGAGTAATACATCGCCGTGGCATTGGCCATCGGTGAGGGGTAGAAGGCCTGTACCTGATCAGCCCGAAAGCCATTGCGTTTCAGCCATAGCGCGAGGTTCATCATATCTTCGTCGCGCGTGCCGGGGTGAGCGGCAATAAAGTAGGGAATCAGGTATTGCTCTTTACCGGCTTGCTTTGAGAATTTGTCGAACATCGCTTTGAAGCGATCGTAACTGCCCATGCCTGGCTTCATCATTTTGCTGAGCGGGCTGTCTTCGGAATGTTCCGGGGCGATTTTAAGATAGCCACCCACGTGATGAGTGACCAGCTCTTTGACATACTCCGGGGTTTCCACCGCAAGGTCGTAGCGCAAGCCTGATGCGATCAACACCTTTTTAACGCCTTCCAATGAGCGGACTTCCCGGTACAGAGATATCAATGGCGTTTGATCGGTATTCAGGTTTTTGCAGATGCCGGGGAATACGCAAGACAGGCGACGGCAGCGTTTTTCTATTGCTTCACTCTTGCAGGTGAGTTGCCACATATTGGCGGTGGGGCCGCCCAAGTCGGAAATGACGCCAGTAAAACCGGGGGTTTTGTCACGGATTTTTTCGACTTCTTTGACGATGGATTCCTGAGAGCGACTCTGAATGATTCGCCCTTCATGCTCGGTGATTGAGCAGAAACTGCAACCGCCAAAACAACCCCGCATGATATTGACGGAGTTCCGGATCATCTCGTAGGCGGGGATGCGAGCATCGCCATACTTCGGATGAGGGCGCCGCTGGTAGGGTAGTTCGAACACCCAGTCCAGCTCTTCCGTGGTAAGCGGAATCGGCGGTGGGTTCAGCCAGATGTCCTTGTCGCCGTGTCGTTGCACCAGTGCCCTGGCGTTGCCCGGATTGGTTTCCAGATGCAGTACGCGAGCGGCGTGAGCATAGCTGACGGGGTCTTTTTTTACGGTCTCGTAATCCGGTAAGCGGATGACGGTGTGTTCAGTATCGCGTTCCTGCCGGGCGCTGCGCGGATCGATCAGGGTAACGGTCTGCACCGCTTCTGCGTCAGCCTGTTTGGCATTCTGCTGCTCGGTTTTACAGGCCGGGTCGGCGCTCGTGTCCACGTAGGGGCTGGTGATCGGATCGACTTTGCCCGGTTGATCTACGCTGCTGGAATCGACGACTTGCCAGCCTTGGGGGACGCCATCAGAAATATAGGCCGTGCCTCGGAGGTCACGAATTTCCTGCACCGATTCACCGCGGGAAAGGCGGTGGGCCAGGTCGATAATGGCTCGTTCTGCGTTGCCGTACAGCAATAAGTCGGCGCGGGCGTCCATCAGAATGGAACGACGAACTTTGTCGCTCCAGTAGTCGTAGTGTGCGATACGCCGGAGGCTGGCCTCAATGGAGCCAATAATAATCGGACAGTCTTTAAACGCTTCACGGCAGCGCTGAGAGTAGACAATCACCGCTCGGTCAGGCCGTTTGCCACCGACATTATCGGGCGAGTAGGCGTCGTCATGACGCAGGCGGCGATCTGCGGTGTAGCGATTGATCATCGAGTCCATATTCCCGGCGGCTACACCGAAGAACAGGTTCGGGCGCCCCAGTATTTTGAACGCCTCGGCCGACTGCCAGTCGGGCTGGGAAATGATGCCAACGCGAAAGCCCTGCGCTTCGAGGGTGCGGCCGATGACTGCCATGCCAAAACTGGGATGGTCGACGTAGGCGTCGCCGGTGACAATAATAATGTCGCAGCTGTCCCAGCCAAACGCATCCATCTCTTCCCGGCTCGTTGGCAGGAAGGGGGCTGTGCCGAAGCACTCGGCCCAATAGGGGCGATGGCTGAATATGGCCGGTGGTACAGACATGGTTTGGCTACTCTCCGATAAGGAGCGCATTGTACCGGAATTTGCGCCTTTCTGCTGGCTGTGACCAATGAGTTTCCGCGCAATTTTACCGCTGTGTGCTTGCTATTGGTGCTGATCGTGGCTAAATAGTGCCTGCGTTCGTGACAAGGCAAAAGGGGCAGGGATGGAGTGGTTCAATAACACAATTCAATACTGGCACTGGATGGTGTTCGGTCTGCTGCTGGTTGCCAGCGAGGCCGTTGTACCCAGTTTCGTGATGCTGTGGTTTGGCGCCAGTGCGATCGCCGTCGGTCTCATTACGGCGGTTGTGCCTCTGGACTTCAGTATTCAGTTGCTGATCTGGGCCTGCCTGTCGGCGTTTGACCTTTTCCTCTGGTTCAAATTTGTTCATCCACGCATGAAAAACCGCAGCCTCTCGGGCATGTCCAGAGAGCAGGTCGTCGGTCAGGAAGGCATGGTGATTCGTGCCGGTTCCCATGGCGAAGGCGCTGTGCGTTTCAGTATCCCGGTATTGGGAAGCGATGAGTGGATGTACATTTGTCGCGAGCCGGTTGCCGTGGGTGACCGCGTTGTTGTGGAAGATGTGTCAGGGAACTCCCTGATCGTCCGCCCACTGGATGCGCGTTTCGGCGCCGCGGACTGATTCGCTCCGCCAACTCGGCGAATCCCACTACTTCAGGAGAGATAACAATGGATGGTTTGGCTGTTACCGGCGCGTTGCTGGTCCTGGTAATCGTAACGCTGGGGATGGGCGTTAAGACGGTCCCTCAAGGCTATAAGCACATCGTGCAGCGTCTGGGAAAATACCACGGCACCCTGAATCCCGGGTTGAACTTCATTATTCCCTACGTAGATCAGGTCGCTTACAAAATCACGACCAAGGATATCGTGCTCGATATCCCTTCGCAGGAAGTGATCACCGAAGATAATGCGGTGATCATTGCTAACGCTGTCGCCTACATCAACATCGTATCGCCAGAGAAAGCGGTATACGGCGTTGAGGATTACAACATCGCCATCCAGAATCTCGTTCAGACGGCGTTGCGCTCGATTGTCGGTGAAATGTCGCTGGACTCGGCACTGTCGTCCCGCGATCAGATTAAAGCCAAGCTAAAAGCGGCGATCTCCGATGATATTGCCGACTGGGGAATTACCCTGAAGACCGTTGAAATTCAGGACATTAACCCCTCTCCGACGATGCAGCGCGCGATGGAAGAGCAGGCCGCTGCCGAACGTCAGCGGCGGGCGGCTGTGACCAAGGCGGAAGGAGAGAAGCAGGCCGCGATCCTCGAAGCAGAAGGGCGTCTTGAGGCGTCCCGCCGCGATGCCCAGGCCGAAGTCGTACTGGCCAAAGCCAGCGGGACGGCGATCGAACTGGTCTCCAGCGCCGTGAAGGGCGATGAGCTGCCAGTGCTTTATATGCTGGGGGAAAAATACACCGAGGCGCTCAAAGAGCTGTCGGCATCTGGCAACGCCAAAACCGTGGTGCTGCCCGCAGATCTGCCTCAGGCCGTGCGCGGAATATTGAATAAAGTCTGATTTAGTAAGGTTTACAGAATTACCATGCAGCACACTTACCGCCTTATCACCAGTTGTCCCGATCGCGTCGGGATTGTTGCCCGTGTCAGCCAGTTTGTGGCAGAACAGGGGGGCTGGCTGACCGAGGCCAATTACCATTCTGATGCCGACAGCAATTGGTTCTTCATGCGCAATGAAATTGCCGCCGAGTCGCTGGGCATGAAAGCCGATGCGGTGAGGGAAGCGTTCCGCCCCATTGCCGAAGAATACGGGATGGAGTGGGAGCTGGTGGATTCGGCACGCCGCCGTCGCGTGGTGATTATGGCCAGCCACGCCTCCCACTGCATTGCTGATCTGTTGCACCGCTGGCACAGTGGTGAACTGTATTGCGACATTCCCTGTGTTATCTCCAATCACGAAAACCTGCGCAGTATGGTGGAGTGGCACGGCATTCCCTTCGAACACGTGCAAGTCGACCCGAATAACAAGGCGCCTGCCCATGAGAAGGTCCAGTCGCTCGCAGCGGCGTACGAAGCGGACTGTATCGTCCTTGCTCGCTATATGCAGATTATCCCCCCGGAATTCTGTCGAGCCTACGCCGGTCGAATGATTAATATTCACCACAGCTTTTTACCGTCGTTTGTTGGCGCCAACCCCTACCAAAAGGCGTATGACCGTGGTGTGAAGCTGATTGGCGCGACCAGTCACTATGTGACAGAACAGCTGGATGAAGGGCCAATTATTGAGCAGGATGTCATCCGAGTGTCACATCGCCACAGCAAAGATGATTTGGTTCGGCTCGGCAAAGATGTGGAAAAGTCGGTGCTTGCCAGAGCCTTACGTAACCACCTGGAAGACCGGGTACTGGTTCACGGCAATAAAACCGTCGTATTCGACTAGACTGACTTGTCATAAAATTGTCATTGAAGACCGTTTAAATGCAGGCTCAAGTACTTAGGCGGCGTTAAAGGGACAAGCATGACGACAACCAAGACTATCCTCATCGTCGATGACGAGGCAGCCATTCGCGAAATGATTCGCGTAGGCTTGGAACTTGCAGGCTACGATTGCCTGGAGGCAGCCAATGCCCAGGAAGCTCACGGCATTATTGTTGACCAGCGGCCAGACCTGGTGCTGCTCGATTGGATGATGCCGGTCACCAGCGGTATCGAGTTGCTGCGGCGCCTGCGGCGTGAGGAATTGACTCGCGATATGCTGGTTATCATGCTCACCGCCAAAGACGATGAAGACAACCGCGTGCAGGGGCTGGACGTTGGCGCTGACGATTACATCACCAAGCCTTTTTCCTCTCGCGAACTGCTGGCCCGCATCAAGGCGGTATTGCGCCGGGTGAGCACGCCCGACCAGGAAGAGAGTATCGATGTGGATGGCCTGCGCCTCGACCCCGCCAGTCACCGCGTTTTTGCCGATAACGTGCCTCTCGATATGGGGCCGACAGAGTTCAAACTTCTCAAATTCTTCATGACCCACCAGGAGCGTGCCTACAGCCGTGGACAGCTTCTTGATCAAGTGTGGGGCACCAATGTCTATGTCGAAGAGCGCACGGTGGATGTGCATATCCGTCGACTGCGCAAGGCACTTCTCACAGACAGCCGCGATTTTGGTCAGCTTATCCAGACCGTAAGAGGCACCGGTTACCGCTTTTCAGCAACAGGAGTCAGCGCATAGCGCCGGTTCATGCGGTATTACGATTGGAAGACGGAACTGGTCAGAGTCATGCTGCCGCTGGCAGCTGCTGCGGTTCTGTCGACAGCGTTCGAACTGGGTGCCTGGCCGGTGTTTGTGGTGGCCGCGGGAATCTGCACCTGGCTGCTTTGGCAGCTTCAACGTTTGAGCGACTGGCTATACCGAGGCTCCGGGACGGAGCCGCCAGAGGCGATAGGCATGTGGGGTCAAATTTTCGATACCATTTATGATATGCAGAAGCAGGCGACGGGGGATCACGATCGCTTGCAGGCCATGATTGATTATCTGCGAGCGTCGTTCGCGTCCATGTCTGACGCGGTGGTGATGCTCGATCATCAGGGCAATATCGAATGGTGTAACGATGCGGCATCGGAGTTGCTGGGGCTGCGGCGAGAGGACGATACCGGCCTTCAGCTGCTCAACCTGATTCGTGCGCCATCATTTGTCGGCTATTACGAGGCCGAAAAATACGGGGCACCGCTGGAAATGGTCTCCCCGGTGAATGCAGACATTCAGCTCAGTATCAGTATCAGCTTCTTTGCCGAGCGTAATCGCCTGCTGTTTGCCCGGGATATCACCCGGACTTATCGCCTTGAAAAAATGCGTAAGGATTTCGTGGCGAACGTATCCCACGAATTGCGCACCCCTCTGACGGTTATCAATGGCTACCTCGAAACCTTCGCGGAACACGGCGGCGAAAATCCGCGCTGGGATCGTGCTATTGAACAAATGCTGAAGCAGTCTCGCAGAATGCATCACCTGATTCAGGATCTGATGCTGCTGTCGCGACTGGAGTCGGTGCCCAAGCCCAAAGAACAGGACCGTATTGTCTTGCGACCTCTGCTGGAAATGGTCCGAGAAGAGGCGCTGGCGGCGGCGAAGGGTGATCGCAGCATCGAAATAGAATGCGACGACAGTATCGTACTGAAAGGGCAGGCGACGGAAATACGCAGTGCATTGTCTAACCTGGCCGTCAACGCTGCCCGCTACACCGCTGAAGGTGACCGCATTGTGCTGCGCTGGTATCAGACCGACAGTCATGCGGTGTTGGAAGTCCAGGACAGCGGTATTGGCATTGAACCGCAATATATTCCCCGCTTGACCGAGCGCTTTTATCGCGTGGATCAGAGTCGCTCGCTGGATACCGGCGGCACCGGGCTGGGCTTGGCAATTGTCAAACATGTACTGCTTCGACATCGCGGCGAGCTGAGGGTGCGCAGTCACCCCGGAAACGGCAGTACCTTCAGTTGTCTGTTCCCCAAATCCTTGGCAACGAAGGCTGAATCTGCAGCGTGACAACGCTGTAATAAAAGCTACGCTGCTTGTAACAATTTAGTCATATTTCGTCGATAAAATGACGGCCGTGTTAAATCTACGACCTTTTGCATGACTTGGGAGACGACGGTGAAACTCAAAAATTGCCTGATTGCTGCAGTAATTGGCCTTTCTTCTTCACTGGCCAGTGCCGCGACCGATGTGGATGCGGGCCTGCCCACCTATGAAAAAGCATCCGGCGTTTCCGGAAACCTGTCCAGCGTTGGCTCGGATACGCTCGCAAACCTGATGACGCTGTGGGGCGAGGATTTCAAGCGCAACTATCCCAACGTCAATATTCAGATTCAGGCTGCGGGGTCTTCCACTGCGCCGCCGGCGCTGACAGAAGGCACGTCCAATATGGGGCCAATGAGCCGCAAAATGAAGGACAAGGAAATAGAAGCCTTTGAAGCGCGTTTCGGCTACAAGCCGACGGCCGTCCCGGTGGCCATTGACGCCCTGGCTATCTTTGTCCACAAAGACAACCCCATCGATGGTATGACGCTGGCCGAGGTGGATGCGATCTTCTCCAGCACCCGCAAATGTGGCTACCCGGATGATGTTCGCCGCTGGGGGCAACTGGGTATGACTGGCGCCTGGGAAGGGCGCGATATTCAAATGTTTGGCCGGAACTCGGTATCGGGTACTTACGGCTACTTCAAGGGTGAAGCGCTGTGTAAAGGGGATTTCAAAAACGGTGTGAACGAGCAGCCAGGATCGGCTTCTGTTGTTCAGTCAGTATCCACATCAGTTAACGGTATTGGCTACAGCGGTATCGGTTACACCACTTCCAGTGTCCGTGCTGTGCCCATTGCCAAGAGCGACAAAAGTGCCGCAGTCGCCGCCAACCCGGAAAACGCGATCAATGGCAGTTATCCGCTTTCGCGCTTCCTCTACGTCTATGTGAACAAGGCGCCGAACAAGCCATTGGCTCCGCTTGAGCGCGAGTTCCTGAAAATGGTGCTGTCTAAGCAGGGCCAGGAAGTGGTGGTGAAAGATGGTTATGTGCCGCTGCCCGCGAGTGTCGTAGAACGTATCCTCAAGAAGCTGGATATGTAACTCGGACTCAACTGATGCGGGGATGGCTGTGAGCAGTGTCCCCGCATTGCTGTCACGCTGACGACATGCGGTGGCTGTAGCATTTCACGTATTCACAGAAGCAGAGTTTTAAACGTATGAAGCAATCCGAGGTGCGGGCAGCTGCGTCGGCGCAGCGCCGGTGGCGGCATATTAAGGATAAGATGACCACCGCAACGATCACCGCTGGTGGTATCGGTGTGCTGTTATCTATTCTGTTGATCTTCTTCTATCTTCTCTACGAAATTCTGCCTCTGTTTACATCGGCAGATATCGAGCTGGAAGAGCAGTTTACCCTGCCGGTTACCGAAGCCCCCCTTTACCATGCGATCGAAGAGCAGACGGAAATCGGCTTCCGCCTGGGCAATCAGGGTGATGCCCTGTTTTTCAATGCTCAGAATGGGGACGAAGTCCTGCGCGAGCAGTTGCCTTTATCCTCGGCGATTCGCAGCTTCGCGCTGGAGTCGGAAGACAGTCGCGTCATTGCCCTGGGGCAGGACGACGGTCGAGTACTGATTGTTAAACACGACTATCGTGTAAGTTATCCCGGCGACAAGCGCGTGATTACACCGCTGCTGCGCTACCCTTACGGCAACGACGGGGTAGAGGTTGCCGAGGCGGCGCTGGACAAGCTGGCGCTTAGAGACAGTGAAGATGCGCTGCTGATTGTTGGCGTGAGCGATGGACATCTGGTTGGGCGGCGCTGGACCAAAGAAGAAGACTTCCTTACCGAGGAGGTCACGCTGGAAGAAGAGATTCTTAAACTGCCGACGCTGGACGTCCCTGCAGACTATCTGTTGATCGGTCCGCGCCAGCATTGGTTGTATGTCTTGAGTCAGCAGGGCGATTACCGGCTGATTGATATGCGCAGCCTGAAGATTACCGATCGCGGACGTCTCGCAGAGGGTGGCAGTCTGACTGATGCCCGGTTCTTGCTGGGCGGAATCTCGCTGTTGACGGCCACGGATAAGGGCGAGATCAGTCAGTGGTTTGTTGTGCGTGATGCCAGCCGCGACACCGGCTATCGATTGCAGTTCGTCCGTCGCTTTGACGCGGAAAGTACGCCGAGCGAGCTGGTTACCGAACATCGCCGGAAAGGCTTCCTCAGTGTCAGCCGGGACGGCCACCTCGACATATACCACAGTACATCCGAGCGTCGACTTCTGAGTCAGGACCTGGACGCAAAACAGGTATCCGGTCTGGCTATCGCGCCTCGGGCAGATGCGCTGCTGGTCGAATCCGGGCAGGGCACTATCCAGCGGTATGCTGTGCACAACGAGCACCCTGAAGTTTCCTGGTCCGTGTTGTGGAGCAAGGTTTGGTACGAAAGCTATCCAGAGCCCGACTACGTTTGGCAGTCCTCGGCGGCAGACAATGATTTCGAGCCGAAGTACAGTTTTGCTCCGTTGGCGTTTGGTACCCTGAAAGCCGCCTTTTACGCCATGCTGATTGCCGCGCCACTGGCGATTTGCGGGGCTATCTACACGGCCTATTTCATGGCACCGGCGCTGCGCCGCAAGGTGAAGCCGATCATCGAACTCATGGAGGCCTTGCCGACCGTTATCCTCGGGTTCCTCGCCGGGCTTTGGCTGGCGCCGTTCATTGAACGCAATCTCCCGGCGGTGTTCTCGGTGTTTATTGCCATGCCGGTCTCGATTTTGGCGTTCGCGTGGTGCTGGTCACGCATCCCGGCGGATTGGCGGAATCGCGTGCCCGACGGCTGGCACCCGGTGCTGCTGGTGCCGGTGGTCATCGCGGTAGTGATGGGTTGTGTCGAACTGAGCGCACCGATGGAACGTGCCTTCTTCAGCGGTGATATGCGCGCCTGGCTGACCAATGATCTTGGTATTGCCTTCGATCAGCGCAATGCGCTGGTGGTTGGGGTGGCGATGGGGTTTGCGGTGATTCCAACCATCTTCTCTATCGCTGAAGACGCTATTTTCTCCGTTCCCAAACACCTCAGTTATGGATCACTGGCTCTCGGCGCCACACCTTGGCAAAGCCTGGTGGGAGTCGTGATGCCTACCGCGAGCCCCGGTATTTTCTCCGCGCTGATGATTGGCATGGGTCGCGCGGTTGGCGAAACCATGATTGTACTGATGGCAACGGGGAATACTCCGATTATGGACGCCAATATCTTCGAGGGTATGCGGACATTGGCGGCGAATATCGCCGTGGAAATAGGTGAAACGGAAGTCGACAGCAGTCACTATCGAGTGCTCTTCCTCGCGGCATTCGTGCTGTTTATGTTCACCTTTGTCGTTAACACCGTGGCCGAAACGGTCAGGCAGCGCCTCAGGCAGCGCTATGGCAACCTCTGATCGGGCGGGATAAAAGATGCAATTGCAAGGTAAACAACAACAGGGAATCAAG
Source organism: Spongiibacter tropicus DSM 19543 (assembly GCF_000420325.1). Taxonomy (NCBI): domain Bacteria; kingdom Pseudomonadati; phylum Pseudomonadota; class Gammaproteobacteria; order Cellvibrionales; family Spongiibacteraceae; genus Spongiibacter; species Spongiibacter tropicus. The sequence continues at coordinate 299,569 of NZ_ATUS01000001.1, read as the reverse complement.
GCTTGGTTCAAAGGTGGTGAGCCGCTGATCTGGGCCAACGCTGCCGCTGTGACGGTCAGCACGCTGGCGGTCATTGGGCTGCTGATTTTGTTGGCAGTGAGAGGCTTCAGCCACTTCTGGCCCGCCGATGTATTCGTCGCCAGCTATGCTCTTCCCGAACGCTCATCGGCCATTGTGATGGCGGAAAGGGTGGAGAGCGAAGAAGTCGCCATTGAACAACTGACCAGTGCCGGTTTTGTGCTGGATACTGAGGACTCTTTTATTCAGCGAGAGCTGGTCAAGGTCGGTAACCGCGATGTCAGCGGCGCCGATTTTCGCTGGGTGCTCAGTCGTTACCTGAAAAATTCCGAATTTCCCGAGGATGCTGTGGTGCTGGAGCGCCGTGAATGGGGGAACTTCTACGGCTTTTTGAGGGGTGTTAAAGAAGCGGGTCAGCGTCAGGAATATAGCGATGACGCCGCTTTATGGGCAGATTTTCAGCAGCGAATAGAGCGGGCTGAAGCGATCCATGACGATATTGAACGGATTGAGAAAAAGGCCATCGGTGCAGTGAACTACCGGCTGGAAAAGCTTCGCCTGCGTGAGCGTGGTCTGGCACTGGATGAAGAACTGCCGGATGCCAAACGTGCGCAGCGCCAGCTGGAGATTGATAGCGAACGCGCTGAGCTCGATGCCGAGTACAAGGTATTGCAGAAAGAGCTGAACGGGCTGTATGCACAGTGGAACCGCGACAGTTTTGTGATGGAAACCGCGCAGGGCCAAAGTCGGGAACAGCGCGTATCGACGGTGGTGCAGGCGTATCGCCCCAATGCCATGTCGTCACTGGATAAAGTCGGGTTCTACTTCGCCAAGTTCGGGGAGTTTCTCAGTGAGGAGCCCCGCGAAGCAAATACCGAAGGCGGGATTTTTCCGGCCATTTTCGGCACGGTCATCATGGTGCTGATTATGTCGATTATGGTGACGCCTTTTGGGGTGATTGCTGCGGTTTACCTGCGTGAGTATGCGAAGCAGGGCTTGATGACCCGTATCGTTCGCATTGCCGTTAACAACCTGGCCGGCGTGCCGTCCATTGTCTACGGGGTGTTCGGTCTCGGCTTCTTTATCTATTTTGTCGGGGCGGAGATTGATCAGGCCCTGTTTCCCGAGGCGCTGCCGTCGCCGACCTTCGGTACACCGGGCTTGTTGTGGGCCTCGGTAACATTGGCATTGCTGACACTGCCTGTGGTGATTGTTGCCACGGAAGAAGGCTTGGCACGCATCCCGCGCAATTTGCGCGAAGGCAGTCTGGCGCTGGGTGCAACCAAGGCGGAAACGCTGTGGCGGGTCGTGTTGCCCATGACCAGCCCTGCGATGATGACCGGATTGATTTTGGCGGTCGCTCGGGCTGCGGGCGAGGTCGCTCCGCTGATGCTGGTCGGGGTCGTTAAACTGGCGCCGTCGCTGCCGGTGGACGGCAACTTCCCATACTTCCACCTTGACCAAAAGTTCATGCATCTGGGCTTTCACATTTATGATGTGGGTTTTCAAAGCCCCAATGTTGAGGCGGCGCGCCCGCTGGTATATGCCACAGCGCTGCTGTTAGTGGTGATTATTGCGCTGCTTAACCTCAGTGCGGTTGCACTGCGCAACCACCTGCGCGAAAAATACAAATCTCTGGAAATGTAATTGGCCACGCCATGACGGTAAAAATTATGGATACCAACAAAACAGCCACTGCGAGCCATGCGATTGATATTGAATCTCTGGGCCGGGCACGTAACGAGCAGCATATCGACGACGAAGACATCACGCTGACGGTCGAAAACCTGGATCTTTACTACGGTGAGAAACAGGCCCTGTTCGATGTGAATATGCAGATTCCCCGCCAGAAGGTCACCGCATTTATCGGTCCCAGTGGTTGCGGTAAATCGACACTGCTGCGCTGCTTTAACCGCATGAATGATCTGGTGGATTCCTGTCGGGTGGAAGGCGGTATTCGTCTTGATGGCGAAAACATCTATGATCGTGCGGTAGACGTCGCGACTCTGCGCCGCCGTGTGGGCATGGTGTTTCAGAAACCCAACCCCTTCCCAAAATCGATTTATGAGAACGTCGCCTACGGCCTGCGTATTCAGGGGGTCAACAAAAAACGGGTGCTCGACGAAGTGGTCGAGCGCTCGCTGCGCGGCGCGGCGCTGTGGGACGAGGTGAAAGATCGTCTGCACGACAACGCCCTGGGCATGTCCGGCGGTCAGCAGCAGCGTCTGGTCATCGCTCGCACCATTGCGGTTGAGCCCGAAGTTCTGCTGCTCGATGAGCCGGCCTCAGCACTTGATCCGATTTCCACGCTGAAGATCGAAGAGCTGATCTACGAGCTGAAAGACAAATACACGATTGTGATCGTTACCCACAATATGCAGCAGGCAGCTCGTGTGTCTGACTACACGGCGTTTATGTACATGGGTAAACTGATCGAGTTCGATAACACCGATACACTGTTTACCAACCCCAATAATAAACAGACCGAGGACTACATCACCGGCCGCTATGGCTGAGTGGTGACGTTGGCGGATGTCGCAGGAATCACAGTATGAAAGATAAAGATCTGCACGCGCATCATATCTCCCAGCAGTTCAACACTGAGCTGGATGATATTAAAACCCGCATGCTGGAAATGGGCGGTGTGGTTGAGAAGCAGGTTGCCGATGCGATCAATGCCTTTATGAGTCAGGACAGCGGTCTGGCAGAAGACGTGGATCGTGGCGACCGTATTGTGAACGCACTGGAACTGTCTATCGACGAGGACTGCACCATTATTCTGGCTCGTCGCCAGCCCGCCGCGACGGACCTGCGTCTGGTACTGTCCATCAGTCGGATTATCAGTGACCTGGAGCGCATGGGCGATGAGGCCTGCAAAGTCGCCCATTCCGCGATTAAGCTGGGTGAGCTGGGTGGCCTGCCGCGCAGTGTGCTGGAGATTCGCCATATCGGAGACCATGTACTGGGCATGGTGCGCAACGCGCTGGATGCCTTTGCCCGCTTTGACAGTGACAAGGCACTGGAAGTGGCGGAGGAAGACCACGCTGTCGATATCGAATACGGCACTGCGATGCGCAGTCTGGTCACTTATATGATGGAAGATCCGCGCACGATCTCTTCGGTACTGCAGGTCTTGTGGGCGCTGCGCTCACTGGAGCGGATCGGCGATCATGCCCGCAATATTGCCGAGCACGTGATTTACCTGGTGAAGGGCGCCGATGTCCGTCATGCCGACATTGATGAAATGAGTGCGGCGGTTCAGGAATCGACAAAAAAGTAATGACTGCAGTGATGATCACGCCGTCGCGGCCGCAGGCTGGCGACGGCGTTTTTGTTTGTGGCGGCTCTTAGCCTGGTCCCAGCGGCAAGCCCGCCAGCATCCACAGGCTAAGCATCAGCGTCCAGCCAAGCAGCAGGGCAACAGAGTAGGGCAGCATCAGTGCCATCAGACTGCCGATACCTGCGCGTTCATCGTGCTTCTGCATAAACGCTACGACGACACCGAAGTAAGGCATCAACGGGGTAATGATGTTGCTGCTGGAGTCGCCGATCCGGTAGGCCATCTGTACCGATGCTGCGTCGATACCCAGCATGTACAGCATGGGAACAAAGATGGGCGCCATCAGTGCCCACTTGGCGGAGGCGCTGCCGATCAGCAGATTGATGGCGGCAGTAGTCAGCACGAAGGCCACCAGCAGAGCGGTGCTGGGCAACTGCAACGCGGCCAGTGCCTGTGCGCCCTTGATGGCGACTACCGCGCCAATGCCGGACCACGCGAAATAATTGACAAACTGCGCAGCAAAGAACATCAGTACGAGATAGCCCGCCAGCGTTGCCATGCCTTTCTCCATCGCCAGGACCCAATCGCTTGAACGCGTAAATTTGCCGCTGAGGTAGCCAAATAACATGCCGGCGATGCCAGCATAGAGCGCAATAAAAATCACAATCCCCCTCAGCAGTGGATACGCCACCATGCCAGTGGCGTCGGGGTTGCGAAGCAGACCGTTCGGTAACGCGACCAGGCTGATCAACAGCGCTAAGTAGGCGACAGAAAACACGGCTACCCAGCGAAGTGCTCGTCGCTCGGCGGGATTAGCGATTTCATCGACGGACTGTTCCAGAGGGGTATCCGTGTTTGAGCGAAGGCGGGGTTCAACAATATGGTCGTTCACCCAGGCGCCGATAAAAGTGATCAGGAATGTCGACGCGATGATGAAATAATAGTTGTCGCTGACCAGTACTTCGGCCTGCGGGGCCACCAGCGACAGCGCCTCAGTGCTGATGCCCGCTAGGATGGCATCGACAGGCCCCAGCATCAGGTTGGCACTGTAGCCGCCGGAGACGCCAGCGAAGGCAGCGGCAATACCTGCCAGCGGGGGTCGCCCCGCCGCTTTGAAGATCAGGGCTGCCAAGGGGATCAGTACCACATAGCCAGAGTCAAAACCGATACTTGAGAGAACGCCGGTAAACACGATCACGGCACTGAGGTAGCGCTCCGATGCCCGGCGGGCGAGACGGCTCAATACACAGGCCAGCAGTCCCGAATGCTCGGCAATGGCAATGCCCATAATCGCTACGATGACCGGGCCAACGGGGGCAAAGCCGGTGAAGTTGCCAACGGCATTGTTTAGCATCCACAGCAGCCCTTCGCGGGACAGCAGCGAACGGCTGTGCAGCCACTCGCCGGTGGCAGGGTGTTGTGCCGACACCTGAGTTGCGGTCATCAGGGCCGATAACAGTACGAGGGCGATGCTCAGAAGAATAAACAACAGCACCGGATGAGGCAGGCGATTACCCACCACTTCGAGTCGGTTCAGCCAAGCCTGCAAACGTGGTGGTCCTTGCTGAACCCTCGTCATCTTGTATTACCTTTTGTGGTGGTTGCCGCGCAGCGTGTAGAATGTTTGGCTGTTCTGTAGCCGCATGAAGCAGGAAGTCTGCCAGATGCGGCTCGCTGTAGACAACGACATGACATGCATTGCCTGCGAATGTCCCAACAAAAGACGGTACTGACTTGAACGCAAACAGCCACTCCCCACGCTCCGATTGGCGGGCGATGATCTCTCTATATGCCGCGATGATGGCAGTGGGTATGGGCCAGAGCGTAGTGTTTGCGATTCTGCCAATGCTGGGGCGGGAGCTTGCTCTGCATGAAATGATTTGGCAGATCCCGCTGCTCAATATCGAGCTGGCGCCCAAGGAGCTGGCGATTACCTCGCTGTCGGCACTGACGGCGTTTGTCTTCTTTATCACCTCGCCATTCTGGGGTCGCAAGAGTGATCGCTGGGGGCGCAAGCCGGTCATTATTATTGGCTTGTTTGGTTATGCGATAGGGACCTTGTTGTTCAACAGTGTTGCCTGGCTGGGGCTAACTGCGATTATGGGCGGTGGTGCGCTGTATCTACTGCTGATAGCCAGTCGCGCGGTACACGCGGCGCTGATGTCGGCAGCGCACCCGGCCTCTGCAGCCTATATGGTTGATGTGACGGAAATCCGCCAGCGGGCGAAAGGCATGGCCAAGCTTCAGGCCTTCAACCAACTGGGGGTAATGCTTGGCCCTGCGCTGGCTTGGTTTGTCCATTTCAGCTACTTGGCTCCTTTATATTTGCAGGCGCTCCTATCGGTACTAGTCGCATTGGCGGTATGGCGCTTTCTGCCAGCATTGCCGCCACATCAATCCAGTCGTGATCGCAAGCCTAAGGCAATGTCCTATTTCGACCCGCGTTATCGATTGTTCATTGTGATCGGCTTTGTCATCTACGGGCTATTGGGCATGGTGCAGCAGACTCTGGGCTTCTATTTTCAGGACCTGCTGTCTCTCGAAGGTGTGGAAGCGGCACAGTGGTTCTCCGCCGCGATGATCGTCTCATCGGGGGCGATGCTGTTTGCCCAGTTTGTGATTGTGCAACGCTACAACGGGCCACCGATGAAGCTGTTGTTTCTCGGTATGCCTTTCAGTTTTATGGGTTACCTGCTGTTGGCGTTTTCCGGCAATCTCGGGATGTTGCTGGCGGCCATGGGGCTGTTCGGCTTTGGGATGGGGTTGACGGCACCGGCTTACGGGGCAAGTGCAACCATGGTGGTGGAATCGCATGAGCAGGGAGGGCTGGCTGGCTTGCTAGGCTCAATCGCGGGTTTGGGATTTGTGGCAGGGCCTTTGGCCGGCGGTTTCCTATACCAGTTCTCGCCGAGCTATCCCTATTTGGGGGCGGCGGGAATTATGGCCTTGATTATTATTGTCATGATTAGCCGCTATGGTCATACGCTGCGCGACTGATCAAAATTTACCCTTGTGTCGGCAGCGTCGACATGGCGCTGTTCCCGGCGGAATTGAACAGCGTTATCCACAAGTTTATTCACCTAATCTGGGGAAAAGTTTTGCCCACAGTTGGGCAATTGCTAAACAGATTGCCCGAATATTGGGCAGATGTGGTTTTCGCCCGATGAAATTTCCTTATTTGCGTCTAAAACCTTTTGCCGGGTGTGCGCGTTACCGCCAAGATAGCTACACTTAATGTGACGGAGTTCGTGTTTTCCTGTGTCGTGGTGGATAACGGGAGCGGGCGAGAGATGGATCGCAGCATACAGCGATATTGATAAGAGCACTGGCGATGAAAAACACGCGTATACCTGCATTACTCCCACTGTGTCTGGCGGCAATGGTAAGCAGAGAAGCGCTGGCGCTGGGGCTTGGCAGTGCCGAGCTGGCGTCTCGCCTTGGAAGCCCATTACAGGCACGTATTCCTCTGCGCAGTATGGACGGGCTGGATCCGGAGCAACTGCTGATCAGTATTCAGCCGGTCTGGGATGAAGACAGCGAATCGGTGATCGGGGGGCTGAAGCCCGGAGATATACAGGTAACCGCCTACCGTGATGAGCAAGGGCAGGCACTGATCGATCTGAGCAGCGCAGAACCCATTGCCGAACCCTTCCTGAATTTTGTTGTGAGTGTGCGCTGGCCGCAGGGCAGTCTGAATCGCGAATACACCCTGTTGCTAGACTTACCCACAACATCTGTTGCGTCGCCCCAGTCGCCGCTGACCGCCAGCCAGGCAGATGTACCGGTGGCGTTGCCAACCTCGCTATTCAAGTTCGTCCATAACGCCCCGTACCGGCGCTTCAATAGGCTCATCCAGCACACACTATGTGACGCAGCGCGGCGACAGCTTGTGGTCTATCGCGGCCAGACTTCGGCGCGAGAGAGGAGGTGACCAGCAGCGCGTGATGGAGCAGATTTATGCCCTGAATCCGGAAGCATTTATCCGCAAGGCTCGCCACCTGCTCAAAGAATCCGTCACGCTGGATATCGATCCAGCCAGGCTAAGCTCGGTGCTGTCATCGGCGACAGCTTTGCCGTCGGCTGCCTTGCCGCCGCGTGATTTACCGCCGTCAGGCGGCGCAGGAGAGGCGCTTGCTGTCGAAGCGGCGCAAACGTCAGATAGCGCGGCTGAGGCGGCCGCGATTGAAAGCGTGCCGCAGGCGACGAGTGGTGAAGGTGGTCGCGCGGCTGAGCTGACGGAGTCACTGCTTGCCGTCAGCCAGGAAGTTGAGCAGGTCACTCAGAACATCGAAGTGATGTCTGCGCGCCTTGCGCAGCTTCAAGCGAGATTGGCGGGGCTTCAGCAGGAATACGCCCAGGTGCAGGGAGAAGTGAATGCCCTGCGCAATGACGGCTTTGTCGATAGACTCACCGAGGATGGTGTGAGAGGAGAGCCGGTGCTGGCGACGGCTGATGAGCGTGACGCAGCCGCCGCCTCGCTGGAAGCGGAAGGCATTGCTGGCCAAGATCAGCTTGCAACAGTGACAAATGCTTCTCAGCCAGAGATCAGTGACGAGCCGGTTGTGGAGCCAGAGCCAGTCATGAGCGAAGGGGTGCCGAGCGATAGCGCAACAGCGCGCCTCTGGTGGCTGTGGGCGCTGGCAGCATTGACGGCATTGTGGGTGGTGTTGCGGCGACGCGGTCGCAAAGCCCCCGTCGCTTCTTATCAGGCGGCGCCGATCGTCACCGGGAAACCTCCTGAGCCGTCTCCGCAGCACTCGCCGGATGCTTTCCACGATGTGTTTGATGATCTTGATGGCCGCCGAACGCGTGGCAGTCAGGATACTACCGCGGTAGCCGAGGCCACGGAGCCGACACAATCTGATGTTGATGATGAGCTGAGTGCGATGCCCGAGGACGATATCTCGGTGGAGAATACATTGCCGCCAGTCGGAGCGGCGGCGGTATCCGTTTCCCCAGGCAGCGATGCCGAGACGGCGGCGGCAGCGTGCTTGTCGCTCAACGACCTTCCGGGAGCACGCCGTATTCTTGAGGCCGAGCTGCACAGCAATGACGTGGAATCCTTGAAGCTGATGTTGTTGGATGTCTACGCTCAGCAAGGCGATGTTTCTGAGTTTGAAACTCTGGCGCTGCAAATGGAGTTTGCCGGCGTCAGCGATGAGCTCATTCGCGAGATGGACGTCTTGCGTAAGGCCATGGGGCAGAGAGTGGATCAGCTCGGCCAGGCAAAGGGTTGATGCTGTCCTGATCCATGAGCTATGACTTACTGTATCGTCACGACGATTTCTATCTGATCGACAAGCACGCGGGTGTAAACCTGCACCGAAATCAGCGCGGAAGCAGCCTGCTGGACACGCTTCGGCATGAGCTCGGTGATGAAGCCTTGCACCTGGTTCACCGACTTGATGACGCCACCTCCGGACTGCTGTTGATTGCCCGGAACAAGTCCGCGGCTGCGCAGTTATCAGCGCAGTTCAGCGAGCGCCATGTCCAGAAATTCTATATCGCATTGGCTGACGGCAAGCCGCGAAAAAAGCAGGGGCTGGTGGTGGGCGATATCGTGAAAGCGCGCAACGGCAGTTATCGCCTGAGCCGCAGCCGCGACAACCCCAGCCGTACACGCTTTATCAGCAGTGCCGTTATGCCGGGACTGCGCCTCTATTTACTGAAACCCCATACCGGAAAGACTCACCAGCTGCGAGTGGTCATGAGCAGTCTCGGTGTGCCCATCCTGGGCGATGAGCGCTACGGTAAAACCGAGGCTGACCGCTGTTATCTGCACGCCTTTGCCTTGTGTTTCGATTATGGAGGGCACCATTATCAGTTTTGTCAGCAGCCCTCATCGGGGCAGCGCTTTGTCGATAGAGCTGTGCAGGAAGCGCTGGTAGAATGGCGGCAGCCTTGGGCGTTGAACTGGGGCAAATAACGACGCACCGTCTGATCTTCTGAGAACCCAATGCTGCTATGACTGACCTTCCCGACAACGATTCGCTATTCGGCAAACTTAATCGTGAAACCGCACGGATTCACTGGCGAGAGTTGCAACGCTTCTACGCGCAGGGCGCAGTTTTGGAAGTCGCTCCTGCTCTGGATTTGATCGCGGTGGCTGCAGCGATGGCCGACGACGATGCAACGCAAATTCAGCAGTACCTTGGCAGCGGTGATCTCAGTCGGGTGGACGAGGCGCGCGCTCAGCAGTGGTTCGATGCTGAGCAGGAACTGTGGGCTGTCGTCGTCGTGCCTTGGGTGTTGGTGCAAACGGAAAGAGAGCTCAACTAATTCAAGTCGGAGTCATCATGACTGACAGCGACGTTTTTCGACAGGAGCTAGAGGCGCGTTTGCAGGCATTTTTTGCCGATCAGCACGCCGGTCTGGATATTCCGCCCGCCGTACTCTATCGCCTGGAGGGCGCGATGGATTCGGCGGTTAAATTGGGTGTGATATCGGAGGCATCGCTGCGCCAGCGCTTGTTGGCTTTAGCTGAGCAGTATCTCGATGCTCCACTTCAGGATATCTATCGCCGGGATCATCGTCTGTTACTGCACTTGCATATGCGCGAAGCGCCGGTCTATCCCAGCGGGGCGAAGTAGTGCCCGGCGCGGCCGATTTCCAACGCTATTGCCAGCAACTAGCGTCAACCCTTCGCGCTGCCGGGCATCGCGCCTGCCTGTTGCTCAGCGGGGAAGAGTCGTGGGGCGTGGCGATGGCTGAAGTGCTTATGAGTCAAGGGGACGGACTGCTGCTGGCTCCAGAGGCGATCGCAGGACAGCGCCCCGCCAGTAAGCCGGAGAGCCTCGGCATTGAATCTGACTGGCTGGTTATTAACGCTCACCACTACCAATCGCTAAACCAATGGCTTGCCGCGGCGGGAACCCTGCGTGCCGGTGGGCTGCTCGTTCTGTTGTGTCCGCCAATGAACGACTGGCCTGCGGATTATGCGGCGTCGATGCGGCATCAGGGCTTCGACGTTGATGACTCGGTGTTTATTCGGCGTCTTTGCCGGGAATGGCCGACTGCGTCGAATACACTGCTCTGGTGTCAAAAGGCCCCTTTACCTGACATGCCACTGACTCCTGAGGCCTGCTGGCAGGCGGCGCTGCCCAGCGAGGGTCAATGCCGTACCGTACAGGCAATATGTCGCGCCGCTAAGGGGCGTGCCGGACGGCCACTGCTGATTCGCGCTGATCGCGGACGTGGCAAGACGGCGGCGCTCGGGCTGGCGGCAGCGGAATTGCTGCGAGACCAGCGGAGGATCGTGATCACAGCGGCAAGACCGGGAATGGTGGAGACGGCGTTCCGCCACGCTCAGTCCGCGTTGCCCGATGCCCGGCGGGAAAAGCATGCGCTGAGCTGGCGGGAAGGGCGTTTGGAGTATCTGCCCCCCGCTGAATTGCTCAGTCGCAGTCAAACACCCGATTTGTTGCTGGTGGATGAAGCAGCACATTTGTCGCTGTCCCTATTGGATACGCTGCTGCAGCGCTATCCGCGGCTGGTGTTCGCGAGCACGGTACACGGTTATGAAGGCAGTGGGCGTGGCTTCGATATTCGCTTTCGCCGCTGCCTGGATCGCCGCCGTCCACACTGGCGCCGCGAATACCTTCGCAGCCCGCTGCGCTGGGCTGAGGATGACCCCCTTGAGGCCGGTCTCAACCGACTGTTTCTGCTTGACGCTGACGTCGCGATGGCACAAAGCAGCGACCCGTTGGTGGTACACGTTGTTGATCCGGACACCCTGATTCGCGAGCCGTCATTGCTGCGTCAGGTGCATGGTCTGCTGTTAGATGCTCACTACCAAACCACCCCCCAGGACCTGCAATTCCTCCTCGACCTGCCGGGCAGAATATGGGTGGCGCGGCGTGGTGAAAATATTGTCGGTGTCTGTCAGGCGTTCGTCGAGGGCGGCTTTGACAAGACCTTGGCCGAAGCAACTTGTGCTGGCAGGCGTCGTCCGAGAGGGCATTTGCTGGCGCAGACACTGGCTGTTCAGACGGGCAATCCCAGGTATCTGTTAAGTCCCAGTCTGCGTGTCAATCGCATCGCCGTGGTCGACGGTGAGCGACGCGCTGGTGTTGCGTCGGCGTTGTTAGCGGCTCTCTCACGGCAGGCGAACGAGGAAGGTATGGCCTTTCTCAGTTCCAGTTTTGCCTGTGAGCCCGATGTGGTGGCGTTCTGGCATTCGGCCGGGTTTATACCGCTGCATCTTGGCAGTCGCCGGGATGCAGCGAGTGGCAGTTATTCACTGATGGTCGCATTGGCATTGGGGGAGGGCTGGAGTGAGGACTTCGTCTTGCAACAACAGCAGTTCGCGCAATCGCTGTTGATCAGCTTTCGTTTGATATACCGAGAGATGCCGCCGGAGGCGTTACAAGCTTTGCTGTCGGTGTTATCTGCACTCAGTGACAGTGATGACTTGCGGCAGCTTCAGCGCTATGTAGCGGGACAACTGTCGTTTGAAATGGCGGCGCCCAGTCTCAAGCGTTACTGCGCGGGGCGACTTGTCTCCGCATTGTGTATTGAGCGCTTGTTTTGCGAAGAGGATTGGTCAGCCTTGGCAAGGCGATATCGGCTTGACGGTCGCGGAGCCATAGAAACCGAAATCAAATCGACGCTCTCGGCGTTGATCGACGTTTGACGAAGGAGAACATCATGGCGAGTATTTTCAGCAAGATTATTGCGGGCGAACTGCCGGGGCATTTTGTCTGGGAAGACGAGCGCTGCGTGGCGATTATGACCATCCAGCCTATGCATCCCGGTCATCTGCTGGTGATTCCCCGCGAAGAGGTCGACCATTGGGATGATCTGCCTGCGGAACTCAGTGCCCATTTGATGGCAGTATCGGCCAAGCTGGCGAAGGCGCTGAAGCAGAGCTACGCTTGCCGTCGGGTAAGTTTACAAATCGTGGGCTTAGAAGTCCCTCACACCCACCTGCATCTGGTGCCGATCAATGAAATGCAGGATGTGGATTTTGCTCGTGCAGCCATGGCCGAGCCCGACGCTCTGGCCGCCGAGGCCGAAAAAATTCGCGGGACTCTGGCGGCGCTGTAAGGCTTCATCGAGAGGGTCAGTGCACCTCTCTGGCAAGGGATTCCAGCCCCGGCTGGATAAGTCTTGGAGTGGCTGCCCCCGCGCCTTTCTGTACCTCGCCGCGCAGCCAGGCACCCCCGTCGGGTTCTTTGAGGATGTCACCCACGCCGCCCGGCGTGCGGATTGTCAGCGTTTGAGGGCCGGCGCGGAAACAGGCGTCGTCGGGGTCGCGCAGTTCATCGAGAGCCTGCTTGCAGGCTCTGGCATCGAAACTGAAGCTGACCTCCCGCTCTTGTGCTGCGCCCCAGCGCGGAGACAGGGCCTTGTCCAGTTCCAGAACCATGCTCAGGCGGGCGCTCAGCGGTATTTCGCGCCCGTCGCTGGCCTGTTGCGTCACATAGTCGCCAATCACCTGCTGAAGGCAGTCATAAAGCCGGCTGGGGTCACGTAGCGACTCGGTAAAAATACGATTGCGGCCCTCGTAAACACTCAGTGCATCGCCTGAATCCACCGCAGGCAGTTGCTCGGCGTATTCCCGGCATACGGCGAGCAGTAGCTGACGCATCAGCGTAGCGGTCGTGACACCGGCTTGTCGGGCTATATAGCGAATGCTGTAAGGCAGAATATGGCCGTGGGCGAAGAGCATGTGTGCGGTAATCAGCAGGTACCCCTGTAGTCCCTGCTCGCGGTCGAAGCTGTGACAGGCCACGACATACTCGCCTTTGGCCTTGCCGTAGCCGGCCACCGGAATGGTCTCAATGCGATATTCCTCGCGTTTTTCGTAAAACTCGGTGCCGGGTAACAGGGTGTAGGCGAAGATATTCAGGTTGGGGAATACCTGCAGTAATTGGTCGAGATTGCGTTCGAAGTCCGGCAGATTGTCGCCGGGCAGCCCCCAGATTAACTCGGCAGCAATCGGCACGCCCTGGGTCGCCATTTCGCGGGCAATGGGCTCGTATTTGTTGGCGGCCATGTTCTTGCGGTTACTCAGTTCCAGTGCCTTGGGCGTGAGCGTTTGCAGGGCAAGCTGATAGTGCGGAAGCAGGCCGTTCTCATGCAGGAGCAAGACGATTTCCTGCACCCGAGGGCTGTGTTTCTTCGACCAGGAAGTCGCGAAGCTACTGGGCAAGCCAGTTGTGCTTTTCAGCTCGCAGATCAGTTTGGCTTTGTCGAGATCCTCGCGCAGGGCGCCAAAGTTGGAGTCGGCCAGCCAGATATCCTTGATACCTGCCGCGACGATTTTTCGCCAGTCCCGCTCCACGCGATCCATGGAAAACTGGTACATCTTCGAGCCGATAGCGCCGGTGCCCCACTCACAGAAAGCGCATTTGAATGGACAGCCTCGGCTGCTTTCGTAGGACACCGAGTCGTACAACGGTTTGCCGTTGGCGTCACTGAGTGGCACAACATCCAGTGCTGAGGGCAGCTCATCCAGGTTAATACGGCGCGGACGTTCTGCTGTTTTATGAATGCCGCCATTTTCCAGATACGCAAGGCCTTTGATATTCCGCCAGTCTTCTTTGCTGTCACAGCAGTCCAGCCATTCCTGAAAGGTGGTTTCTGCTTCACCCAGGGCAATGGCATCAATGGGATCGTCGAACAGATAGTCTTCTGCCTGTTGAACGTGGGGGCCGCCCGCGATACATAGAGCCTGCGGGCAGTCGTGTTTGATCAGGGCGATCAGCTCCAAAAATTCAGCGGCGTTCCAGGTATACATGCTGAAGCCAACGACCGGACGCTGCCCCTTTGCGATTGCGTCCTGAAAAACGTCGCGCAATGCGGGCCATTCTGTCCGCCACTGGGCAACGGCGTCACTGTCGCGAAAGTGCAGCAGTTGAATATCGTTGTCGTCAGGATTGGCGCCATAGCGCTGGTAGTAGGCTTTCAGCCCCCCGGTGGTTGTGGGCACAGCCCAGAAGCCTTCGGAATCCATGCTGAATAAGCGAACCGGGCGGGGAGGAGCGACACTGATCATGGGGATGAAAACCTGTTGTGATTATTCGTCAATATTACTGCAACGAGTCGCTGAGTATTACTCATTCACGTTGAATTTCTGACTAAGCCGTTCGGGTGAGGCTACTGTAACCATTATGAGGCAAGATCGCCGCTGTTTAATAATAAATTGGAGAACATCATGGTAGAGGTACATGTTGCCCGCGATCTCGACTTCCCTGCTGAAACGGTATGGGCCTTGCTGGAAGATTTCGGTGATATCAGCTGGGCGCCGGGCATTGACCGCATAGAAGTGATCGGTGAGGGCATTGGTATGATTCGCCGCCTGCACATGCAGGGCATGGACCCTATTGATGAGCAGCTGTCGTTCCTCGAGCCTGAGAATATGGCCTTCGGTTACAGCATCCCGCAGGGTATTCCCATGCCGGTCAGTGACTATTCAGCCAATGCCAAAGTGACCGCGCTGGACGCTGGTCGCTGTCACGTCGACTGGTATGGTCGTGCCAAGCCCGAAGGGGCGAGCGACGAGGATGCGGCGGCCATGATTCGTGGCGCTTACGAAATGCTGCTGCAATGGATTGCTGAAGAACTGGAGAAGCGCGCCGCCGCGTGATTTCAGATGCTGCCGCCACGGCGGTAGCGCTGTACCAATGACGGTAAGCCAATGATTCCCAATACCTCGCGGCGCAGCAGCTCCTGAGCGAGCGCCGCGACCCAAAGTTGGAAGCCCTGCCGGTCGAAGGGTAGCTGCAGGCAGACGCTGTGTAAGTTCTCCGAACGGCCCCAGGCAATCCAGACCGTGCCCACCGGCTTTTCTTCACTGCCGCCGCCGGGGCCGGCAATCCCGGTGACAGCGATGGCGAGATCGGACTGGGTTGCGACAAGCGCGCCGGTCGCCATTTCTTTTGCCACCGTTTCACTCACGGCACCGTACGTCTCCAGGCTGCTTGCGTTCACGCCGAGCTGAGACATTTTCATTGCGTTGGAATAACTCACGATGCCGCCGGGGTAAACCTCCGATGCGCCGGTCACTGAGGTAATCTGTGCCGCGATCAGACCGCCGGTACAGGATTCCGCGGTGCTGAGGCTGAGACTGTGCTTTCTCAATGTGTTGACCAGTGCATCCGACAGGGTGACGGGCAGCTCGCCAAGTAGGTGGTCGCCTAACAGGGCTTCAACGGGTTCACGCCAGCGGGCGAGCTGCTCCCCCGAGTTGGCGCCGCTGGCGGTCAGTTTGACCTCCAGTACGGGCATTGAGGCACGAAATCCCAGCTCGATATCGTCCGGCCAATGGGGCAGCTCCCGGTCAAACAGTTCTTGAATACTGGATTCACCCAGCCCAAATACACCCAGTCGCAAGGTTTGTATGTGGTCAGAATCGAAACGCTGCAGCAGCAGGGGAAGGATTTCGTCGGCCAGCATCTGTTGCAGTTCACTCGGCACGCCGGGCGTGGCGATTACCAGACAGCCCTTGTGTTCCAGCTGAATACCCGGCGCGCTGCCCCGAGCATTGCTGATGATGTCGCAGCCTTGGGGCAGGATGGCCTGTTTCCTGTTTGCCTCATTCAGGGTAAACCCCCGCTTGTCACACCACGCCTGCAATTCACGCATTCCCCTGGGGTGCTCGCATAGCGGTTGCTGGCTGACGGCGGACAGGGCCGCGGCGGTGAGATCATCGACGGTCGGGCCCAGTCCGCCGTTGATAATCAATACATCGCCATCGTCGCAGAGTTTATCGATTTGCTGACAGAGCAGGGCGAGGTCATCGCCAACGGTGACTTTTTTGTAGACGCGCCAGCCATGCGGGTTCAGTTGCTGAGCAATACGCGCTGAATTGGAGTCGATAACATCACCGGCCATGATTTCGTTACCGGTCAGCAGCAGATTGAGTTTCATGCCTTCAGTAGATCCTTGATATAACGGGCTATATGCTGGCGGCAAAACACTTACAATCGCTGCTTTGCTGCACACAAAGAGGGAGAGCATAGTATGAAAATGTCGTCGGGTGTGATCTTTGCGGGGATTATTGTGCTGCTGTTTGCCGCTTTTGAATACTGGCAGTACCGGGACGAGCAGGCTTACCGTGCGGCGCTAAGTCAGCAACTGGTAACGATAGAGTCGCGTCTCGATGAACTCAGTGGACAGTTACAGGAAGCGCGTAAACGGGATGAGGAAAGTTCACTGGGCGGCATTATCGAAAATGCGAATAAAGCGTTGATTCAAGGCTGGTCTGCGATGGTGGAGTCAGTGGAACGCGAGCTGGAGCGGGCGCAGGAAAATATCGCCGAATCGCGTCGTGAAAATGCCCAGCCCAAGTCGCAAGCTGCGCCAGACAAGGGCGATTCGCCTTCGGGAGAGGGGCCGCTGTAAATGTGCCGAGCGGCGTTTAATGGAGGCAAAGCTAGTGGCGTAACAGCGCGTCGAGTTCGTCCACCCATTCTGCCCAGTCGGCGTCATCGTCGATCGCCTGCTTGATGAATGCAGACTGACTTTCCGTCCAGAAAGCGGCTTGGTGAAGGGGTAGCTCGGCGGGTAGCGGACGATGACTGGCAACAAAGCTGGCAATCTCGCTGTCGCTGGATGGCAGTCCGAGCTGCTCAAATAACAGATTCAGGCTATGTATATCAGTGTCCATGGTGCCTCTCCTGTCGCAGATGACCGATGAGGCACTATAGAATATTGGGCGCGGGCCTGAAAACCCCACCAGGGATCAGGAGCTTGGCAATAGGTCCAGGCGCAGCCCGGCGTTCCAGCCTCCGTCCACAATAAACTCCGAGCCGGTGGAGTAGCTGCTTTCATCACTGGCTAAGAACAACGACATATTTGCCACTTCTTGAGGAAGGCCAACGCGAGGGAGGGGGTGGTTGACGTAAAAGGCGTTGTCTTGCTCTGAGGGCTCACTGTTCTCACCCGCACCATGCATATCCGTGAAGATGCCGCCGGGGTGTACGGTGTTGACGCGTATATTGTAGGGGCCAAGCTCAATCGCTGCTGACTTACTCAGGCCGCGCACCGCCCATTTCGATGACACATAGGCGCTCAGGCCATTCTTAGCCTGCAGGCCGTCAATGGATGAAATATTGATAATCGAGCCGCCGCCCGCGGCTTTCATCGGTGCGATAGCGGCTCGGATGCCAAGGTAGGGGCCCAGTTGGTTTACTCGGATAACGCGCATGTAGTCGTCGCCGTCGCTGTCGGCAATCGCTGCAGCGTGAAGGATGGCCGCGTTATTGACGAGGATGTTGAGCGGTCCGAAGTCTTCCGCTGCGTGGATCAATGCCTGCCAGTCGCTTTCCTGAGAAACGTCGGCATGAACGTAGCGGGCACTGGCGCCCAGTTCTGTCGCGAGCTTCTCTCCGGCGTCGTCGAGCAGGTCGGCGATGATAACCTTGGCGCCTTCCTCAACAAAACGGCGGGCGGTGACTGCACCCATACCGCGCGCGGCACCAGTAATAATCGCGACCTTGCCTGATAATCTGCCCATGGAAAAATCCTCGCTTTTTGTTAGTGTTGGTGGCGCATTATGCGGGGCTGGTGAGGCGGGTCAATTATCCAAGTGGGTGATATCCTTCATTGCTTGCGCTGTAAGTAAATACGTATTGGAGAACACATGAGGTCATTGCTCTTGGTCGCGTTTGGCGTACTGGTGTTGTCGTCAGCCTGGTGGTGGCAGCAGCGATCTATGTCTGATTGTTGCCTGCAGGTGGTTGAGCCAGTGATCATGATTGAAGAACCCGACGCTGAGCCGTTGCCCCCAGTGGCAAAGCCGGCGCCGCCGGTGGTGCTGGATTTGACGGTGCCAGCGGATGTGGTCAGTGGCGAGCCATTGCCGGAAAACGGCGATAATCGCTTTGGGTCTGAACAGTGGTTTGCGCCGAAAGAAAAGACCGAGTCATCGGTGAAGTTTAAAAGTAAATTGCTGATGAAGGACGGCGTGGAACTGCAGCGGGATATGGGGAACTATCAGGAAGCGATTGACGGTGCTGAAATGGGTATTGAATACAAAACCCGTTGATTGACTGTCGAAATCAAGCCAAAAAAAACCCTGCCGAGGCAGGGTTTTTTGTTTTCTTAGCGCTTGTCCAGAGGGACAAAGTCGCGCTTGGCGGGGCCAGTGTAGAGCTGGCGGGGGCGGCCGATGCGCGAGGCGCCAGCGTGCATTTCGTTCCAGTGAGCAATCCAGCCCGGGGTACGGCCCAGAGCAAAGATTACCGTGAACATGCTGGTCGGAATGCCGATAGCTTTCAGAATGATGCCGGAGTAGAAGTCCACATTGGGGTAGAGCTTCTTCTCGACAAAGTATTCGTCTTCCAGAGCGATTTGTTCCAGGCGCTTGGCGACTTTCAGCAGCGGATCGTCAATACCCAGCTCGCCGAGTACTTCGTCTGCTACTTGCTTCATCACTTTGGCGCGGGGGTCAAAGTTTTTGTAAACGCGGTGACCAAAGCCCATCAGGCGGAAGGGGTCGTTCTTGTCCTTGGCGCGAGCCACGCAGGCGTCGACATTGGCTTCGTCGCCAATTTCTTCCAGCATGTTCAGTACCGCTTCGTTGGCGCCGCCGTGTGACGGTCCCCAAAGTGCTGCGATACCTGCAGAGATACAGGCGAATGGATTGGCGCCTGTTGAGCCAGCCAGACGAACAGTAGATGTTGACGCGTTTTGCTCGTGGTCAGCGTGCAGCAGGAAGATAGTATCCATCGCGCGTGCAAGAACCGGGCTAACCTTGCTGGGTTCGCAGGGGTTACCGAACATCATGTGAAGGAAGTTTTCTGAGTAGCTGAGGTGGTTCTGGGGGTACATGAAAGGCTGGCCGATGGTGTATTTGTAAGTCATGGCAGCCAGGGTGGGCATTTTGGCGATCAGGCGAATTGCTGAAATTTCGCGGTGTTTCTCGTCATTAATGTCCAGCGAGTCATGATAGAAGGCGGACAGCGCACCGACGACACCACACATGATGGCCATCGGGTGAGCGTCGCGGCGGAAGCCTTTAAAGAACGTGCTCATCTGGTCATTGACCATCGTGTGCATGCGGACTTTGTTTACAAACGCTTCTTTCTCAGCCTTGTTGGGCAGGTGTCCGTAAAGCAGCAGGAAGCTGGTTTCGAGGTAATCGGATTGCTCGGCCAGTTGCTCGATAGGATAACCGCCGTGGAGCAGAACGCCTTCGTTGCCATCGATGTAGGTGATTTTAGATTCGCAAGCGGCGGTAGAGACGAAGCCGGGATCGTAGGTGAAGTATCCGTTACCCGTCAGAGGGCCAACTTCAATCACGTCCGGGCCAATGGTGCCGGAATGTACGTTCAATTCCAGCGTTTTGCCATCGATACTCAGAGTGGCTTTTTTATCGCTCATTTGACGGGCTCCTGTTGCTTTTTGATTCGTAGCTTTTGGCGGTGGTCCCCGTTGTCTGCTAGCCGGCGAGGTGGTGCCGGGCGCAACAACGGAAAGGCTCCCCAAGTGGGGAGTCACAAATATAGAGAGCTAAAACATTTTGTCAACGCTGAATACATCTTACCTTGCCAAGCTTGGACAGGGAATTGCTGATTCAAAACTAACTATAACGGGGCGATCCCGGGCTGCGTGCTCCAAAATGGCGCGCCAGATTTTTTATGGCGTCATAATAGGGCGAAATAGTGTCTTAAGCCCTTGATATACAGGTGCTTTAAGCCGCTATTTGGACCTTAGTCGATGTTTGTAATTGCCTTTCTATGGTCCTATAATGCGCGGCGTTTCTTCTGGAGCCCCTGTGCTTGCGCCTATCACGCACTTCTGTAGAAGAAAACCGGGAAGGAGAGCCCGGTGAGCTTAGATCCACTTCCGTTGAACCGCCCGTACCATGATGGGCCAGAAATAAAGTGTGGAATACCGTGAACGACAAACGACCTGTGAACCTGGATATCGGGACAATCGCACTGCCGATTACCGCATATACCTCTATTTTGCATCGCGCCAGTGGTGTGTTTCTTGTGGCCGGCATGGCCGTGCTGTTTTGGTTGCTGGGCACCAGTCTCAGTGGTCCTGAGGGCTTCGCTCAGGCGAAAGAATGCCTGTCATCATTCTGGGGCAAGCTGGTTGTCTGGGCGGTGTTGGTAGGTATTAGCTACCACGCGGCGGCAGGTGTTAAGCACCTGGTGATGGATGCGGGTATTGGTGAGTCGATGGAAGGCGGTGAGCGCGGTGCCAAGCTGGTGCTGATCGCGACAGCGGTTCTGGTTGTACTGACGGGGTTGTGGGTATGGTAGTCAAGTCTGTAACAAGTTTTGCCCGTAACGGGGTAGCTGATTGGATCGTGCAGCGCGTCTCAGGCGTGGTGCTGCTGGCTTACTTTATTGTAGTTGCCGGTTACCTGCTCTCTGCAGGAAGCGATTTGGATTACGCTCAGTGGAGCGCATTCTTTTCTTCAACGTTCATGCGAGTGTTCAGTACGGCGGCTGTGCTGTCAGTGGTTGCGCATGCCTGGATCGGACTGTGGGCAGTGTCTACAGATTATCTGACCGAGCGAATGATGGGGTCCAAGGGTCTTGCCCTGCGCCTGGCATTCCAAGCTCTTTCGGGCGTTGTTCTGTTCACCTACCTCGTTTGGGGCATCCAGATTCTTTGGAGTTAAGAAATGGCTAATATTCGCACAATGACCTTTGACGGCGTAATCGTCGGTGGTGGCGGTGCCGGCATGCGTGCTGCGCTGCAATTGGCTCAGTCTGGTTACAAGACGGCCGTAATTTCAAAAGTTTTTCCAACGCGCTCTCACACTGTATCTGCCCAGGGCGGTATTACCTGTGCAATCGCCAGCGCTGATCCCCAGGATCAGTGGCAGTGGCATATGTACGACACCGTAAAGGGTTCTGACTACATCGGTGACCAAGACGCGATCGAGTACATGACCAGTGTGGGCCCCGAGGCGGTATTTGAACTGGATCATATGGGGCTGCCGTTCTCCCGTACTGAAGAAGGCCGTATTTATCAGCGTCCTTTCGGCGGGCAGTCCAAAAATTTCGGTGAGGGTGGTCAGGCTGCTCGCACCTGTGCGGCTGCTGACCGTACCGGTCACGCACTGCTGCACACCCTTTACCAGGGCAACCTGAAAAACAACACGGTGTTCTTTAACGAGTGGTATGCCACTGACATTGTTAAGAACCAGGACGGCGCCGTCGTCGGCGTGATGGCTATCTGCATCGAAACCGGCGAAGTGGTGTACGTGAAGTCCAAGGCTACCGTATTTGCGACGGGTGGCGCGGGCCGTATCTACGCATCAACCACCAACGCACACATTAATACCGGTGACGGTGTGGGCATGGCGCTGCGCGCTGGCTTCCCCGTTCAGGATATTGAAATGTGGCAGTTCCACCCGACCGGGATTGCCGGCGCGGGTGTGTTGGTTACAGAAGGTTGTCGTGGTGAAGGCGGTTACCTGATCAATAAAGACGGCGAGCGCTTCATGGAGCGTTATGCGCCGAATGCCAAAGACCTCGCGGGTCGCGACGTGGTTGCACGCTCAATGACTCTGGAAATCCTTGAAGGTCGTGGCTGTGGTCCGAATGGCGATCACGTATTCCTGAAGCTGGATCACCTGGGTGAAGAAGTGCTGGAAAGCCGTCTGCCTGGTATCTGTGAGCTGAGCCGTACCTTTGCTCACGCTGATCCGGTAAAAGAGCCGATTCCCGTTGTACCGACCTGCCACTACATGATGGGCGGTATCCCGACCAACATTCACGGTCAGGCACTGACGGTGGATGAAAACGGAAACGATCAAATTATCCCCGGCTTGTACGCCTGTGGTGAGGTGGCCTGTGTGTCGGTACACGGTGCCAACCGTCTGGGCGGTAACTCACTGCTGGATCTGGTGGTATTCGGCCGCGCGTCTGGTCTGTTTATCGAAAAAGCGCTGCGTGAAGGCGTTGAAATGCGCGATGCTTCTGAGAGCGATCTGGAACAGGCTAATGACCGTCTGAACCGCGTGAACAGCAGCAAAGGTGGTGAGAAAGTTTCCGCGCTGCGCACCGAGCTTCAAGGCATCATGCAGAATCACTTCGGCGTATTCCGTCGCGGTGACTTCATGCAGGAAGGTATCAAGAAGCTGGCAGAGCTGCGTGGCCGTATTGAAAACGCGCATCTGGAAGACAAGAGCAACGCGTATAACACAGCGCGTATTGAAGCGCTTGAGCTGCACAACCTCTTTGAAGTCGCCGAGGCAACCGCTGTTGCTGCGGAGGCCCGCAAAGAGAGCCGCGGTGCACATGCTCGTGAAGACTTCCAGGATCGTGATGACGAAAACTGGCTGTGTCACTCCATGTATTTCCCTGGCGAAAAACGTGTTGGTAAGCGTGCAGTAAACTTCGCGCCGAAAACCCGCGAAGCGTTTGCGCCGAAAGTACGTACCTACTGATCAGGGGAGAAGAGAAAATGTTGAAAGTCAGTCTCTATCGTTACAATCCTGAAGTTGATCAGGAACCGTACATGCAGGACACCGAGATCGATACCGGTGGTAAAGACCTGATGGTGCTTGATGTTCTGGAGCTGCTGAAAGCTCAGGACCCGTCACTGACCTTCCGTCGCAGCTGCCGCGAAGGTGTATGTGGTTCTGATGGCATGAGCATCAATGGTAAAAACGGATTGGCGTGTATCACGCCTGTTTCTGAAGCACTGAAAAATGGCAAAGGTGGCAGCACGCTGGTGTTGCGCCCGCTGCCGGGTCTGCCCGTGATTCGCGATCTCGTGATCGACATGAGCTTGTTTTACAAGCAATACGAGAAGATCAAGCCGTATCTGATTAACAACGAGCCTGCTCCTGCTATTGAGCGTCTTCAGTCACCTGAAGAGCGTGAGAAGCTGGATGGTCTGTACGAGTGTATTCTCTGTGCATGTTGCTCAACCGCTTGCCCGTCTTTCTGGTGGAACCCCGATCGCTTCATCGGCCCCAGTGGTCTGCTTCAGGCATACCGATTCCTGGCCGACAGCCGCGATACAGCGACTGAGCAGCGACTGAGCGAGCTGGATGATCCTTTCAGTGTTTTCCGTTGCCATGGAATTCAGAACTGTGTCAACGTTTGCCCGAAAGGATTGAACCCGACGCGAGCTATCGGTCATATCCGTAATATGTTGCTCAACCGGGCAAGCTAATGCTGCCCAGGGGCCTATGAAAATAGGCCCCAAGCAGACCCTGCGAAGATAGGGCTGTCATCTGCGCGTATTGTGTCCCTTGGTGTCTACCCATGGCACCGGAACAAAGTACAACTCGGTGCTTACCGGCACTAGCGAGATAGAAAACGTATAGAGAGGGAAATGGCCCATCCGGGCTGTGGTTTATGCCGGCCTCGCAGCGTACACTGAACGCTGTGGGTGTTTGTCATGCAGAGCGCCTTATCGGGAACGATGCAGCATCCGGCGATCACTCCTCTTGTGATTAGGTGGACAGGAATGCAGAAAGCGTCAATGGAGCTTCTTTGGAAGAGCTCCCATATATCGGGTGGCAATGCGGGTTACGTTGAAGACCTGTATGAAACCTATCTCACTGATCCCAATGCCGTTCCCGAAGAATGGCGAAATTATTTTCAACAACTCCCCCGTGTCAGCGAAGCCTCTATTCGCGATATTCCCCACTCTCCAATTCGTGACCACTTTGCCCATCTGGCCAAACAGCCGGTACGTGCCGCCGAGTCTGCCAGCAGCGAAGTCAGTGACCACGAGCGCAAGCAGGTTCGCGTTATTCAGTTGGTCAGTGCCTATCGCCAGCGCGGTCATCAGGAGGCTCAGCTCGATCCGCTGAACCTCTGGCAGCGCCACGGAGTGCCTGATCTGGAGCTGCAATACCATCAGCTCAGCGAAGCCGATTTTGACACGGTATTCCAGACTGGCAGCCTGTACATCGGCAAAGATCAGGCGACCTTGCGAGAGATTTACGACTCGCTGCGTCAGACCTACTGCCGCTCCGTTGGCGCCGAATTCATGCACATCGTCGATACCCGCGAGCGCGCATGGATTCAACAGCGTATGGAGAGTGTACGTTCAAAGCCGCAGTACGGTTCTGAAGCGCGCAAACATTTGCTTGAGCGTTTGACAGCGGCTGAAGGCTTGGAAAAGTCGCTGGGCTCCAAGTACCCCGGTACCAAACGTTTCGGCCTTGAAGGCGGTGAAAGTCTGATCCCGATGATGGATGCGATGATCCAGCGCAGCGGTGAATACGGTGCGAAGGAAATCGTGATCGGTATGGCGCACCGCGGTCGTCTCAACGTTCTGGTCAATACGCTGGGTAAAAATCCTGCCGAACTGTTTGATGAGTTCGAAGGCAAGGTGCAGTACGAAGGGTCTGCCGATGTGAAGTACCATCAGGGCTTCTCGTCGAATGTGATGACGCCGGGTGGTGAAGTTCACTTGGCACTGGCATTCAACCCCTCTCACCTTGAAATTGTTTCTCCGGTGGTTGAAGGCTCTGTGCGGGCCCGTCAGGATCGCCGTAGCGACCCGGCTGGTGATCAGGTCGTGCCGATTGTATTGCACGGCGACGCGGCCTTTGCTGGGCAGGGTGTGGTGATGGAGACGTTCCAGATGTCTCAGACCCGCGCCTACAAAACCGGCGGTACCATTCACGTAGTCATCAATAACCAGGTGGGTTTCACCACTAGCCTGCAGGAAGATGCGCGCTCTACGGAATACTGTACTGACGTTGCCAAAATGGTGCAGGCGCCGATTTTCCATGTGAATGGTGATGACCCGGAAGCGGTACTCTTCGTGTCGCAACTGGCCGCTGATTTCCGCCAGGAATTCCGCAAAGATGTCGTGATCGATCTGATCTGCTATCGCCGCCGTGGACACAACGAGGCTGATGAGCCGTCCGGTACCCAGCCGCTGATGTACAAGCAGATTGGCAAGCAGAAAAGCACTCGTGAACTGTACGTCAACAAGCTGCTGGACGAAGGGGTTATCGATAAGGCCATTGCAGACAAAATGGCGGATGATTATCGCCAGGCATTGGACGATGGTCAGCACGTCGCGAAAAGTCTGGTCAAAGAGCCCAACAAAGAGCTGTTTGTCGACTGGACGCCGTACCTCGGCCATGCCTGGGACGTACCCGGTGACACGCGTATTGATGCCAAACTTCTGAAGGAAGTTTCGGAAGCAGTGAACGCGATTCCAGAAGGTTTCAGTGTTCAGCGCCAGGTGTCCAAGATTTATGAAGATCGCCGCAAGATGGCTGTGGGTGCGACCCCGATCAATTGGGGCTTTGCCGAGACCCTGGCTTACGGCACCTTGCTGAAATCCGGCTATCCGGTTCGTTTGACTGGGCAGGACGTGGGTCGCGGTACGTTCTCTCACCGCCACGCGGTGCTGCACAATCAAACAGACGCCAGTCGCTACATTCCCTTGCAGCATGTCGAAGACGGTCAGCCGAACTTTGATATCTACGACTCGCTGCTGTCAGAGGAAGCTGTACTGGCGTTTGAGTACGGTTACGCAACCACCAAGCCCAATGCGCTGGTGATCTGGGAGGCACAGTTCGGTGACTTCGCCAATGGTGCGCAGGTCGTAGTAGACCAGTTCATCAGCAGTGGTGAGTTAAAGTGGGGACGTCTTTGTGGCCTGACCATGCTGTTGCCTCACGGCTATGAAGGGCAGGGGCCGGAGCATTCCTCGGCGCGCCTGGAACGCTTCCTGCAACTGTGTGCAGAGCACAATATCCAAGTATGTGTACCCTCGACGCCGGCACAGGTCTATCACATGTTGCGTCGACAGGTGGTTCGTCCGCTGCGTCGTCCGCTGGTGGTGATGTCGCCGAAGAGCCTGCTGCGTCATAAAGAGGCGGTATCGACGCTGGAAGAGCTGACGGATGGCCAGTTCCAGAATGTGATCAATGAAACGGACGATATCGATAAGTCTAAAGTAACGCGCATGATCCTGTGCAGTGGCAAGGTGTACTACGACCTCCGTGCCGCGCGCCGCGAACACGGTAAAGACTCGATTGCTATTGTGCGTTTGGAGCAGTTGTACCCGTTCCCCTACGATGATCTGCGCGAAGTTATTGCCCAGTATCCGAACCTGAAGAAAGTGGTTTGGTGTCAGGAAGAGCCGCGCAACCAGGGGGCCTGGTATAACAGTCGCCATCGTATGGCTCGTGTTATTCGCAGCTTCAAGCCAGAGAAAAATCTGTTGCTGGGTTACGTCGGTCGCGAACCGTCGGCATCGCCAGCGGCCGGATACATGGCCCTGCACCTTGAGCAGCAAGAGAAATTTATCAGCCAGGCTCTGAAGCTCTAAGCCTGAACCGCAGACAACTGACAACGCCGCTGTAGACGCGTGTTGCGATAGACAAAGACAGGATGAAAGAGATGAGTACTGAAATCAAAGCGCCGACGTTTCCTGAATCCGTAGCCGATGGCTCCATCGCTACCTGGCACAAGCAGGTTGGTGAATCGGTCAGCCGTGATGAGCCGCTGGTTGATATCGAAACGGATAAGGTCGTTCTGGAAGTGGTAGCGCCCGCTGACGGCGTGCTGCGAGAAATTATCAAGCAGGAAGGCGACACCGTTCTGAGTGACGAAGTCGTCGCGCTGTTTGAGGAAGGTGCCGCTGGCGAGGCGGCGGCCCCCGCAGCTCCCGCCGCTGCCGAAGAGCCAAAGGCGGCAGAGGCCAGCAACGATGATCTGAAGATCAGCCCGGCGGCGCGTAAGGCGCTGCAGGAAAAAGGCCTCGATGCCAGTGCAGTGACCGGCACTGGCAAAGGCGGTCTGATCACTAAAGAAGATGTGATGAATTATCAGGCGCCAGCGGCGAAGCCTGCTGCGGCCGCTCCGGCCCCGGCAGCCGTTGATGTGCCCGCTGGTGAGCGTGTTGAAAAGCGCGTGCCGATGACCCGCCTGCGCAAGCGTATCGCCGAGCGTCTGCTGGAAGCCAGCCAGACTACGGCGATGTTGACTACCTTCAACGAAGTCAACATGAAACCGGTCATGGAGCTGCGCAAGCAATACAAGGACCTGTTTGAAAAGAGCCACAATGGTACCCGTCTCGGCTTCATGGGCTTCTTCGTCAAAGCGGCCTGCGAAGCGCTGAAACGCTTCCCTGCAGTCAATGCCTCTATCGATGGTGATGACGTGGTTTATCACGGCTATCAAGATGTCGGCGTCGCGGTGTCAACGGAAAAAGGTCTGGTCGTGCCGGTGCTTCGCGATGCTGACGAAATGAGCCTGGCGAAGGTGGAAGACAAGGTGCGTGACTTTGGTCTGCGCGCTCGCGACGGTAAGCTGGGTATCGATGAAATGACCGGTGGTACCTTCACCATCACTAACGGTGGGGTGTTCGGCTCGCTGCTGTCAACGCCGATCCTCAATCCGCCGCAGACCGCAATTCTGGGTATGCACAAAATTCAGGAGCGTCCGATGGCCGTCAATGGTCAGGTGGAAATCCTGCCTATGATGTACCTGGCACTGTCTTACGATCACCGCCTGATCGATGGCAAAGATGCCGTTCAGTTCCTGGTGACTATCAAGGACCTCCTCGAAGATCCCGCGCGTATTCTGCTGGAAGTCTAAGCAGGGCTGCCCCAGGTTAACCCCTGGGGCGAGTAATCGCGGAATCCAAGCAACAGGTATTACAGGAAACAGTTATGTCTAAGTACGATGTCGTCGTTATCGGTTCCGGTCCCGCAGGTTATGTGGCTGCAATTCGCGCTGCTCAGCTGGGATTGAAAACTGCCTGTGTAGAAAAAAATCAGGGGAAATCGGGCAAGGTTGCACTCGGTGGAACGTGCTTGAATGTGGGGTGTATCCCCTCTAAGGCGCTGCTGGACAGCAGCCACAAATACCATGAAGCCAAAGAAGACTTTGGTATTCACGGCATCAGCACCGGCAAGGTGTCTATCGATGTGCCAGAGATGATCAAGCGCAAAGACGCGATCGTCGAGCAGCTCACGGGCGGCGTTGGCGGTCTGTTCAAGGCCAATGGTGTTACTGCCGTTGAAGGATTCGGTAAGGTGCTGGCGGGCAAGAAAGTGGAGGTTACCGACAATGACGGTAAAACCACGACCCTTGAGGCCGAGAACATCATTATCGCTGCGGGTTCAGTTCCCGTAGAAATTCCGCCTGCGCCCATCGATCAGGATGTCATCGTTGACTCTACAGGTGCCCTGGAATTCCAGGCTGTGCCCAAACGCCTGGGTATTATTGGTGCCGGCGTCATCGGTTTGGAGCTGGGCAGTGTCTGGGCTCGCTTGGGTAGTGAAGTTGTCGTACTGGAAGCACTGGATACCTTCCTGCCGGCGATGGATCAGCAGATTGCCAAAGAGGCCGCCAAGGTCTTCAAAAAGCAGGAGCTGGATATCCGTCTTGGTGCTCGCGTAACCGGTACCGAAATTAAGCGCAAGAAAGTTGAGGTTAGCTATACACTCAACGACGAAGAGCAGAGTGAGACCTTTGACAAGCTGATTGTGTGTGTGGGCCGTCGTCCGCTGAGCAACAACCTGCTGTCACCGGATTGCGGTGTAAACCTGGATGAGCGCGGTTTCATTTTCGTCAACGATCACTGCGAAACCGATGCGCCGGGTATCTACGCGGTGGGTGATATTGTGCGCGGTCCGATGCTGGCTCACAAAGGCTCGGAAGAGGGCGTGATGGTTGCCGAGCGTATCGCCGGTCACAAGGTCAGCATGAACTATGATTGCATTCCGTCAATTATCTACACGCACCCCGAAATCGCTATGGTGGGCGCGACGGAAGAGCAGTTGAAGGCGGACGGTGTGCCTTATAAGTCGGGCAGCTTCCCCTTTATTGCCAGTGGTCGTGCGCTGGCCTCCAATGAAACAACGGGTATGGTGAAAATCCTCGCTCACGAGGAAACCGACCGCATCCTGGGCTGCCACATTATTGGCCCAAGCGCTGCCGATCTGGTTCAACAGATCGTGATTGCCATGGAATTTGGCTCTTCTGCCGAAGATATCGCACTGACGGTATTCGGCCACCCGACGATGTCAGAGGCTGTTCACGAAGCAGCGTTGGCCGTCGATGGTCGGGCTATCCACATTCCAAACCGCAAGAAGCGCAAATAGATTTGCGGTACTCCGTGAAATTCGGGAAAATACGGACCCGAATTTTGCGGTTCTCCGCAATGTGCAGAGGGAGCGGGCCATTCACTGACAGCGTATTGCCCGCTTAACACTTCCACAGACCGAGATGGTAATTCCAACATGAACCTTCACGAGTACCAAGGCAAACAGCTGTTTGCTGAATACGGGCTGCCTGTGTCTAAAGGCTATGCCTGTGATACCCCGGAAGAGGCCGCAGCAGCGGCTGAAAAAATCGGCGGCGACAAATGGGTTGTAAAAGCCCAAGTTCACGCCGGTGGCCGTGGTAAAGCCGGTGGTGTAAAACTGGTCAGCAGCACAGAAGAAGTCAAAGCCTTCGCCGAACAGTGGCTGGGCAAAAACCTGGTGACCTACCAAACTGACGAAAATGGCCAGCCGGTTGCCAAGATTCTGGTTGAATCTTGCACCGACATCGACCAGGAACTCTACCTGGGCGCCGTTGTTGACCGTGGCAGCCGTCGCATTGTTTTCATGGCATCGACCGAAGGTGGTGTGGAAATCGAAAAAGTGGCCGAAGAGACTCCGGAGAAGATTCTCAAAGCGACTATCGATCCGCTGACTGGCGCACAGCCTTATCAGGGCCGTGAACTGGCTTTCCAACTGGGTTTGAACCCGACTCAGGTTAAGCAGTTCGTTAACATCTTCCTGGGTCTGGCAAAAATGTTCCAGGAAAAAGACCTGGCTCTGCTGGAAATCAACCCGCTGGTTATCACCACTGACGGCAACCTGCACTGCCTGGACGCCAAAGTGGTTATCGACGGTAACGCGATTTACCGCCACAAAGACCTGCAGGCCATGCACGATCCCTCACAGGAAGACGAGCGTGAAGCACGCGCGGCCGAGTGGGATCTGAACTACGTGGCTCTGACCGGTAACATCGGTTGCATGGTAAACGGTGCAGGCCTGGCCATGGGTACCATGGACATCGTCTCTCTGCACGGTGGCTTCCCCGCTAACTTCCTCGACGTAGGTGGTGGTGCAACCAAAGAGCGCGTGACCGAAGCCTTCAAAATCATCCTCGAAGACAGCAACGTGAAAGCCGTGCTGGTTAACATCTTCGGCGGTATCGTTCGCTGCGACCTGATTGCCGAAGGCATCATCGGTGCAGTGAAAGAAGTGGGTGTGAGCGTGCCGGTAGTTGTGCGTCTTGAGGGTAACAATGCCGATCTGGGTTCCAAGCTGTTGTCTGAATCCGGTCTGGACATTATCGCGGCAACCAGCCTGACCGACGCGGCTCAGCAGGCTGTCAAAGCAGCGGAGGGTAAATAATGGCTATTCTGATCAATAAAGACACCAAGGTTATCTGCCAGGGTTTCACCGGTGGTCAGGGTACCTTCCACTCTGAGCAAGCGATTGCCTACGGTACGAAAATGGTGGGTGGTGTGACCCCTGGTAAGGGCGGCACTGAGCACCTGGGCCTGCCCGTGTTCAACACCGTTAAAGAAGCGGTAGAAACTACTGGCGCAGAAGCGTCTGTGATCTACGTGCCCGCGCCGTTCTGTAAGGACTCTATCCTGGAAGCGGCCAACAGCGGCATCAAGCTGATCGTCTGCATCACTGAGCACATCCCCGTTATGGATATGCTCGAATGTAAAGTGAAGTGTGACGAGCTGGGCGTGCGCCTGATCGGTCCCAACTGTCCGGGTGTTATCACTCCGGGTGAGTGCAAAATCGGCATCATGCCCGGTCACATTCACCTGCCCGGTAAAGTGGGTATCGTTTCTCGTTCCGGTACCCTGACTTACGAAGCGGTTAAGCAGACCACTGACTACGGCTTCGGCCAGTCTACCTGTGTTGGTATCGGTGGTGACCCGATTCCCGGTTCTAACTTCATCGACATTCTGGAAATGTTCGAGAAAGATCCCGCGACTGAAGCGATCGTTATGATCGGTGAGATCGGTGGTTCTGCTGAAGAAGAAGCGGCGGCTTACATCAAGGCTAATGTGACCAAGCCTGTGGTTTCCTACATTGCCGGTGTAACTGCACCTCCGGGCAAGCGTATGGGCCACGCTGGCGCCATCATCTCTGGTGGTAAAGGTACTGCCGACGAGAAGTTTGCTGCTCTGGAAGATGCGGGCGTAAAAACCGTTCGCTCGCTGGCGCAGATCGGTGATGCGCTGAAAGAAGTGACTGGCTGGTAAGGCAGACGCTTCTTGAAGAAAGGCGACCTCAGGGTCGCCTTTTTTTATGCCAGCAGAAAGGTGGCTGGGCATAAACAATAAAATGAACTATGATTCACTTCTTTGTGTGGAGACGAAATGGCGTATCGGGAAACGGCGCAGGTCAGTCAGCGCAAGGCGGAGTTACGGGAGCGGTTGTTGCAGAGCGCCGAGTCGTTGGTGCGCGAAGGCGGTTTTCGTGCGCTGACCATTCAGGCGCTGGCCCGCGATGCCGGAGTTAGCGTCGGCTCGGTTTATCGCTACTTTAAGAACAAGGATCAGCTCGCGACAGAGGTGTTTAGCCATGCCACGCGCCGGGAGGTTGGCGCGGTCAAAACCGCCTTGTCTGGAAGCGGTAGCCAGGCTCAACGCTTGCGCAGTGGTGTGACGGTGTTTTCTGAGCGCGCTTTTCGGGCGCCACAGTTTGCCTGGGCACTGATCGCTGAGCCGGTCGATCCGGCGGTGGATGAAGCGCGTCTGCACTTTCGGCGGGAATACACCGGCTTGTTTGAAGCGGTCATTCAGCAAGGTATCGACAGCGGGGAGTTCGTTTCACAGCGCGCGTCACTGACGGCCGCTGCGTTGGTCGGGGCGTTGGCTGAGAGTCTGCTGGGACCACTGGTCGAGACCGAATACAACGTCGCTACCATAGAAGAACTGTGCCACCTGTGTTTGCGGGCGGTAGGGATTAATGAAGAGGACAGGGTATGAAAACGCAGAAAGATATCGCACAGGCAGCTGAGTCAGGCAGCCATACGCACGAGGTCTTCAATCAGTCTGACGCCCTGGAGAACACCAATCTGTTTGAAGAGGATCGGGCGCTTCGCGAGTGGCTAAGCAGTTATGCGCCAGCGGCTGACCGTCTTGGTCTGTCGGCGTATGGCCAGCGCTGCGGCAGTGCTGAAGTAATTGGCTGGGGCTTTGACGCCAATGAATTCAAACCCCAGTTCGACAGTCACGACCGTTTTGGGCATCGGGTCGATCAGGTCCGTTTTCACCCCGCCTATCACCAGTTGATGGATATGGCGCTTTCTCAGGGGATTCACGCAATGCCTTGGGACGGTTCAACCGCCAACGCCCACGTGCAGCGCGCGGCTTACAGTTATATGCAAAGTCAGGTGGAGGCAGGGCACGGTTGTCCGCTGACCATGACCTTTGCGGCAGTGCCGACCTTGAAGCTGACACCGTCGGTGGCTGAGGAGTGGTTGCCGAAAGTATTGAATCGGAGTTATGAGCCGGCAAACAAGCCGTACTTCGAAAAACAGGCCGTTACCATTGGCATGGGAATGACCGAGAAACAGGGCGGCAGTGATGTGCGTGCCAACACTTCGATAGCCAAAGCCATTGGCGATCGGGGACCGGGCGAACTCTATGAGCTGACCGGCCACAAGTGGTTTATGTCTGCGCCAATGTGCGATGCGTTTCTGATGCTGGCGCAATCGGAAGGTGGATTGAGCTGCTTTCTGGTGCCGCGTTGGCGTCCGGATGGTGAGAAGAACAGCCTTTTTGTACAGCGTCTGAAGAACAAGATGGGCAATGTGTCCAACGCCTCGTCGGAAGTCGAGATGCGCGGTGCTCAGGGTTGGATGGTGGGTGAAGAGGGGCGCGGCGTACCAGCCATTATAGAAATGGTCGCACTGACGCGCTTTGACTGTATGGTTGGCTCAACTGGAGGTCAGCGGCAGGCTGTGGCGCAGGCCGCGCATCATGCCAGCCTCCGCAAAGCCTTCGGCAAGCGGCTGATTGACCAGCCGCTGATGCAGAATGTGCTCGCCGATCTTCAGTTGGAAGTCGAAGGTTCGCTGGCGATGACCATGCGCATGGCGGCGGCGCTGGACGCCGATACGCCAGAGGAAAAACTGCTGCTCCGATTGGGCAGTGCGGTAGGGAAGTTCTGGATTTGCAAGCGCACCCCGAATCACGCCTATGAGGCGATGGAATGTCTGGGGGGTAACGGCGTGATCGAGAACTGCATTATGCCGCGGCTGTACCGTGAAGCACCGATCAATGCGATCTGGGAGGGCTCAGGGAATATCCAGGCCCTGGATGTGCTGCGTGCCTTTGCCAAATCGCCGGAAGTCTGTGACCGCTGGTTTGCCGAACTGGCCCTGGCGGAGGGACGTTCCGCGGTGCTGGACCAGCATATTGCTGCACTGAAGCAGGAGCTCAGCGATTTGAGTCACGCCGAGTACCGTGCCCGGCATTTGGTGGAGCAAATGGCGCTGTGCTTTCAGTCTGCTCTATTACTGCTGCATGGCGATGAAAACGTGGCGGAGGCGTTTATTGCCTCGCGTCTCAAGCGCCCGCATAGCGTATACGGCTGTCTTCCGCTTGGCTGTGATGCGGCCTATATCGTCGATCGGATCTTGCCGAATCGCCTGTAATCGTCTCGCGGCCTGTTTGTTCAGGCCGCTTTTCCCCTTGAAATTTTCCCTGTCGTCCCCATAAAGCTGTAACGCCCCCGTGGGCACTCGGTTTTATGGTTTTACAGGTGATAAACATGTCGACAGCAGAAAAAGAAACCCTGGGATTTCAGACCGAAGCCAAGCAGATGCTTCAGCTGATGATCCACTCCATGTACAGCAACAAGGAAATTTTCCTTCGCGAGCTGGTTTCCAACGCCTCCGATGCCGCAGATAAACTGCGTTTTGAGGCACTTTCCGACGACAGTTTGTTTGAGAGCGATCCCAATGTGCGGGTGCGGGTTGAGGCGGACAAAGACGCCGGTACCGTCACCATCAGTGATAACGGCATTGGCATGAGCCGCGATGAAGTGATTGCCAACCTTGGGACAATTGCCCGCTCAGGCACGGCGGAGTTCCTGAAAAATCTCAGCGGCGACAACAAGAAAGACTCGCAGCTTATCGGCCAATTCGGTGTGGGCTTCTACTCAGCGTTTATCGTTGCTGAGCGTGTGGAAGTATTTACCCGCCGCGCCGGTGCTCCGGTCAGTGAAGGCGTGCACTGGGAATCCCAGGGTGAGGCGGAATTCTCGATTGAAAGCTGCGAGCGCGCTGCACGTGGAACTACCGTGGTGCTGCATCTGCGCGAGGAAGATAAAGACTTTGCTGATGACTGGCGCCTGCGCAGTATTATCAAGAAATACTCCGACCACATCAGCATTCCTGTCGAAATGCCCAAGGCGAAAAGCGAGGATGACGCAGACGCCCCCGACGAATTCGAGAGCATTAACTCGGCTACGGCGCTGTGGACGCGCCCACGCAATGAAGTGAGCGACGACGAATACAAGGAATTTTACAAACACATCAGCCACGACTTTAACGAGCCGTTGAGCTGGAGTCACAATAAGGTCGAGGGCAAGCTGGAGTACACCAGCCTGCTGTATTTGCCGTCGCAGCCCCCCTTTGATATGTGGAATCGTGATGCGGCACGCGGTGTGAAGCTTTACGTGCAGCGCACCTTTATCATGGACGACGCCGAGCAGTTCTTGCCGCTGTACCTGCGTTTTGTGAAAGGTGTGTTGGATTCCAATGATTTGTCGCTGAACGTGTCGCGGGAGATTCTGCAGCAGGATCCAGCGGTCGATGCCATGAAAACCGCACTGACCAAGCGTGTACTGGATATGCTGGGCAAGCTGGCGAAGAACGATGTCGAGAAGTATCAGACCTTCTGGAAGGCTTTCGGCCAGGTGTTGAAAGAAGGCCCGGCGGAAGATTTCAGCAACCGCGAAAAAATTGCCAAGCTGCTGCGCTTTGCCACTACCCATGACGACAAGGCGGAGCAGACGCACTCACTCGACGACTATGTGGCCCGCATGAAAGAAGGGCAGAGCAAAATTTACTACGTGGTGGCCGAGAACCATCGCACGGCAGCGAGCAGTCCGCACCTCGAAGTCTTCCGTAAGAAGGGCATCGAAGTGCTGCTGTTGTCGGATCGCGTCGATGACTGGCTGATGAATCACTTGTCTGAGTTCGACGGTAAAGCGCTGCAAGACGTGGGGCGCGGCCAGCTTGATCTGGGTGAGCTTGAAGACGAAGACGAGAAGAAGGCGCAGGAAAGCCTTGCTGAAGAGCACAAAGACCTGATCGAGCGGGTGGCCAAGGCGCTGGATGGCAAGGTGGAAGACGTGCGTGCCACTGGCCGTCTGACGAGTTCGCCGGCCTGTTTGGTGGTGGGCGAGCACGATATGGGCGCGCAGATGCGTCGCATTCTGGAAGCGGCTGGTCAGGCATTACCGGAAAGTAAGCCGATCTTCGAGGTCAATCCCGAGCACCCGCTGGTGCAGAAACTCGATCAGGAAACCGACGAAGACCGGTTTGCCGATCTGGTGGATATACTCTTCAACCAAGCGCATCTGGCTGAGGGCGCACAGCTTGAGAATCCGGCGGATTACGTCAGCAAGCTCAACAAATTGCTGCTGGAACTCAGTGCCTGAGTTTTTCCGGAAGGAAAAGGCGGCGAATAGCCGCCTTTTTGTTTCTGAGCTCCGCTTGCATGGCTGGCGGGCTTCTTCACAGCAAAGTGGCGGTGATAAACTGCCTGAATTAAGGATGCAGCGAGACCGTCATGACGGACAAGCACAAGGTCGCCATTGTAGGCGGCGGTAGTTTTGGAACGGCCATTGCCAATATTGTGGCCGACAAAGGGCACGATGTGTGTCTGTGGATGCGCAATGCAGAGCGCGCCGATGAGGTGAATACCCAGCACTGCAACAGCGCGTACCTGCCGGGTATTGCTCTGAATCCGAGCCTGCGCGCCAGCGCGGATTTGGCCGATGCCGTGGATGGCTGCGATGTCGTCTTTGTGGCTGTGCCCAGTAAGTCCTGCCGAGAGGTCGCACGCCAATTGGCGCCGCTGTTGGCGGCGGGCACGATGGTTGTGAGCACGACCAAGGGCATGGAGGCAGAGACCAATAAGCTGATGAGTCAGGTGCTCGGTGAAGAGCTTGGCGATGTCAGTATCGGCGTAATGAGTGGCCCCAATCTGGCGAAAGAACTGGCGGCCAGAGAGATTACCGGCACTGTGATTGCCAGTGAAGATGAATCACTGACACGCTGCATCCAGGACCTTCTTCAATGCGCGTATTTTAGGGTTTATGCCGGCAGCGATGTCTATGGTGTCGAACTGGCCGGCGCGCTGAAAAATGTGTATGCCATTGTCGCGGGACTCGCGGCGGCGCTGGGTGTCGGGCACAACACCATCAGCATGCTGATTACCCGCAGTCTGGCGGAGATGAGCCGTTATGCAGTGCGCGAAGGCGCCGATCCGCTGACCTTTCTGGGCTTGGCGGGCGTGGGTGATTTATTCGTGACCTGTACGTCGCCGCTCAGCCGTAACTACCGCGTAGGTTTTGAATTGGGTAAAGGCCGTGATTTGAACGAGGTCGTGGCGGAGCTCGGGCAAGTGGCTGAGGGGGTGAATACCCTTAAGCTGCTCAAGCAGCAGTCTGAGGTCCTCGATATCTATATGCCGCTGGTCAACGGTCTGTACGGCATTATTTATGAAGGCAAAACCGTCAGTGACGTGATTGGCGGCATGATGTGGGCGGAGCAGAACCGCGATGTAGAGTTCGCGGTGCGTTAATGATGGAAGTGTTGTTAGTGAGACATGGCGCCGCGTCGTGGGACGCGGCGACCGATATGGAACGAGCGCTCACCGAGCGAGGACGGGAAGAGGTCGATGCAGCCGCGCAGTGGCTGCGCGGGGAAGACTGGCAGCCGGAGCAATTGTGGGTGAGCCCTTATCGGCGTGCCCAGCAAAGTGCAGAGATCTTGAATATCTGGGGCGCACCCCAGCGCAACATTGCCTGCCTTACTCCCGACAATCGCCCCGAAGATTTGGAAAACCTGCTGGCGACGTTTGCCGGTCAGCGCTTGATGTTGGTGGGGCACAACCCCTTGCTCAGTAATGCCATTGCCCACTGGCAGGGTGAGCTTCGCAGCTATTGGGGCATGCAAACCGCCAGTATGGCGTTGCTGGAGGGCGAGGTGTTTGCCAGCGGCTGTGCCGAGCTGAAATGGCTGAGGCACTATCCCAACTATGCGCACAATGGGCGCTGAGTCATGAGTAGCGTCTTCGAAACCCTGCGTTTTTGGGTAGATGACATCGAGCTGGTCGCCAGGGTGTCTGGTCCGGAGGACGGTATACCGGTCATTGCTCTGCATGGCTGGCTGGATAATGCCCTGAGCTTTGAAGCCATTGCTGAGCGACAAAACACGTGGCGGTTGGTAGCGCTGGATCTGCCCGGTCACGGTCACAGCGGTCACAAACCCGCATCAGGCAGCTACGGTATTTGGGAAGATTTACGCAGTATTCTCGGTGTAGCCGACCAGTTGGGTTGGCCGCGCTTTGCGGTGTTGGCTCACTCCCGTGGAGCGATGATGGCGGCACTGCTGGCTGCTGCTCAGCCTGATAGAGTTGCTGCGTTGGTATGCATTGATGGTCTGCTGACACGCCCCGTTGCTGAGGAAGACTTCCCGGTGCAACTGGGGCGTTATCTTCACGACTTCGAGAAGCCGGGGCGTCCGGCCAGGGCGTTTAACTCCTTGGAAGAAGCGGCGCAGGCGAGGATAAAGGCCATGCCGATGTCTGTCCCAGCCGCGTTGCGTATTGTTGAGCGCGGTACTCAGCAAGGTGAGGATGGCAAGTATCGTTGGCGCAGTGATCGCAGAGTGGGCTTGGCGTCGTCCATTAAGCTCACTCATGGTCAATGGCTGGCGGTGATGAAGGCGATTCGTGCTCCACTGTTGTTTGTCTCTGCAGAGCAGGGTTTTGGTGAGCAGCTTCTCGGATTACTCGCGGAAGACGAGCGGCCAGTCGACTTTCAGGTACTGGCGGTGGAGGGGGACCATCACTGCCACATGGGGGAAAGTGCCGCGGCGATTAGCGATGCCGCGCAACGGCATTTTGCCGAGGCCTGGAGCAAGCGCTAAGTAAAAAGGCCCGATTAAGGGCCTTTTGTCGTTTCGTTTAACCAACGCATTGATATCAGCGCTTGTTGATCAGCGCCATGAATTCGGCGCGGGTTGCCTGATTCTCTTTGAATACCCCCAGCATGGCGCTGGTGCGCATTACGGAGTTCTGCTTTTCCACGCCGCGCATCATCATGCACATATGCCGGGCTTCAATAATGACCGCCACGCCCTCGGCGCCGGTCACGTCTTGCACCGTATTGGCGATCTGCGTGGTCAGGCCTTCCTGAATCTGGAGGCGGCGGGCGTAGAGGTCGACGATGCGAGCGACTTTAGAGAGTCCCAGCACTTTGCCATTGGGGATATAAGCGACATGGCATTTGCCGATAAAGGGCAGCAGGTGGTGCTCGCAGAGAGAGTACAGCTCGATATCTGAGACCACGACCATCTCATTGGCATCTGACTCAAACAGGGCGTTATTTACTACCTCGTCAACGCTCTGGCGATAACCGCGGGTGATAAATTCAAAGGCCTTGGCCGCACGCTTTGGCGTATCGACCAGACCGTCGCGGCTCAGGTCTTCACCAATCTCTTCAATGATTTTTGCGAATGCTTTTTCCACCGGATTCTCTTTTTATGGCGTGACAAATGACCGGCAATGGTAACAAAGCCACCACGCTTTCCCAAGCAGCAGAAATCAGCCATACATGGTATGCACCGGGAGGGCGGTGTACACTTCGCGGCGACAAATATTACCCCGAGGCCCTGCCGTGAGCGAAGACGATATCCGCCCTTATCTGGTCAGCATCCGCGATTATATCCGCTGGGGACTGAGCGAATTTACTCGCGCCGGGCTGTTCTTTGGTCACGGCACTGACAACGCGCTCGACGAGGCGCGGCTGCTGGTGCTTCACGCGCTGCACATGCCCTTCGACAGCCCCGACGAGTTGCTTTCAGCACGCCTCACTATGGAGGAGCGCGAGCGCGTACTCGCGCTGCTAAAGCGCCGGGTCGATGAGCGTCTGCCTGCCGCTTACCTCACTCATGAAGCCTGGTTTGCTGGCCTGTCATTTTATGTCGATGAGCGGGTACTGGTGCCGCGTTCGCCTATTGCCGAACTGGTGGAAAATGGCTTTGCGCCGTGGCTTGCGGGTGAACCGAGCCGGGTGCTGGATTTATGTACTGGCAGCGGCTGTATCGGCATTGCCTGCGCCTACGCGTTTGATGACGCTTCCGTCGATCTGGTCGATATTTCCTCGGACGCGCTGGATGTGGCAAATATCAATATTGTGCGGCACGAGCTGGGTGATCGCGTGCAGGTTTGTCAGTCTGATGTATTTGCCGGGCTGGATGGTCAGCGCTACGACTTGATTGTGAGCAATCCCCCTTATGTCGATGCCCGTGATCTGGCGGAGATGCCAGAGGAATACCACAGTGAACCGGCGCTGGGTCTGGCCTCTGGGGTGGACGGCTTGGATATTACCCGACAGATTCTGCGCGACGCGGCAGCGCACTTGGAAGAGGGCGGTCTGCTGGTGGTAGAAGTGGGTAATAGTTGGCTGGCTCTCGACGAGGCGTATCCGCAGATCGGCTTCACGTGGTTGGAGTTCGAGCGCGGCGGACATGGGGTCTTCTGCATGAGCCGTGAAGAGCTGCTCGCTGCCCAGCAGTGGCTCTGACGCCGCTCCGGCTTTCACGTATAATTTGCATTCCTCGCTCCGCAGTCGGGGCAGAACGATTGAATTCAGGATTTTTGCATGTCTGGCAACACCATTGGCAAGTTGTTTACGGTTACCACCTTTGGCGAAAGTCACGGTCTGGCGTTGGGCGCGATTATTGACGGTTGCCCACCGGGATTGGCGCTGACCGAAGCTGACCTTCAAAAAGACCTGGATCGCCGCAAGCCCGGCACCTCCCGCTATACCACACAGCGTCGGGAAGACGACGAAGTCAAAATTCTGTCTGGCGTGTTTGAAGGCAAAACCACCGGCACGTCCATAGGCCTGCTGATTGAAAATCGTGATCAGCGCTCCAAGGACTACGGCAAGATCAAAGATCGCTTCCGTCCCATGCACGCCGATTACAGCTATGAGCAAAAGTACGGGCTGCGGGACTATCGCGGCGGTGGCCGCTCGTCGGCCCGAGAAACGGCGATGCGTGTGGCCGCAGGCGCTGTGGCCAAGAAATATCTGGCCGAGCAACACGGTATTCTGGTGCGTGGTTACCTCTCGCAGCTGGGGCCTATTAAAGCGGAAAAGCTGGACTGGGACCTGGTGGAAAGCAACCCCTTCTTCTGTCCCGATGCCGATAAGATTCCAGAGATGGAAGCGTATATGCAGGCACTGCGTAAGTCCGGCGATTCTATCGGCGCGAAGATCAGTGTCGTGGCGTCCGCCGTTCCGGTTGGCCTGGGCGAACCGGTGTTTGATCGCCTCGACGCCGACATCGCCCATGCCCTGATGGGCATCAACGCCGTTAAAGGCGTGGAGATCGGTGCGGGTTTCGATTGTGTTGAGGCCAAGGGCAGCGAACATCGCGACGAATTGACGCCTGAGGGATTTACCTCGAACAATGCCGGCGGAGTGCTCGGCGGCATTTCCAGCGGTCAGGATATCGTGGCGCATATTGCGCTGAAGCCGACCTCCAGCATTCTGGTCCCCGGCAAAACCATTAATCAGCAGGGTGACCCGGTCGATGTCATCACCACGGGCCGCCACGACCCCTGCGTGGGCATTCGTGCGGTGCCGATTGCCGAGGCAATGCTAGCGATTGTGCTGATGGATCACCTGCTGCGTCATCGCGGTCAGAACGCCAATGTGGACTGTGCCACCCCGAAGATTCCCGGAGCTCGCTAAGCCGGTATGACGCAACAGCTGCCGTACTGGCGACTGTCAGCCTTTTACTTTTTCTACTTCGGCCTGCTCGGCACGTGGTTGCCGTATTGGTCGCTGTACCTGAAATCGCTGGGCTACTCCTCGGGTGAGATCGGTATTCTGTCGGCGCTGGTAATGGTCACCAAGGTGATTGCGCCCAATATCTGGGGTTATCTCGCCGACCGTTACGACTGCCGTACCCGCATTATTCGCCTTGGTTCGCTGATGGCGATACTGGCCTTTGCCGGGGTGTTCTGGCGGCAGGATTTCTATTGGCTTGCCGCTGTGGTGGTAGGCTACAGTTTTTTCTGGAATGCGGTGCTGTCGCAGTTCGACGTACTCACCCTCAGCCACCTCAGTGGGCGTTATGCACGCTATTCGCTGATCCGGGTGTGGGGATCGATCGGCTTTATTGTCGCCGTATTGGCGGTGGGCGCATGGCTGGATTATCACCCAATCGCGCACCTTTTGCTGATTATCACCGGCCTGCTTACCGCTATCTGGCTCGGCAGCCTGCTGGTTGCTGAGAATCCCCAGGGGCTCAGTCGCGGTGATCGCAGCCCTGGCTCGCTGAGACGTATTCTGAGCAAGCCGGCGGTACTGGCGTTCTTTGCTACCAGCTTTCTACTGCAGTTTTCCCACGGCCCGTACTATACCTTTTTCAGTATTTATCTGGAGGGAGAGGGATACAGTACGACCGCGACGGGTATGCTCTGGTCGCTGGGCGTGCTGGCGGAAGTTTTGCTGTTTATGGGGATGCATCGGCTGCTGGCGCGTTTCAGTCTGCGTCATATTCTGATAGCCAGTTTGGCCCTCACCGCGCTGCGCTGGTGGATGATTGCTGAATTTGCGGCTTCTACAGCGCTGCTGATTGTTGCGCAGTGCCTGCATGCCGCGAGTTTTGGCAGCGCTCATGCCGCCGCAGTGGAAACTATCCGGCGCTTCTTTACCGCCCATCACGGGCAGGGCATGGCCTTGTACAGCGGGCTGAGCTTTGGTGCTGGCGGCGCCATGGGCGCACTGTTCAGCGGTTATGCCTGGGATATCAGCGCCCGTTACAGTTTTTGGGTGGCGGCTGCAGCCGCGGCACTGGCCGCCTGGCTGGCCTGGCGCTATTTTGAGACCCCAACCACGTCTGCCGATGCCAATCATCGTTCAGCGCCAACGGCTGGGGTAGACTGAGAAAAAACAACGGAAGCTAGCCATGTCTCAAGAGTCAGTCGTGTACGGTTGTATCACCGATATGTTGTTTGTGCGTGACGGTGTTGATGTACAGGAGCGGCGAGAGGTGAATCAGCAGATCACCGATACCCTGCCGTCGGCAGAAGAGTGGCCGCTGCTGTGCCGGGAGATGTTTTCGGTGCCTCAGCGCGCCATTGATTTTGGTGATTGTCAGACCGATGTGATTCACTTCGGCAGTTCCTACAAGGCGGTGGAGCACGAATGGGATGCCTGGCTGCGTCAGTTCGAACGGATGCTCTCCAAAATGTACTGGGTGACGGCGACCGTACATTTACAAACCGCCTATAACGGCACACATACCTTTGTGTGGCAGGCCGAAGGCGACTATCATGCCCCCGGCGATGACTCGGGCCGCCTGCGCTGCGAGTGGCTGAAAGAAGACAGTTTCGCCTGATTCCGTCGCCCCCTGGCCGACACGCGAAAACACCCCGAAAAACAGGAGAAGGATGAGCTGATGCAGTGGTTGCACACCTTCAAACGCTATCGCACACCCGTATTGGCGGTACTGGCGACATTGATGCTGGTGTCGTCGGCCGTGTGGAGTTTTGACGTACCCTGGCGGGATATTCTCAGCTATCTGCTGCTATGTGTGCTGGGGGTGACGGTGATCGCCGCGCTGGCGGCGGCGACGGTGTGGCTGTTTAAAAGTCTCGGCGGGCGCGGTTAGCCCCGTTCAATATCAATATCCACACTCAGCAATTCCGCGATATCTTCCATCGCGTCTTCCAGTTCATCCAGATCACAACCCGGCGGCAGAGCGGCGGTAACGCTGGCCTCGAACAGCGGCTCGCCGGTCATGGGCGCACTGGTGATGTTTGAGCTCAGCTCGGTCACATTGAGCTGGCGCTCTTTCAGCGCGCGGCTGACTTCCCGAACAATGCCCGGGCGGTCGTTGCCAACAATCTGCAGATGGCAGAGCTGCTCGGCGGCTTCTCCGCTATCGCTGTCGCTGTTGTCGATACTCACTGTGATTCCGTCAGCGGACAGCGCTTGCAGCGCGCTGACCAGCACGTCGCGTTTGTCCTTGGCGATATTCACCCGGCCGATACCGGCAAATTGACCTGCCAGCCGGGTCATACGGCTTTCCTGCCAGCTGCCGTTGGCATCGGCAATGGCCGCGGAAAGGGTTTCTACAAGACCGGGGCGGTCCTTGCTGATAAAGGTGAAAACCAGTGATGTATTCAAGGTGAAATTCCGTTTGGCTAGAGACAGTCGCGGAGCCTAACGATACGATATCTGAGTTAACAAATCACGAGTGCAAAGCGCGATAGGTGAGACGATGCAGGTACAGGTCGAATTTTGTGTTATCCCCATCAATGCCGGTGAGTCACTATCACCCTATATTGCCGAGTGTCAGAAGATCCTTGATGAGGCTGGCTTGTCTTGTCAGTTGCATGCTTTTGGCACCAATATCGAAGGGGAGTGGGAAGTCGTGATGGCGGCGATCAAACACTGTCACCAGCGTATTCACGAGATGGGCGCTGCGCGAATCCACACCCAGCTCAAGATCGGCAGCCGTGTGGATCGGCCGCAGTCGTTGCAAGATAAAATCGACAGCGTGCAGGCGTTGCAACAGGCGCAGCAACAGCAGTAACGACCGCTTTTTAGATGAGAGAAATGATGTCCGAGTATTTGGAAATTCCCTGGCAAAAACTGAGTGAAGACGCCTTTGAAGGCATGCTGCAGGAAATGGTCAGTCGCGATGGTACCGACTACGGCGAGCAGGAGCTGAGTGAGGCGGAGAAGATTGCGCAATTGCGTGAGGCACTGAAGAGCGAACGCGCCTTTATTGCCTTTTGCCCGGAAACCGAAAGCTGGTCGGTGTTG
Source organism: Spongiibacter tropicus DSM 19543 (assembly GCF_000420325.1). Lineage (NCBI taxonomy): Bacteria > Pseudomonadati > Pseudomonadota > Gammaproteobacteria > Cellvibrionales > Spongiibacteraceae > Spongiibacter > Spongiibacter tropicus. The sequence continues at coordinate 255,254 of NZ_ATUS01000001.1, read as the reverse complement.
CCCCGTGCGCGGTGAGCAAGCTTGATTTTTGCACCACCGGCCGCACAATAGACGGCCCACTCACCGCAGTAACGATCATGACTGAGAACGCCGACCACCATCTCGACACCAGCGGGCTGACCTGCCCGGAGCCGGTGATGCTGTTACACAACAAAATTCGCGATATGCCGTCGGGCGAGGTGCTGGAAATTCTGGCGACTGACCCGGCTACGACCCGCGACATTCCCAAATTCTGCAACTTTCTCGGCCATGAGCTGCTGGACCAGCAGCACAGTGACAGCGAGTACCGTTACTGGGTACGTAAGGCCTGAGTCGCGAATTCCAGCACTAGATCGTCAGCGCCGGATTAACTGTCCCAAAATGCGGGTGCTCATGGCGCCGCCATTCTTGATTTGATTGGCGATGTGGTACTGAAAGTAGTAACGCAGCCCCGACTCGTGATCCGCCGCGTACAGGCAGGGGTCGCCGGGCAGCACCGGCTGCTGGGTAATTCGCTCCGGGTCAGCAAGCATCGCCTGCATGCGGCCATCACCCCGCAACTGCCAACTCACAACCGGCTCCAGTACCAGCTCGTCGCTGTCCTTGACCATGGCGGCATGGCTGCCGATCAGGTCGGGAATTTCCTGAAGAACACCGTGGGCCTTATCCGTTGCAACTTGTTCGGACAGGGCGTCCAGCGCAGCGCGGTGCTGGCTGGGAAGTGTGTCGAAGCGGTCATCGCAGGCCGGATCGTAATAGCCCACGGCAAGGCCGGTTTCCGCGTCATTCAAATCCCGGCAGTGACTGATATCGTTCAGCCAGGGCACCACGGCCACGTCGCGGCCATCGGCCAGCCGGGCCCAGCAGAGTATACGAATGGCGTAGAGTTTGTCCCGTGATAGGGCATGGTGACTGTATAGCAGGCAGTGGCCTTCATAGGCGGGAGAAATACAGCGTATGCGTGAGCTGGTGGGGGTGAATGGGAGGATCTTCGCGGAGTGGGTGCTGCCGGACTGACGTGTCGCCATGACGCTTCCTCTCGTTGCGGGGGAGAATACGTCGTTGGGCGGGTTGCCGCAGCGCGTACGATGCATCCCCTTTCTGGTAAAATTACCCGGTCATTATTCATTTGCCAAGCACAAAAACGGTTTTGTCTTGTGATCTGCAACTACTATTTCGCCTATGGCTCCAATATGAACCCGGCGCGGATGCGCGCCAGGGGCTTGTCGTTTATTGATCTTTGGGCCGCGCGTTTACCCGGTTACGGCCTGCGTTTTAACAAGGCTGCACACAACCAGCCCGGGGTGGCTTATGCCAATATCGTGCCGACCAGTAATAGCTGCGTTGAAGGCGTGCTCTATGCACTGACCAGCGGGCAGGATATCGACAAGATGGATCATTTTGAGGGCACCCCCGTACGTTACAGTCGAGAATGCCTGCAAGTGTCCGGCGATTTCGGACATCGTTCGGCCTGGGTATATCTCGCTAACCCAGCTTTTGTTTGCGAGGGCTTGTTGCCACAAAGCCGCTATCTGGAGCACTTATTGGCGGGGGAGGCGTATCTTTCGCCGAGTTATCTGGATTTTCTCCGGCAGCAGCCTTGCCAGCATGTCGAGTCTGGTTGTCCGGAGCGGGGGCTGCTCTTTAATGATTGAGCTGGCCGAACAATGGGTGATTGACGGGGCGCCGCTGGATCGTCAGATTGCGGCTGTGTTCGATCGCTGTTTTGCCGGAGACTACCGAACACAGCTCTGCGGTGGTGCAGAGGAGCCCCTTTATGTACCGGCAGGGAGCCTGGGTGAGCTTCACACGGTCTGGTACCGCGAAGACTTTGCCCGCAGCGCCTTGCACGAAGCGGCGCATTGGTGCATTGCCGGTGATGCACGGCGGCAGTTGGATGACTACGGCTATTGGTATGAGCCAGACGGTCGCAACGAGGTACAGCAGCGCGAATTTGAACGGGTGGAGAGTTGCCCTCAGGCGCTGGAGTGGTTCTTTGCCATGGCGGCGGGTTTGCCGTTTCGCGTTAGTATCGACAATCTCTCTGGCGGAGATATTGATGATTTTCCCTTTGCCCTGGCCGTATGGCAGCGGGCGCATCGCTACGCGTCCGAAGGGCTGCCCCCGCGGGCGGAGCGTTTTCGGCGGGCGTTGGCTGTGGCGTTTTGTCAGCCGCTGGCGATCGATGCCAGCCGTTTGCTGCTGACGGATTTGCGTTCCTGATGTCGCGTTTCTATGGCATCGATGCGTCGGTGTACATCTTTCAGGCCTATTTTGCCCGGCAGGCGCGCCACGTGAGTGAACAGGGCTTTCCGCTGAACGCACTGGAAGGCTATCTGGAAACCTTGCTCAAGTTTCTGCACAGCGAGCGTCCTGCTCATGTCCTGGTCGCCTTTGATGAAAGCCTGGGACGCGGCTATCGCGAGCGTCTGTATCCCGCGTACAAGTCTCGCCGTGTGCTGCCTGACGAGGCACTGGCCTACCAGCTTCGCGCCTGTCGGCGCTTGAGCGAGGCCTTGGGCCTGTACTGCCATGCGGAGGCCGAGTTCGAGGCGGATGATATTCTCGCCAGTGCTGCCCGACAGGCGCGAGAACAGCGCCTTGCGGTGACTATCGTCAGTCGCGACAAAGATCTAGCGCAACTCTTGTGTGCTGACGCCGATCGTCTGTGGCACTTTGGCAGTGCGCCGCGTTCCGCTGAGGACTGGCGACGTGAGCGGGGTGTGGCTTGCGAGCGTGTAGCGGATTTTCTCGCGGTGGCAGGGGATACGGTAGATGATATTCCGGGGCTGAAGGGCGTCGGCGAGAAGACCGCGAAAGTGATTTTTGAACACTACCCCTCGCTGGACGCAATTTACCGCGACTTGGATGGCCTAGCGGCCTTACCGGTGAGGGGGGCCAAAGGCCTGCGTGATAAGTTTGCCAATGCCCGAGAAAAGCTGTTTCTCTTCCGGCAGCTCTGTCGCTTGCGGGATGATCTGGCGTTGCCCGGTTTTGAGCAGGCGGCCTTGCGCAAGCCCGCAGTCGATGACTGGATGGGGCAGGGCGAAGCGCTGGGCTTATCGGCAAACTATCTCTACACACTTCAGTCACGCTATCCCCGTGCGTTTGTCGCGCCAACAGGAGCGAAGTCATGATTATCTACGCTGATGAAAATGTGCCCGAGGCCGAGACCTTGTTCGCGCCCTTTGGTGAACTGCGTCGCTTTGCGGGTCGCTCACTGACCGCTGCCGATCTGCGCGATGCCGATGCGCTGGTTGTGCGCTCGGTCACTCGGGTCAACGCTGCCTTACTGTCTGGCAGTCCGGTGCGATTTGTCGGCTCCTGCACCATTGGTCGCGATCATTTAGATACGGCGTTTATGGACGCGCAGGGAATACAGTGGGCCACGGCACCGGGCTGCAATGCAGATTCTGTGGTGGACTACGTAGTCAGCGTACTGTGTCTGGATCGCCAGCGCTGGGCGTCGTTGCTGAGCGGAGAGCGGCAGGTGGGAATTGTCGCATTCGGCAATGTTGGCCGGCGACTGGCAGATCGTTTGGCCGGGCTGGATATTCCCTGTTGTGCCTATGACCCGCTGTTGGCCCCGACAGAAGATGCCCGTCTGAGCAGTCTTGATGCCGTGCTTGCTTGCGACGTGCTATGCCTCCATGCGCCGCTGACACGCGGTGGCGAGTATCCCAGCTTCCATATGCTGGATGCGGCACAACTGTCGCGGTTGCCATCCTCATCGCTGGTTGTCAGTGCGGGGCGTGGCGAGGTCGTGGCTACCGAAGAGTTATTGCAGCTTAGGGAGCTGAGGCCGGATATCGAGTTGGCACTGGATGTATGGGAGGGGGAGCCGGGTGTAAGCCGCGAGCTTGCCGGGCGGTGTCTTATCGCCACACCGCATATTGCCGGTTACAGCCTGGATGGAAAAATTGCCGGTAGCCGGGCTATCGCTGAGCAGTTGCTGGCCCACTGTCAGCATCGTGGACTGAAGGCGCCCGCTGCACTGGCGGCGACCCGACTGCCGGAGCCTGTCGTTGAGCTGAGTGAGTCGTACGGCGCTGAGCTGCTTCGAGAAGCGGCTCTGGCCGTGTACGATCCCCGCGGTGACGATAGGAGATTTCGCGAGTCACTGCTTGCCGACGATCCGGCTGCAGCGTTTGATGGCTTGCGTAAACACTATCCCGAACGGCGGGAGTTTGCTTACTGCCGTTACGTAGGTGAACAGCTCGATACGGCGGGGTTCAACTTGCTTGCCGCCTTGCAAGGTAGCAGATGAACTCACTGTCGCTGCCCGCGAGTTGTTCCAGGCAGCGCTGAACGCTATGGCTGTCGATGGGGATTTCCCGTCCCTTATCGTCAATCAGGCTGGCAGCATAGCGTTGTTCAAAGTGTCGCTGGGCGCGATGGCGCTGGTGAGAAGAAGTGAGAGAGACATCGCTGCGTTGTTGCTGTCGTGTACTCAAAGCGTGGAATTCCCTGTATTGGTGAAGCGTCATTATTATCCGTCTGTGTTATTGCGCCACAATGAAACACGGACTGTCTGTAGGTAATGCCCACAGGAAACCGAAAGGATTTTTACTGAACATGTCGAATTTTAAGCTGGGGCTGATCGTCAATCCTTATGCGGGCTTGGGCGGCCCGGAAGGTTTGAAGGGCAGCGATGAGTTGCCGGAGGCTCTTCGTCTGCAGGTCGCCGATGATATTGCAAACAGCCGCGCCTTGCCTCGGGCACGCCGTTGTCTCGCGCTGCTGGTGGGGCTGCCGGTGACGGTTTATGGTTTTGAGGGGGCTATGGCGGGGGCGGCGGTGCCCGATGGCCTGCCATTTGAATCGTTGGGGGCTGCGGTCAGCCCATTAAGTACGCCGGACGATACACATCGGGCGGCATTGGCCCTGCGGGCGTCGGGAGTGGATCTGCTGCTGTTTGTTGGCGGCGATGGCACAGCCAGGGATATTTATCGCGCCGTTGGAGAGGACTTCCCGGTGCTGGGAGTGCCCGCTGGCGTAAAGATGCACTCGGCGGTTTATGCGGTGAACCCGGACGCAGCGGCGGAGATTCTCAAGGCGCTCATCGCCGGTGATCTGGTGGACATTACCCTGCAGGAAGTGCGCGATATTGATGAGGCCGCTTTCCGTGAGGGACGCGTTCGTTCCAAGCATTTTGGTGAGCTGTTGGTGCCGAGGCTCGGTGGCTTTCTACAGCAGGTCAAGCAGGGCGGCCGTGAAGTCGAAGAGCTGGTTATTGCCGATATTGCTGATGAGTTGATGGAGGCCTGCGACGACGACACCCTGTATATCGTCGGTCCCGGCAGTACCACGACGGGATTCATGAATGCCTTGGGCCTGCCGTTCACCTTGCTTGGCTTTGATCTGGTGAGGGCCGGTGAGCTGTTGCAGGCGGATGCGAATGCCGCACAGATTGCTGCCGCGCTGGATACCCACAACGGGCCGGTGCAAGTGCTGATTTCCGCTATCGGCGGGCAGGGGCATATTCTGGGGCGGGGGAACCAGCAGCTGACCCCAGCGCTGATACGGCGTATTGGCCGTGAGCATTTTCTGGTGCTGGCCAGCAAAACCAAGCTGAAAAGTCTGGAGGGACGCCCGCTGTTGGTCGACAGCAACGACCCAGAGCTGGATCGCGCCTGGGAGGGCTATATTCCCGTGCTCACCGGCTATCGTGATCAGGTTATGTACCGCGTCAGCGCGGCGGGTTGAGCGGTGATGACGAGCTTGAATCTCGACGAATTTCTTCAGCTCAGTGCATTTGAGCATTGGGCCGGGCAGATGGTTGACGGCGGGGATGCCCTTCGCCTGTTTCATGGTCGCGGTCAGTGCTACCCCGGCTATGAATGGCTCACTGTCGACTGGTTTTCGCCGCTGCTGTGGCTGGTGCTGTATAGGGAGCCGCCCGAGGCATTCTGGTCAGCGTTTTGCGACCACCTGAAAAGCTGTTTCGGTGGAGAGCTGGCGTGCGCCACGGTGCAGCATCGCTACCAGACCGACACCCCGGTGGAATGTTTATGGGACCGCTTGCCAGAGGCGCCAATTGTCGCCCGGGAGCAGGGCTTGTCTTTTTTGCTGGCCCCCGGGCGCCAACAGAATATCGGTTACTTTATGGATATGGCGCCCACTCGGCGCTGGTTACAGGGGGTTGCCAGAGAGCGACGGGTGTTGAATCTGTTTTCCTACACCTGTGCATTTTCAGTCTCGGCGCTGGCTGCGGGTGCCGAGTCTGTGGTGAATATTGATATGAGTAAAGCGTCGTTGGCACGGGGGCGGGAGAATCACCGTCTTAACGGGCAGCCGCTGGAGTCGGTACGTTTTCTCGGTCACGATATTCTTAAATCCTGGGGAAAGCTGCGAAAGCTCGGCCCCTATGACATTATCATTTGCGATCCGCCGTCGCGGCAGAAGGGCAGTTTTGACGCCGAGCGCGATTACCAAAAGCTGATTCGCCGAATGCCGGAGCTCTGCGCACCGGCGGCGTCAGTGCTGTTTTGTTTGAATGCGCCGTGGCTGGGAGAAGCATTCCTTAGGGAACAGGTAGCGGCGTTCTGGCCCGAGGCGCAGTTTGAAGCGCGCTTGCCGGGCCGGGAGGACTTTCCTGAAAAGGGCGCCGATGGCGCCCTCAAGGTATTGCGATATCGTGCGCCAGCCTAGCCGACGGCGTGGAGCTTTTTGCGGTAGCCTCGCAGAAAGCGGCCAAAGCGCTCAATAGCGGCTGCCAGATCCAGCTTGTTGGGCAGGAATACAATACGCAGGTGGTCCGGTGCATGCCAGTTGAAGCCCGTGCCCTGCACCAGCAGGATTTTTTCCTGGTTGAGCAGGTCCAGCACCAGTTGCTCGTCGCTAGCCACAGGATAGACCTCGGGGTCGAGGCGGGGGAACATGTAAAGTGCGCCCCTCGGTTTGGTACAGCTCACACCGGGAATATCATTGAGCATTTCCCAGGCAATATCCCGCTGTTCCAACAGGCGGCCGCCGGGCAGAATCAATTCGTTAATGCTTTGGTAGCCGCCCAGTGCCGTCTGAATGGCGTGCTGGGCCGGTACGTTGGCGCAGAGTCGCATCGATGACAGCATATCCAGGCCTTCTATGTAGTCCCTGGCACGTTCCTTGGGGCCAGACACAATCATCCAGCCGCTGCGGAAACCCGCGAGACGATAGGATTTGGACAGGCCATTGAACGTCAGGCACAGCACGTCGGGATTAATGCTGCCCAGTGGAATGTGCACGGCATCGTCGTACAGAATTTTGCTGTAAATCTCGTCGGCAAACACCACCAGTTCGAATTCTTCGGCAATGCTGACGAGTTCTTCGAGCATACTGCGGCTGTAGACCGCGCCGGTCGGGTTATTGGGGTTGATAATGACAATCGCCCGGGTGCGGCTGGTAATCTTGCTGCGGATATCTTCGATGGACGGTTGCCAGTCATTTTCTTCGTCGCAGCGGTAGTGGACAGGCTTGGCGCCGCTCAGCGAGACGACTGCCGTCCACAGCGGGTAGTCGGGGGAGGGGATTAGTACCTCGTCACCGATATTGAGCAGTGCCTGCGTGGCCATGGTGATCAGTTCACTGCAGCCATTGCCCAGATAGATGTCATTGACCTCGACGCCGGGTATGCCGATCTTCTGGCACTCCTGCATTACCGCTTTGCGCGCTGAGTACAGGCCCTTGGAATCGCTGTAGCCTTCACTTTCAGGCAGCATGCGAATCACATCCTGAATAATTTCCTCCGGCGCATTAAAGCCAAACGTGGCCGGATTGCCGATATTGAGCTTGAGGATGCGATAACCTTCCTCTTCCAGCTCATTGGCGCGGTGCAGCACGGGTCCGCGAATGTCATAACACACGTCGTGCAGCTTGCTGGATTTGTAGTAATTGCTCATGTCAGTCTTCTAAAATCGGAGTAATGGCGCGGAAGCGCTGCGCGTCAGGCAGTCAGCGACCGTGTTAGCTATTAAGCGTAGTATACGCCTTAGCCAATCGACAGGTGGAGTGATATTGATGGAAAAAGTCGTGAAAACCGAGGCAGAGTGGCAGGAACTTTTAAGTCCTGAGGAATACCACGTCTGTCGTGAAAAAGGCACAGAGCGCGCGTTTACTGGCGAGTATTACAACGAAAAGAGCGATGGCGTATACCGTTGTCGATGCTGTGGTGAGCCGCTGTTTGATTCGCAGACCAAGTACGACTCCGGCTCCGGCTGGCCCAGTTTTTATCAGCCCAAAGCCGGCGAGGTGCTGGATGTTCACCGGGATACCAGTCACGGCATGATTCGAGAGGAAGTCACCTGTGCTCGCTGTGACGCCCATCTCGGGCACGTTTTTCCGGATGGGCCTGCACCCACAGGGCTGCGGTACTGTATTAACTCCCTGTCCTTGAAGCTCGATAAATCAACAACTTGAAGGAAATGTGAGCAGATTGCCTGAAAAATCGGCAGGCGAGCCGGGAATATTCAATTATTTCAGTTTTCTTGCCGATTGCTGCTTGACGTGGCCGGGAGGCCTCCATAAAATGCGCGCCACTTTCAGACGTTATTGACTCGTGGTCTGGAAGGTTTGCGGCGTCCCCTTCGTCTAGTGGCCTAGGACACTGCCCTTTCACGGCAGTAACAGGGGTTCGAGTCCCCTAGGGGACGCCATTTACTTCCCCCTCGTAATACCTATCCTTTTTCTCCTTGTCGGCTCGTGTTCATTAACGACGTGTATCCGAAAATCACCTCCCTAACGGCTATTGCGCGACACTCCGTTTATCGGGCTTGTCTTCACGCGGGCTGATTTATCCCTCTTTTCTGACGTTTCTTCCTCAGATTCTGCTCGAAAACCGACAATTTTTCGTAAACGTTGCCCTTCAGGTGGCTTGCGCCCTTGCTGGCTGCGAGTGCCTTAAGGCCTTGTATTTATAGTGTGTTCGCGATTTGGAGAGGGGGCAGTATTCATTCGCGGCGTTTTTAGTTGGGTTCTAATATTGCTTTGCAGGTTAAAATTCGTTGCTTTTTTTTGCAACGCGTTGCACTATTCGTTTCGTGGGTCTGTGCCCGCGCGCCTCCGAAAAAGGTCGCTGCCCTTGGGTGACACAGTGTTGTTCTCTTGGGAATTGGCGGCAGGGTGATTTCGAGGCGCAGGAGTGAAAGAGATGGTTAGCTACAATGGACGCGGTGTGCGCGTCCATTGTCTCGGTCCTGAAATAAAGCAGATAATATTAAGCGTAAGAGGATCCCTATGAAAAAACGCACGCTGTTGTCATTGGCTATTGCCAATGCGCTGATGGGTGTTTCATCCGTCAATGCTCAAACAGAAGAGAATCCGGTGGTGGAACAGGATTCGGCTGTAGAAGAGGTAGTTGTGTCGGCCAGCCGCATCAAGCGTGATGGCTTTACTGCACCTACCCCGGTCACCGTGGCATCTACCGATGACCTGATGAATATGCAGCCAACGAATATTCCCGATGCCTTGAACAAGTTGCCGCAGTTCCAGTTGTCGAGTGGCCCCGCTCAGAGCCAACACAACTTCTCCAATACTGCGTCTCACGGCAACTTGCTTAACCTTCGTGGTATCGGTTCAAAACGAACGCTGATCCTGATGGATGGCATGAGAATGCCGAAGACCACCTTCCTGGGTGATGTCGACGTGAACGTGATGCCCAATTTGCTGATGCAGCGAGTTGAGGTTGTGACGGGTGGTGCGTCTGCGGCCTACGGCTCTGACGCGGTATCGGGTGTTGTTAACTTTATCGTTGACGACAGTTTCGTGGGTACCAAACTCAACGTTCAAGGCGGCTTTTCCGAGCAGGGCGATAACGAACATAACCGCATTGGTGTGGCGACGGGCTTTGAATTCTCTGAAGGCAATGGACACGTTCTGCTGAGTGCTGAGCGCTATGACAACGATGGCATGATGCGCAGTGATCGTGATGCCAGTCGTGAGGGTTGGATTTTTGCAGGCAGCAATCCTAACTGTGTCAGTGCCAACGCCTCCGATTGTGTGCCTGGCGGCGCGCTGAATCCGTATAAGCGCTTCAAAAACGGTCGTCTGACCGTCGCCTCTGATTATGGTTTGATTAGTGGTGGTCCTGCCGGCTTCTCCTACAATGGTCAGCGTTTTGACCAGAGTGGGAATATCGTGCCTTTTGATCCCGGTACGCCAACCGGCTCGCCTATTTTTGCTTCCGGCGGTGATGGCTATACCGTTCCCTTTGATGTAACTGGCGTTGCGCCGCTCACTACCGAGCAGTTGTTTGGTAAGGTAATTTACGACTTCTCTAATGGTGTGAGAGGTTATGTTCAGGGCCTGTACTCAAGCAGCGAAGTTGAATACACCTCATTGGCGAACTCGCTGGTAGGGGCAACGTCTGCAACGATTTATGGTGATAACGCTTATCTGCCCGCCGCGCTGCAGGCCGAGTTGGCGCCGACTGATAGCTTCAAGCTAGCGCACTACCTCGGTACGGGGCCAAAGCCGTTTACTGAGGAAGAGACGGAGTTCATGATGTTCGCCGCCGGTTTGGATGGTGATATCAATGAGAGCTGGAGCTGGGGGCTGGATATCAGCCACGGTCAGTCCGAGCACACCATGGATCAGTCCGGCCTGTATAACTGGCAGCGCACTTACGCGGCGCTGGATGCGGTTGATGATGGTACGGGCAATATCGTCTGTCGTGCATCGCTTAGCAGTGACCCTGCCGTTGCAGCGCGTTTTGCCGACTGTAAGCCGATGAATATCATGAATGGTGATCCGAGCATCGCTACGCCAGAAGGCTATGCCTATGCGACAGGCACTTCCAGCTATGTGGCCGAAACGACTCAGGATACGATTGCCTTCGAAGTGGTTGGTAGCGCGTTTACATTGCCTGCGGGTCCTGTGGATATGGCATTTGGTGCGGAATGGCGTACCGAAGACTTGGAGCTTCGCAGCAACGCCGATCCGGCGCTGTTGGATGAGGCGGCGGAGCGCGATGAGCATTTCGCGGGGCTGAGAGGCGTTCCTTCTTCTGCGCTGCACTACTGGTTGACCAATATTGGCGTCGCTGATGGTAGCGTCGATGTTTGGGAAGCGTTTGCGGAAGTGAACGTGCCTGTTATTGCTGGTCGTCCCGGTTTTGAACAGCTCGACTTGAATGCGGCGGTTCGTCACACCGATTACAGCACCAGTGGTCCTGTGGATACCTGGAAGCTGGGTATGACCTGGCGCACCATTGACGAAGTACTGCTGCGTGCCACTGTATCTCGCGATATTCGTGCGCCGTCGCTGTTCAGCCTCTATGCAGGCGATCAGTCAGCCATCAGTACGATCTTCGATCCCTTAACCGGCCTCCAGGCGAATATTCCTCAGGTGAACGGTGGTAACCGTGACCTCGAGCCGGAAGAAGCGGATACCTATACCTTTGGTGTCGTCTACACGCCGCAAGCGGTTCCCGGTCTGAGTCTGTCTATCGATTACTACAGTATCGAAATTCAGGACGCGATCGGTTCCCTGAGTGCTCAGCAGATTATTAATAACTGCTTCCAGACCGGCGGGCCTGAGTGTGACTTGATTACACGTCCTTCTCCCGGTGACTTCCCAACCGAAATTCGCGTTGCATCAGCGAATATCGCCTCGCTGGAGACCAGCGGTATCGATATCGACGTGAGTTACGCAACGCCGGTTGGGCCGGGTAATCTCAGCGTGCGTTTGTATGCAAACTATCTGGAGAAGTATCAGGAGCAACAATACGCAGGTGCCCCAACACTTGAGTATGCCGGTATAGCTACTATTGCAGGGGGTAACACCCAAGGGCGCCCAGAGTGGAGTGGCACGCTCAATGTTAGCTACGATTTGGGTAACTTTGGTCTGACACTTACCGAGCAGTACGTAGGTAAAATGGAAGTGGGTATTCCTGGCTCGCCAAGTAACTTTATCGATGGTGATGTCGATCCTGAGTGGTACACCGATATCACTGGCCGTTACCGCATGATGGTTGGCAATCAGGGTGGCGAAATGGAGCTGTTTGGCACGGTTAACAACCTGTTTGATAACGAGCCGCCAATCGTTCCCGGTACTACTCCTGGTGCGACTTACCCCACCATGATTGGTGTATATGACTACATAGGCCGTGCCTTCACCGTAGGTATGCGTTACACCTTCTAAGTTTTCCCGCTCGTTGGGTTTGTGCTTGGCGCCGTTAGCTTGCTACGGCGCCTTTTTTTTGACTCACGTTCTGGAGTCAACATTCAAAGATTGGAGGTAAGCTTATGCCTGCAAAGTCCCTGTTTTTTTACCGTATTGCGACCGCTGTAGCGTTGCTTTGTACTGCGTTAAGTGTGCATGCCGAAACGCTGGTAAAACCGGATAATGTGGCGGCACCGCCCGTGGCTGAGGATATGGTCACGATTCCCGGTAGCGACTGGGTTCTTGTCAGTGGTATTTCCATTGGTAAGGCCGCGCAGCCCGGCATTTATGCCATGCGCAGATTGCCACTGCACCTGGAGAAACTCTCCTTTGATATTGCTGCCGCTGCGGACCGTCGTCATTGTTCCGCGCTGGAGGAGAAGGCGTTTTCGCCGCTGGGTATCACCGTCGGTCGCGATGGGGATCGCAATATACTCCTGGTGATCAACCGCGGCGGGCGGGCGGCGATCGAGCGTTTTCGTGTTGATGGGGGTTCGGGCAAGCCTCGCCTGACCTGGGAGGACTGTATCCCCATTCCCTCTGAGGTATCGGCAAACAGCTTGAGTCTGTTGCCCACTGGCGATATCTATATCACCCAGACCTATGATCCGGCCGATAAAGATTCCTGGCAGCGCCGGGTGGATGGTGAAGACACCGGTCGGCTTTTCCATTGGTCTCCACGTGATGGCTGGCAGGCGGCGCCGGTTAAACCCATGTCGGGACCGAATGGGCTGGTGGTATCGGATGACGGATGCTTCGCTGTGGTTGCGGCGTGGTCCGGCAGTGAATTGGTGAGACAATCGCTGCCCTGCGCGAGCACCGGAGAGAAGCGGCCGGATAAGTCGCTGGCACTGAGCTTTATGCCGGATAACCTGCGCTGGACATCCGCGGGCACCGTACTGGCAACCGGTCAGCACACAACGCCCAATGGCCTGCTGGAATGCGTCAAGGGGAAGGGTGAGTGTCCTTCGGTGTTGACGGTTGTGGAGGTTGACCCCGCATCGATGAAGATTGTTCAGAAGTGGCGTGTCGATGCCGGAAATGATTTGGGACTGGCCACAACGGCGCTTCAGGTGGGCGAGGAAATCTGGGTGAGTTCAATTCTCGGTCACAGAATCGCGCGCTTTCCCTATCAGCCTGCGCAAGTGAAATAGTGCAGGGGAAGGGGCTGCGAAAGCCCCTTTTTTACGACTTCTTATTTACAACTTCGTAGTTCTTAGCTGTTGTACGCTTCCAGCAGCTCGCCAGTTTGCAGCAGCTTGAGCATATCTTCGACTTCTTTGCGGGCTCTGCCTTTGGTGGCGCCAACCACATAGTTTAGGTAGCAGAGAAGAATATGGGGAAGGAAGTCGTCGTCGTCAATTCGCCCCTGACACCAGTCGCTGATAACGCCGTATTCGATGCGAATGATATCGTGAGCCATCTGCTCCGGATCAATCCAGGGTTGCAGCTGACGCTTGCTGGTCAGCTTTTTGATCCACTCCATATTAAAGCGCACACCCAGCATGTGGATGGACTCCCAAATATCATCCTCGATATCGGGGCTGAAGTAGATCGCCATCAGCGCCTTAATGTAGTTGGGGATCTCTTTGTTTCGACGCACGATCCAGGCCAGGCGCTCAACGATGCGCGGTAAGCTTCCCGGCGGGGTGGAGTAGGGGATCTTCTCGATGAAGGTATCGAAATACTGCTGAATGGCAGTAGAGATAATAAGTTCTTTGCTGTTGAACGCATTGTAGAGCGTACGCTTGGCGACGCCTGCACGCACTCCAAGCTCATCCATGCTGAAATCATTGATACCTTTCTCAGATATCATCAAGCGGGCTTCGTTGAGTATTCGGCGTCGGCGCTCACGAATGGCCGGGCTTTGGTAATTGGCGGGGCGTTGTGGAGCTTTTTTTGGCATTAGAGGCTGTTCCCTGCAGCGTGATTATCTTTTTTTTGCTTGGCTATTGTTATCTGACAGCGCAGCTTATCTGCGGCGGGCGCGATATTTTGCCGCCTTTTTACGGCCTGCTCAGATAGTTTTGTGCTCATAGCCTTATGGTTTTTTCCTAAGCGGGAAGTCGCTATAACTCCCAAATATGAAAATTATACTACCATGGAGTTTTGAGCTTTGACAAAGAAATAGCAAGCACCGCCTGCTGATGAACTCAGCAAGCGGTAAGAGAGAAGAGCGACAGCTTTTGGTGTCAGGCGGCGTTAACGCCAGTGATGCGAATACCTGCGCTGGGGGTCTTGTAGCGTTTGTTGATTGCTATCAGTACCGAGGTCAATGCCTCTGCCACAACCGAGTTTGCCAGAACCCCTGCATGCCATGCGTGCAAGCCAATGGCTTCGGACATTTGGATGACCGTTTCGCAGGCTTCTGCATCGTCTCCGCACACCAGTACCTCACAGTCGAACTGGTAGTCGAGATCGGTTAAATGGTGGGCAGAAATGTTCTGAAAGGCCGAAACCACTTTCACGCCATCGCCGAGGAAGGTCTGCACCGCCTGAACCGCGGAGCCGTTATCCGGCAGTTGCACCTGAAAGACGCGCGGCGGTTTTAGGGGAACCGTAACATCCACCAGGATCTTGCCGCTGAGAGCATGTTGTACTTCTTCAACGACGGCGCGTTGGGCGGAATAGGGGACGGTGAGCACGGCAATGTCTGCCTGTTCCGCAGCCTGCACATTACCGCAGCCACTGACGTTCGAGCTGCCAAGAATGGCGTTCATTTCTTCGGCAACTTCGGCTGCTTTTTCGGCGGATCGGCTGCCGAGAATGACCTTGTAGCCTGCGTTAGCCCAGCGCAGTGCCAGTCCTTTGCCTTCATTGCCAGTGCCGCCGAGAACGGCGAGAGTTTTCTGATTGTTCATCTTGTTATCCTGATTAAGCCCTACTCGACAAAGCCGAGCATTGGGGCGCTGAAAGGTTTTTTATCGTCTTCGATGCCGTCAGCGGCATCGCTTGGATCTGCGGGTGCTTCGAGCATGGCGGCCATGGTCAACGCCAGGTGTTGCAGGGTGTGCTCAGACCGCCAGGTCGGGTGGGGGCGTTCGGTATCGGCCAGCGCCCGCTCGCGCATCGCCAGCACGCTGCCAAGCAGGCCTCCCATGAAAACAAAACGCTGATTTTTTGACGCGGGGGACATCTCCGGCATGAGTTTGCGCAGGTGTTCCAGGCAGCGCAGGTAGCCGGAATTCCAGCGATTTTCCAGTGTGTCCATAAACAGTTCGCGATGCGTCATGCTGAGCATGGTGACGAAGCGGACATAGTGATCTGTCGCGAGACTGTCTTTGTCGAGGCTGACGGATGGATAAATTAGTGCCTGCACAACCTCCCGGATATTTTCCGGGCCGCCTCGCGCTTCGATGTCATCAATCATGGCGTTGCGGCGTTTGTCGATGGCAACAGCGCCATCGAGGATAAGCGCTTTAACCAGGCCTTCCTTTGAGCCGAAGTGGTAGCCCACCGCGCTGTGGTTTTTTTGCCCGGCTGCCATTGCTATCTCGCGGACAGTGACGCCGTCCACGCCTCTTTCTGCAAACAATCTGCACGCTGTCTGCTTTAGTTGGGCTATCGGGCCGCTTTCTGACTTGCTAACTAATCTTGCCATAGGGGTTAAAATTCGTTGATTTTTTGTAAATTCATGTGCATTATCCAAATGAATTAATTTTAATGCAAGTCAGTCTTCCAATAATTAAAAAAGCGAAGACGCAGCGAAGGAGCCATTTGCTTTGAACTCCGTAACAACAGCTGAACTGGTGGATCTTAAGCGTCTGCAGGCGTGGATGGATGAGCAGCAATTGGGGCAGGGGCCCCTTGAAAATGTGCAGGATCTGGCTGGAGGCACTCAAAATATTCTTCTGCGCTTTGAGCGTGACGGTCGCAGCTTTGTCTTGCGTCGCCCGCCCGCACATTTGCGTGCAGGGTCGAACGAAACCATGCGCCGCGAAGCGCGAGTACTGGGGGCACTGGCGACCACGAATGTGCCTCATGCCCGCCTGATTGCCGGCTGCCCTGACGAAGATGTATTGGGAGCGGCCTTTTATCTGATGGAGCCCGTCGATGGCTTTAATCCGGTGACCGGCTTGCCGCCGCTGCACGCCGGGTCGGAGGCAATTCGCCACCGTATGGGCTTGGCGCTGGTCGAAGGTATCGCCGCGCTGGGCGCAGTGGACTATCGCGCGGTAGGGCTTGAGGGCTTTGGGCGTCCTGATAATTATCTGGAGCGTCAGGTATCTCGCTGGCAGCGACAACTGGAAAGTTACAGCGATTGCGCGGGTTGGCCCGGCGCCGAGAGCCTGCCGGGTGTGGCGCGTGTCGCCGAATGGCTGGACGCGAATCGGCCGACGGAATTCACGCCCGGTATTCTCCATGGCGACTACCATTTAGCCAATGTGATGTATCGCAAAGACAGTGCGGAGTTGGCCGCGATTGTTGACTGGGAGTTGGCCACGATTGGTGACCCGCTGCTGGATCTCGGCTGGCTGTTGGCAACCTGGCCCGACGACGAGGGCGGTCAGCAAGCAACGACCGTTACCCCCTGGAAGGGCTTCCCCTCTGCGCAAGAGCTGGTGGAGCACTACCGTGCTCGCTCCGAGCGGGATCTGTCGCACATTGAGTGGTATGGCGTACTGGCCTGCTACAAGCTCGGTATTTTGCTGGAGGGGACTCACGCGCGAGCCTGCGCAGGACGTGCTCCCAAAGAAACTGGCGACGCATTGCACGGAAAGGCGGTACGCCTGTTTGAGCGTGCGCTGCGTTGGATTCGTTAAGACAAGTAATAAAAGAAGGCAGCAGATCAATGCATGATGATACAGATTTTACTGGCAAAGCTGTGCTGGTTGTCGGCGGTTCAAGCGGCATCGGCAACGGTATTGCCCAGGCGTTTCGCCAGCGTGGCGCAGATGTTCACGTGTGGGGCACCCGCAAAACTGCCGCAGATTATGATGGAGTCAGTGGCTCCGACCTCAGCGGCGTTGGCTACAGCTGTGTAAATGTGGGCGATCCCGAAGCAATTGCCAGCGCGCCTGAGCCTTTTGCTGAAGGTCGTATGGATGTGTTGATTCTCTGTCAGGGCACCGTGGAGTATCAGCGCCGCGAGTTTGAACAGGAAGGCTGGGATCGCGTGATGGCCGTTAACCTCGACAGCCTGATGCATTGCTCACGCCGTTTTCGCGCGGCGCTGGAAGCGTCTGCGGGTTCCATTACGATCGTCAGTTCACTGTCGGGTTATCGCGCCAATAAGGGAAATCCTGCCTATGCGGCGTCAAAGGCAGGGGCTATCAATCTGACCCGTACATTGGGTCAGGCATGGGCCAGCAAAGGTATTCGCGTTAACGGTCTCGCGCCGGGTCTCGTCGAAACCAAGCTGACAGCGGTGACCACCGATCACCCCAAGCGCCGCGAAGCCGCGCTGGCAAAAATTCCGACGGGGCGTTTCGGTACGCCCGACGACATGGCAGGCGTCGCCCTGTTCCTGGCGTCTCCGCTGGCAGCGTATGTCTGCGGTCAGACAATTCTTGTTGATGGTGGGCTGTCCCTTTAAGGGGCACTACAGGAGAGTGCAATGAATTTTGAATACAGTGAAAAAGTCCAAGAGCTGATCGCCAGGCTGAACGCCTTTATGGATGAGTATGTGTATCCCACCGAGAAAGAGCGCGGTGACTGGATGCACAGCGAAGCCAATCTGTGGAAGCCCTGGCCGGGAATGGAAAATCTGAAAGCCAAGGCACGCGAAGCGGGCCTGTGGAATCTGTTTCTGCCTGAGGAATACGGTGAGTTCAGCCCCGGGCTGACCAACCTTGAATACGCTCCGCTGGCTGAGATTATGGGCCGCGTGTCCTTCAGTTCGGAAATTTTCAACTGCAACGCACCCGACAGCGGCAACATGGAAGTGCTGGCCAAGTACGGCAGCCCCGAGCAGCAGGAGCAGTGGCTGCGCCCACTGCTGGATGGAAAAATCCGCTCCGCTTATGTGATGACCGAGCCGCAGGTTGCCTCTTCCGATGCCACCAATATTGAAACCACGATTTTGCCAGATGGTGACGATTACGTGATCAACGGTCGCAAGTGGTGGATCTCCGGCGCGATGCACCCCGATTGCAATCTGCTGCTGGTGATGGGCAAAACCCTATTGGATAACCCGCGCCACAAGCAGCACTCCATCATCATTGTGCCCCGTGACACTCCCGGAGTCGAAATCATACGGCCATTGAAAGTGTTTGGCACCTTCCACTCGCCGGGCGGCCACGTCGAAATGCGTTTCAATAATGTGCGTGTGCCCAAGTCAAATATGATCTTGGGTGAGGGCCGTGGCTTTGAAATTGCGCAGGGCCGTCTCGGCCCCGGTCGTATTCACCACTGCATGCGTTCTATCGGTCAGGCTCAGCGTACGCTGGAAATTATGGCCAAGCGGGTAGAGTCACGTTCGCCTTTCGGCCGCAAGCTGTCCCAGCAAAGCAGTATTCGTCAGGATGTTGCCAAATCGTTCTGTGAAATCGAGCAGGCGCGTCTGCTGACGCTGAAAGCCGCCGACGCCATGGATCGCTACGGTAACAAGGTTGCTAAAGACCTGATCGCCGCTATCAAAGTCGTCGCGCCGCAAATGGCACAGACGGTTGCCGATCGCGCGATTCAGGCCCACGGGGCGATGGGGATCAGCGATGACACGCCGATAGCTCAGGTGTTTACCACCAACCGTTTCCTGCGTTTGGCCGATGGTCCGGACGAAGTGCACATGGCGCAGCTCGGCAAGATGAAAATCGACGAGTACAACCAGTAGTCCACGTAATGCGGCCAGGCACTGTTCGGGAGGGTTCGCCCGAGCAGTGCGCCGATTCAGCCCAGCCGTAATGGCAGGGGCATCGAGCCAGATAATAGTAATAAGGGGTTCCCCATGAACGCGCTATCCAGCGAAGAAAAAGCGAACGCCAAAAAGAAAGATGCCATTCCCTTCAAAAGTTGGTGGATGGTCGCGGTGTTGTTTTCGCTTTACGTATTCTCCTGGGTCGACCGGCTGATTCTCAGCATGCTCATTGGACCGATCAAGGAAGATCTGGCGATGACCGATTTCCAGATGAGTCTGGTACTCGGGCCGGCCTTTGCCATTTTCTACTCCATTTTCGGTTTGCCGCTTGGCTGGGCGGCCGACCGTTATCCGCGTCGCTGGGTGATTTACTTCGGTGTGACGGTGTGGGGCATTGCGACAATGTCATGCGGTTTCGCCAAGAACTTTATTACCTTGCTGTTGGGGCGTGTCGGCGTTGGGGCAGGGGAGGCATCACTGATGCCGTCGGCCTATTCGCTGATGGCCGATGAGTTTCCGCGCAGCAAAATGATGCTGGCGACTTCTGTCTTTCAGATGGGGGGCAAAGTGGGCTCGGCAGTGGCCTTTGGCCTCGGCGGTGTAGCCATTGCCTTTGCGGACCAGATTCACCACATTCAATGGCCGCTGGTGGGCCAGTTGGCTGCCTGGCAGATCGTAATGATTATGGTCGGTGCGCCGGGTGTGATTCTGGCGCTGTTGGTCTTCACATTCAGCGAACCGCCGCGCCGCGACGCCTACGTGCCGGAGTCCACCAATGACAAGGGCGAAGTGGAAGGGCCGCGCAAGGTCTTTTTCCGCGAGAACTGGAAGTTGATGAGCCTGATGGTCGTCGGCTTTTCGTCGGTGGCAGTCTGTGGTTATACGCTCACGTCGTGGGTGCCGGAGTATTTCTCCCGCCACTTTAATTGGGAGCCGGTGGTATACGGACCGGCCTTGAGCATGATGAACCTGTTTGCGGCGCTGACGCTGGTCGCGAATGGCAAGATTGTCGACACCCTTTATGCCCGCGGTATGAAGGATGTTCATCTGCGCTTTTACATCTGGCTGATGCTTGCCATTTATCCGGCGGCTCTGTCGATGTTCCTGGTTGAGAATCCCTATGTGTTCCTCGGCCTGTACGGGCTGATTCAGATCATCACGGTGCCGTTCATTATCTATATCTCGGCCGTGGTGGCGATGTTGGCGCCCAATATCATTCGCGGCCAGCTGATCGCCATGTTCCTGTTTGCGTCGACCAACCTCGGGATGGGCCTCGGGCCGACCCTGGTGGGTGGTCTGACGGACTTCATTTTTCAGGACGAGACCAAGATTGGTGCCTCTATCGGGATTGTGGTCGTCGGTTTTTACACCTTGGCTGTCGTCTCAATGATGCTTGCGCTGCGCTATTTGCGCCCGGCCATTGAACGGGCTGAGGCCCGCTCATTAGCTGCCGAAGCCAAGGCCAATGCCGATCCGCAAGCCGCCGCTCAGTAATAAAAACGCTTTGTAGAAAGAAGGAAGTTACCATGTGTTTAGCTGTCACCAGCCTCCCTCCCGCGCAGCGCAGTCAATTGGCGCTGACGGATGAGCGGGTCAGTTATAGCTGGGATGAGATTAATCCCGTACTCAATCGCGCCATCAATGCACTGCTGGATATGTCGCTGCCCACACCGCGCGTCGCGGTTTTTGCCAATAACAGCGCAGAAGCGGTAATGGCCTATATCGCCTGTTTTCACGCGGGCGTGTCGAGCATTCCGGTCAGCTACCATCTTACGGCCTCAGAGCTGGCATATATTCTGGAAAATTCCGGTGCCTGTGCCGTATTTGTCGGCCCCGAAACTGCCGAAGTGGGTTTGGCCGCCGCCAAGCAGGCGGGGGTGGAAACGGTGATTGGCTGGCGCTGTGATGCGCAGCCGGTGACGGACTGGCAGGCGTGGCTGAATGCGGCCTCCGACGCTGAACCCCCGACGGATATGGCGTCATTGCCACAGTTGCATTACACCTCGGGGACCACCGGTAAGCCCAAAGGTACGGAAACGCCGCCATCCATGTTCCCGGCCGCCGGGAATATTGAGGACATGATCCAGAAGATGCGTGAGCGCATCGCGCTGATGCCCCAGGGACCGGGTCTGGTTGTCGGTCCGCTCTACCATACCGGGCCAATGACAACGGTGCGCGGCTTTCTGGGAGGCTTGGGCATTGTCGTGCTGTCGTCCTTCGATGGCGAAGCCGTGCTGAAGGCCATTGAAGACTACAAGATTGCCAACTGTGTGATGGTGCCGACGCATTTCCAGCGATTGCTGGCCTTGCCTGAGGCGGTTCGCCAGCGCTATGACGTCTCCAGTATGAAACGTCTGGCCCACACCGGTGCCGCCTGCCCGAGAGAAGTCAAACAGGCGATGATCGACTGGTTTGGTCCGGTGTTGACCGAAGGCTACGGAGGCACGGAGTCCGGGTCGGTTGTCGGCATCAGTTCGGACGACTGGCTTCGCAAACCGGGGTCGGTCGGTCAGGCGCTGCCACCCTTTGAAGTGGTTATTGTCAGCGAAGACGGTAAGCCGCTGGAGGCCAATGAGGTCGGTCAAATCTATATTCGCGATACCACGGGCCGCGGCATTATCTACTACAACGATCCCGAGAAAACCGCAGCAGCCCATATCGAGCCCGGCGTGTTCACACTGGGTGAAATGGGCTACGTCGATGAAGACGGCTTTCTGTTCATCACCGACCGCGTATCCGACATGATCGTCAGTGGTGGGGTCAATATTTATCCTGCCGAGGCCGAGCATGTGCTGTTGACCCACGACGAGGTGGTCGACGTGGCGATTATCGGCGTTCCCAATGCGGATATGGGCGAAGAGGCCAAGGCTCTGGTCATTCCCGCCGATCTCGCCAAGCCGCCATCGGCTGAGGCGCTCAACGCGCATTGCCGTGCCCATCTCGCGGGCTTTAAGTGCCCACGAAGCTATGAATTCGTCGACGATATCGGTCGTAACATCATGGGTAAAGTCAATAAACGTGCGCTGCGCAAGAAGTATTGGCAGGGCGAGCGGACGATCGGCGGCTGATGCTGCTTGCGGGCGAGGCAGTCTCGCCCGATATATCGACTATTTGCTGGTTGACAATGTCCAAAACTGCAATATCATGTAAAATTAAAAATGCATTAGAGTGCATTATTGATTGCCGATAGCACTTCGGTGCTACAGCATGGTAGCGCGAGTCGCCCGCAAACGGCTCGACGGTTACAGAATAACCATAAGGCGGTAAGCACCGTGTTATGTCCAGTCGGCCACTTCACTGGATACACGGCGGCAATGCCGGGAAATTTGCACCAAGAGGATAATTAAGCATGCGTGCCACACTTCAGAAATCACTGGTCGGTGTATTGTCTGTGCTGTCTGTCAGCACGGCTCTCGCCATGTCTGGTGGCAAAGCTCAATTGGCCGCCGAAGACGACGGTACTAACTGGCCCAGCTATGGCCGTACTTACAAAGAAACTCACTACAGCCCGCTGAAGCAGATCAATGAAAACAATATTGATCGCATGGGGCTGGTCTGGTCTTACGATCTGCCTGCAGCGCCCAGCAGCGGTGTCAGTGCGCCACTGGCTGTCGATGGCGTACTGTATTTTTCAGTAGGCCACAGCGTGATTCACGCCATGGACGCCAAAACGGGCAAGCTGTTGTGGCAGTTTGATCCCAAAACCGCAGAACACGCCGGGCACAAGCTGCGCGCTGGCTGGGGCGTTCGCGGTATCGCCTACAACAAGGGCAAAGTCTTCACCGGCACATTGGACGGTCGCCTGATTGCGATTGACGCTAAAACCGGGAAGCAGCTGTGGTCGGCGATGACCGTTGATCCGGAAGACGGCCGCTACATCACCGGGGCTCCCTGGGTCATGAACGGCAAAGTGATTATCGGTCACGGCGGCGCTGACTATAACCCCGTGCGCGGTTATGTCACGGCCTATGATGAAGAGACCGGCAAGCAGGCATGGCGTTTCTATACTGTTCCCGGAAACCCCGCCGATGGCTTTGAAAACAAAGCCATGGAAATGGCGGCAAAAACCTGGTCTGGCGAATGGTGGCGTTTTGGCGGCACCGGCGGCACCGTCTGGGGTTCAATGACCTATGACAAAGAATTTAACCGCATCTATATCGGTGTGGGGAACGGGGCGCCGTGGAACCAGAAAATCCGCAGCCCCGGTGGCGGTGACAACCTTTTCCTCAGCTCCATTGTGGCCCTGGATGCCGACACCGGTGAGTACATCTGGCACTACCAGACCAACCCGGGTGAAAGCTGGGATTTCAACGCCACCATGGACATGGTGCTTGATGAGATGGAAGTGGATGGCAAGACCGTTCCCGTGCTGTATCAGGCACCGAAGAACGGCTTCTTCTACGTGATTAACCGCCTCGACGGCAGCTTTATCTCCGCCGAGAAGTTCTCCCGCGTGACCTGGGCCACCGGCATCGACCCGAAAACCGGTCGGCCGATTGAGGTGCCCGAAGCACGCTACCCCGATGGCAAAGCCTTCCTGATGTTCCCGTCAGCGTGGGGCGCCCACGGCGTTGCCGCCATGTCATACAACCCCGATACCGGGCTGGTTTACCTGCCTGCACGGGATATGGCCAACATCTACACCGATGCCGAGTCCACTGAAGATTGGACCTACCGCAAAGGGATGAAAATCAACTCCGGTCTTGGCAAGCCGCCGGCGGGTATGACGGTTCCCAAAGGTAAAGGCTGGCTCGCTGCCTGGGACCCACGGACCCAAAAAGAAGTATGGCGTGTCGATCTGGAGCACACCCACAACGCGGGCACCATGACGACGGCAGGTAACTGGGTGATGCAAGGTCGTAACTCGGGCGAGCTGAGTGTTTACAAGGCAGATAGCGGCGAGAAAATCTGGTCCTTCGACGCCCAGAACGGAATCATGACGCACCCGATCACCTATCTGGTTGACGGCAAGCAGTACGTCACCCAAATCGTCGGCTGGCGCGCGTCATCAGACCGCGGTTCCGGCAAGGCCTGGGACTACCGTACTCAGAAGCGTCGTGTGCTGACATTCGCATTGGATGGCAAGGCCAAGCTGCCGCCGAAC
This sequence comes from Spongiibacter tropicus DSM 19543, assembly GCF_000420325.1. Lineage (NCBI taxonomy): Bacteria > Pseudomonadati > Pseudomonadota > Gammaproteobacteria > Cellvibrionales > Spongiibacteraceae > Spongiibacter > Spongiibacter tropicus. Next base: position 231,237 of record NZ_ATUS01000001.1, on the reverse strand, counting down.
ACCAGCAAGCCAGGCCCGATCATCGATCTGCCTGACTTCAAAATCGACGAAGAAAAAGCCGCACTGGGTCGCGCTACTTACTACAGCACCTGCTACGTCTGCCACGGGGTAGAAGTACTGGCCGGTGGTGCCGCGCCCGATCTTCTTCGCTCAGGTATCACCACTGACAAGAACATTCTCGCCAGTGTGCTGATTGAGGGGGCAATGGTACCTGCGGGTATGCCTCAGTTCGAAGACATGACCATGGAAGAAGTGGAAGGACTGGTTCACTTCATCCGCAAGGTCGCCCGTCGCGAACTCGCAAAGCAAGAACAGGCTCAAGAACAGAAGCAACCGTAAGAGACCATTGAGAGAGCACTATGCAGATTAACGACGTTACTCACTATGAAGTGGTTGGTGAGATCGCAGTAGCCACCTTGAATTCACCCCCGGTTAACGCGCTGTCTCAGCGCGTTCGTATCGGCATCAACGAGGCGGTTGAAAAGGCCGTAGCCGACCCTTCGGTGAAGGCAATGGTGTTGATCTGCGAGGGCCGCACCTTCTTTGCCGGCGCCGACATTACCGAGTTTGGCAAAGGCAAGTTGCTGCCCACGCTGCGCGAGGTGCAGGAAACGATCGAGAACGCCAGCAAGCCGGTGATCGCAGCGATTCACGGCACCGCACTGGGCGGTGGCCTGGAAGTCGCACTGGTGACCCACTACCGTGTCGCCGTACCGTCGGCGCGCTGCGGTCTGCCGGAAGTGAAACTGGGCCTGCTGCCCGGCGCCGGTGGTACCCAGCGTCTGCCACGTATTGTTGGCCCGGAGCGCGCACTGGAGATCATTACCAGTGGTGACCAGTTGTCTGCTCAGGATGCACTGGAAATGGGCTTGCTGGACAAAGTGGTAGAGGAAGGCAAGCTGCGCGAGGGCGCCATCGCCTTCGCCGAACAGGTGGTTGCCGAGAATCGCCCGCTGGTCAAAGTGCGGGAAATGAACGACAAGGTCGACCCGGCCAAGGTCGATCCCGCACTGTTCGACAATTTCCGCAAAGCCAAGGCGCGCAAGTTCCGCGGTTTTAAAGCCCCGGAGCACATCATTCGCTGTATCGAAGCCGCGGTGAATATGCCCTTTGACGAGGCCTTCAAGTACGAGCGCCAACTGTTTGAAGAGCTGATGGCGGATTCCCAGTCGGCGGCGCAGCGTCACGTGTTCTTCGCTGAGCGTCAGGCGGCCAAGATCGATGACATCCCCAAAGACACGCCTACCCAGGATATCCGCAAGGTCGGTGTCATCGGCGCCGGCACCATGGGTGGTGGCATCGCCATGAACTTCCTCAACGTTGGCCTGCCGGTCACCATTGTGGAAACCAAGGCCGAAGCGCTGGAGCGCGGTCTGGGCGTGATTCGCAAGAATTACGAGAACACCGCCAAGAAGGGGCGTATCAGTCAGGACGATGTGGAAACCCGCATGGGCCTGTTGACCGGCAGCCTCGACATGGCTGAGCTGTCAGACTGCGATCTGATTATCGAAGCGGTGTTTGAGCAGATGGACATCAAGCAAGCCGTCTTTTCCCGATTGGATGAATTCGCCAAGCCGGATGCCATTCTTGCCACCAACACCTCTTACCTCGATGTGAACGACATCGCCGCGATGACGTCTCGCCCCGAGCAGGTAGTGGGTTTGCACTTCTTCTCGCCAGCGAACGTCATGCGTCTGCTGGAAATCGTCCGCGCGGATAAAACCAGCAAGTCGGTGGTGGCGACCTCACTCAAGCTGGCCAAGCAGATCGGCAAAGTTGGCGTGGTGGTTGGCGTTTGCTTTGGCTTCGTCGGCAACCGGATGTTGGCTCAGCGCCAGCGTGAAGCCGAGAAGTTGATACTGGAAGGCGCCTGGCCCTGGGATGTCGACCGCGTGCTCTACGATTTTGGTTTCCCCATGGGACCGTTTGCCATGCGCGATCTGGCGGGCATGGACGTGGGCTGGGATCCGGAGAAAAGCTCCTCGTCGACCGTACGGGAAATCCTGAATGAGATGGGCCGTCGTGGACAGAAGACCAACGCGGGCTTCTATGATTACGACGAGAAGCGCAAAGCGACACCGTCTAAGGTAGTTGAGCAGGTCATTCTCGATTTCTGCGAGAAAAAGGGCATCAGCCGCCGTCCCGTCAGCGATCAGGAAATCCTCGAGCGCTGCGTGTACTCGATGGTGAATGAGGGCGCCAATATTCTGCTGGAAGGCAAAGCGGCCCGCGCCTCCGATATCGATATCGTCTGGATTACCGGCTACGGCTGGCCCGCTTACCGCGGTGGCCCGATGTTCTGGGGCGACCTGGTGGGACTGGATACGATTCTGGACAGCTTGCGCAAGCTGGAAGCCGAGCATGGCGACGATTTCAAACCCTCGCCGCTGCTGGAGCGTCTGGTTAGCGAAGGCAAAGGTTTCAAAGATCTGTAACTCCCATCCGGCAACCGTCGGATACCCCTTGCTGGCCGCGCAGACCGTGTTTACTGCGCGGCCACTTTTTTATGGCATTCAAGAACAAGGTAAAGAGGTCTGTTATGCGTAGAGCCGCGATTGTTACCCCACTGCGTACCCCGGTTGGGAAGTTTATGGGATCACTCAAAGGTATCGCTGCCGGTGATCTGGCCGCCCACGTGATTAAAGCGCTGGTCGATCGCAGTGGTATCGATCCAGAGCGTATCGACGACGTGGTATTTGCCCAGGGGTACGGCAACGGTGAAGCCCCCTGTATCGCACGCTGGGCAGCGCTGGCAGCGGGCCTGCCTCTGAGCGTTCCCGGTTATCAGCTCGATCGTCGCTGCGGCAGTGGCCTGCAGGCGGTCATCGATGCCTCCATGTTGGTGCAGACCGGCGTGGCTGACGTGGTCATTGCCGGCGGTGTTGAGAGCATGAGCAACGTCGAGTACTACAGCACCGATATGCGCGGCGGCGCACGTTCCGGTTCGTCTACCATGCACGACCGCCTGACCCGCGGCCGTGTCATGTCGCAGCCGATTTCGCGCTGCGGTGTGATCACCGGCATGATCGAGACGGCCGAGAACCTCGCCAAGGATTACAACATCAGCCGTGAAGACTGCGACGAATACGCGGTAATGAGCCACCAGCGTGCCACCGCAGCCTGGAAAGAAGGCAAGTTTGATGACGAGCTGGTGCCCGTTCCTGTTCCCCAACGTCGCGGCGATCCGGTTATTTTCAGTCACGACGAAGGCTACCGTCCCGATGCGACCATGGAATCCCTGTCAGCCCTCAAGCCCATTGAAGGCGGTGTCGTCACTGCCGGCAACGCCAGCCAGCAAAATGACGCGGCGGCGGCTTGCCTGATTGTTGCCGAGGATAAACTGGCTGAACTCAATCTGGATCCCATGGGCTATATGGTCAGCTGGGCGGCGGCGGGTTGTGACCCCTCGCGGATGGGGATTGGTCCGGTACCGGCCGTTGAGCGCCTGTTTGCCCGCAGCAAAATGGGCTGGGACGATATCGACCTGGTTGAACTGAACGAAGCCTTTGCACCGCAGGTTCTGGCCGTGTTGAAAGGCTGGGGCTGGGATGACCGCGATCGCCTGAACGTCAATGGTTCCGGCATTTCGCTGGGCCATCCCATCGGTGCGACCGGCGGTCGTATTCTCGCCAATCTGCTGCGTGAGCTGCAGCGCCGCGATGCCCGTTACGGTCTGGAAACCATGTGTATCGGTGGTGGGCAGGGGATTGCCGCTATCTTCGAGCGTGCATAAGCGCTCGAAACCGTAGCATGTTATTGAAAAGGCCCTCTTCGGAGGGCCTTTTTTATGGGTGATTGTTATCGATGGGATGAAGCAAGTGGACGGGGTTCAACAAGAAAGGGAAGTAAATAATCAGTGAATAGGATAGGGGAGTAGCGAAACGTCCGTGTTCCGCATCGGCAGGTCGGCGGGGGCAGAGGAGCCCGCGCGGTAATCAGGATACCGCGGCCAGCAAGCGCTCAGCTCTTTCCGCAACGGGTAAATCAATCATCTGGCCATTGAGGGCGGTCACGGCTTGTCCCTGCTGTTTGGCCTGTTCCCAGGCGTCGAGGATCGCCTTGGCCTGTTCAATGGCTTCGTCACTGGGTTTAAAGCATTGGTTAGCGGCCGTTACCTGGTTGGGGTGGATGCACAATGCGCCATTGATGCCAATCTCGGCCCCGTGCACGGCGGCAGCGGTATAGGCATCCATATCTCGAAATTCGGCAATGGAAATGGGTACGCCCAATGCCATCAGGTGTCGGCTTGATGCGGCCAGTGCGATCTGGCGAGCTGGGTAGTCGAGCAAATTGGGGGTGGGGCGGACACCGAGTTCCAGACTGAAATCTTCCGGGCCGAGGGCCAGGCCGATGACGCGCTCTACCTTGGCGATGTCGTCGAGTGCAGTGAGGCCGGCGGGGGACTCGATCAGCGCGATCAGGCCGATGCTGCCAAGGGGCAGTCCGCGCTCTACTTCAAATTCACCCAGCATCTCGCCGATGACCTCGGCGTGGGCGGCGCTTTCGACCTTGGGCAACATAATCGCGGAAACCGCGGGGCAGACCGCCGCGTTCAGATCGGCCATGACCGCTTGCCAGCCCGTGTTGATGCGCACGGTGACGGTGACACCGGCATCGTGGAGCTGTGTCGCTGCCGCCGCGATGCCTTCGCGGGCCGAGGCTTTTGCATCGGCAGCCACGCCGTCTTCCAGATCGAGGATGACGGCGTCGGCACCCACGCTGGCGGCCTTCTGTTGACGGCTGGGGTTGTCGGCGGGAACAAACAGCAGTGAGCGCCAGTGGTTTTGCATAAGATTCTCCGGCTTTTCTTGTCAGTCTATACGCACAATGGCGCTCATGGCGGTACTGCCGTCGCAGCGCAGGGCCTTGAATTCGTGGCAGCCTTCGGCGACGTCGGGGCGCGGACCGCCATGACACAGGCGCACAGTCTGCTCGACAAAGAGCGGAGCCGTGGCGCGGAAGTTAAACTGCGTCAGGGGCGCTCCGAGTTGCTGTTGAGCGTAGGCGAACAGCTTCACGGCCGTGAAGGGCCCGTGAACCACCAGGTCGGGATAGCCTTCTTCGTTGACCGCATAGGGCTTGTCGTAGTGAATGCGGTGGCTGTTGAAGGTCACGGCCGAAAAGCGAAACAGGTCCACGCGGTTGGGCGTCCAGAGGACTTCGTTGGGCTGCGCATCGGTTGCGCTTGGCACAATCGCCGGTTGGGGCGCGCCATCGTCGCGGAAGACAATGGTCTGTTGCTCCAGTACACAGCGTTTGCCGTCCTGCGTGACTTCACGCTCCACATCCATCAGCACCAGCTCGCCGCTCTTGCCGCTGCGGTGCTTCAGATTGGTGATGGTGGCGGTCAGCGCAGCGGGGCGCTCCAGTAGCAGTGGTGCTTCAAACTGCATATTGGCCGCGGCGAACATACGGCGAGGCAGGCTGACGGGCGGGACAAAGCCGCCGCGCTTGGGGTGGCCGTCGGGGCCGATATTGCGGCTGCCTGCCAACGGCAGGAAAAATGCCCAGTGCGCCAGCGCGGGGAGCTGTTGCTCCACATCGAGGTTGGCGTCGGTGGCGGCAGCGAAGCGGCGCAGGGTCGCGATGCTCAGGCTCTCCTCGTGGCGCTCGGTCTTGCCGACCCAGCTCTGCCAGTGTTCAAATTCCTTTGGATCAATACTCATGCTGAGGCGCCTCCGTTAGCGACAATCCCTGCGTCATGCAGGCGGCCAATTTCATGCTCGGGCAGGCGCAACACCTCGGCGAGCACTTCGTCAGTGTGGGCGCCCAGTACCGGCGCGGCCTGCAGGGCGCCGCGAGGCAGCTCGCCAAAGCTGGCAGCGGGACCAGCAGCGGGGTAGTTCATCCCGCTGGGGTTGTCGATGCTGGCGAAGATGGGGTTGCCATTCACCATGCGGCCATCCTGAGTGACTGCTTCATGAACCGTCTGGTAGCGACCCCAAGTCACTTTGTGGGTATCCAGTACCTGGCCCAGTTCTTCGCTGTTCCACTCGGCAATCGCGCTGGCGAGAACGCCGCAGAGGGCTTCGCGGTGTTCGTAGCGAATACCGGCGTCGGAGCCAGAGAAGGAAATACCGGTCTGGCTTTCCAGCGCGGCCACTTGCTCGCCCACATTCAGGGCTTTGACCAGGCCTCGCCACTGGTTGCCGGTCAGGGCCACCAACATGATGCGGCGGCCGTCTTTGCAGAGAAAATCCCGTCCCAGTGCGCCAAACAGGTCATTGCCGCAGCGCTCACGATCACCGCCGCTTTCCAGCACTTCGGCGACTTGGCCGGTGTGGCTGAGGCAGGCCATCGCCACATCTGACAGCGGCAGACGCACGTCGTGGCCACGGCCACTGCGTTGACGGTCATGTATGGCAGACATCATCGCAAATGCCGCATAGGCACCGGTAATCAGGTCCCAAGCCGGCAGGCTGTGGTTGACCGGACCATTGTAGTTGTCCGGGCCGGTCATCAGCGGCACGCCGCAAGCGGCATTCACCGTGGGGTCCATCGCCGGAGCCCCGTCGGCCCAGCCCATGACGCGCAGGCAGATGATATCGTCACGCTTTTCTTTCAGGCGGTCATAGGACAAAAAGCCGTTGACCGGATAGTTGGTGACGAACAGCCCCGCATTGTCGCCGGGCGCAGTGGCAATGGCGACGGCCAGTTCGCGGCCTTCGTCGGAGGACAGGTTCAGGGCAACAGATTTTTTACCCTTATTCATGCCTTCCCAGTAAAAACTTTTGCCGTTGCTGGCGACGGGCCAGCGGGTGAAATCGGGGCCGCCGCCAATATTGTCGAAGCGGATGACCTCGGCGCCCATTTGCGCCATGTGCATGGTGCAGGAGGGGCCTGCGATAAATGCGGCGCCTTCGACGACGCGCAGGCCTTGCAGCAGCTTGTACATACAGAAACTCCGTGAACGCCGGAGCAGGGCGCCCCGGCGGCGATTACAGTGTGGGTCAGTCTTGTGCCGGACGCAGGTCGACCAGCATTTTGCCGAAATTGTTACCGGTAAACAGTCCGATCAAGGCGTCCGGCGCATTCTCCAGTCCCTCCACAACGCTCTCTTTCCACTTCAGCTTGCCGTCGGCCAGCCATTGGTGAATATCGCGTTGGAAGTCGGGCTTCATATCCTCGTGGAAAGACACAATATAGCCCTGCAGTTTCAGGGCCTTACCCATAATGAGGACCAGATTGCGCGGCACCGTTGGTGCGCCGGTAAGGTTGTATTGCGAAATCATGCCGCAGATGGCAAACCGGGCGAAACGGTTGGCGACGGCAATTGCCGCTTGCAGGTGGTCGCCACCGACGTTATCGAAGTACACGTCGATCCCCTCCGGTGCGGCACGGGCCAGGGCTTTGGTCAGGCTGGGTTCGGCTTTGTAGTCGATCACTTCGTCCACGCCCAGTTCGTCCTTCAGATAGGCTACTTTCTCCGGCCCGCCCGCCGAGGCGATAACTTTGTGGCCCTTGAGCTTCGCAATTTGGCATACCAGTGAGCCGACAGCGCCTGAGGCGGCGGAAACGAATACCACATCGCCGGGTTTGAGCTCGGCAATGCGCAGCAGGCCGACGTAGGCGGTCATGCCGGGCATGCCCGCAATGCCAAGAAAGGCCTGCGGCGGGATCTCGCCGACATCGATTTTCTCTAGTGCGTCGGCCGGGGCATTGACAACATCGCGCCAGCCCAGCTCGCTGCGCACAATATCGCCGACCTGAAAATCGGGGTGGCGCGATTCTTCAACATGACCAATGGCCAGGCCGTACAGGGCCTCATTCAGCTTAAACGGCGGTTTGTAGCTTTCGACATCGTGCATTCGCCCCCGCATGGCGGGGTCGACGCTCATCCAGTCATTGCGCACTCTGATCTCGCCGTCAGCAAGGGGCGGCAGCGGGGCGGTCACAAGCGCAAAGTCCGCCTTTGAGGGTAGGCCCGTGGGCCGATTGATCAGGTGTATCTGCTTTGACTCGGTCATAACGGGCCTCTCAACACTCGGCGACGAAGGGATGCTTAAAAGCCGGACAGGCGGGCGTAGCGAAGGCGATGATAGGAGGCATTGCCATAGCTGGCCGCCGCTGCACGCGCACGCTTGATGTACAGCCCGGCGTCGTGTTCGTCGGTCATGCCGATACCGCCGTGCATTTGAATCATCTCATTGGAGATCAGCTTCAGCGTATCGCAGGCCAGTACCTTCGCCAGCGAGGCCAGTTGCGAGAGGTTGTCCTGCTCATCGTCGACTGCCTGCAGGGCCGCTTCAATGGCGCTGCGAGTCAGTTCCAGTTCGCCCAGCATATGCGCAGCGCGGTGCTGCAGGGCCTGAAAGGAGCCGATAATGGCACCGAATTGCTCACGGATTTTCAGGTATTCCAGGGTGACGTCGAGGGCTTCGCTGGCATTGCCCAGCATCTCGGCAGCCAGGGCAATGCAGGCGCGATCAAGTACGGGCTCGACGATATCGGCAGCCTTACCTTCCTCGCCAAGCAGCGCATCGGCGGAGAGTTGTAGCTGCTCGAATTCGTAATGGGCGACATCACGGGCATCAATCTGGTGGCGGGGGCTGCGGCGAAGACCATCGGCTGCGGTATTCACGATAAACAGGCTCAGGCCATCCCGGTCACCCGGATTACCCGACGTACGGGCCAGGACAATTGCCAGTGTTGCGCTCATGCCCTCGGCAATCGCGGTTTTGCTGCCGTTCAATTGCCAGCCGTCACCATTGCGCTCAGCCCGTAACGCGGTGTTAAACGGCGCGTGTTGGTGGTCTTCGTCGATCGCCAGTGCTGCAATCATCTCGCCGGTGGCGATGCCGGGCAGGAACTCCTGCTTTTGCTCTTCGCTGCCCGCCAATACCAGCGCGCTGGCCGCCAGTGAACAGCTCAGCAGCGGAGAGGCCGTCAGTGTTTTGCCCAGTTCTTCCAGAACCAGTCCGAGGCCGGTGAAACCGAATTCGACGCCGCCGTAGGCTTCTGGAATCAGAATGCCTGCCCAGCCCATCTCAGCCATTTCCTGGTACAGCGCGGGCTGAAAGCCATAAACATCGCGGCTTTCTTTGAGTTTGCGCAGTTCTGTCACAGGCGCGCGCTCACGCACCCAGGCAGCCGCTGCGTCCTTGAGCATCATTTGTTCGTCGTTGAGAACAGCCATGTAGTTGCCTTGTGTTCTTCAGGTTATTTGGCGCTGGGCAGGTTGAGTACCCGCTTCGCAGTGATATTGTTCTGGATCTCGTGGCTGCCGCCGTAGATCGAGAAGGCCTTGCTGTACAGCCACGCTCGCGTCACGGCGAGCTCCTCATCGCTGTAGCCCTCAGCTTCCCAGCCGAGTCCCCGGTAGCCGAGAATTTCGACACTGAGCTCGGACTTTGACTGCTCGACACAGGCACCGAGGTTTTTAACCACGGAAACGGCAATGTCGCTTCGCACGCCCGCATTCTCGGCATCGCTGATGCGCTTCAGTGTCAGCTTGTAAGCCTGACTGCGGATTTGGTGTGTGGTGAGTCGGCAGCGCAGATCGGGGTCGACGAGCTGGCCGTTCTCGTCCACGCCCACGTATTCTTTGGCAAGATCGACGACATCGGGGCCTGCGCGGCGGACATTGGAGAGGCCGTTGCGCTCATGCTGGAGCAGTCGTTTGGCAATCGACCAGCCTTCATTCAGCTGCCCGAGCAGATTGGCTTTGGGAACTTTGACGTCGTTGAAGAACACTTCGCAAAAGTGCGTGATGCCGCTGATCAGTTCGATGGGACGGACATCGATGCCGGGCGAGGTCATATCAATCAGCAGAAAGCTGATGCCGGTGTGTTTAACGCTGGTATCGGTTCGTACGAGGCAGAAACACCAGTCGGAATGGTTGGCAAAGGAGGTCCATACTTTCTGGCCGTTGACCAGCCAGTGGTCACCTTTGTCTTCACATTTGGTTTTCAACGAGGCCAGGTCTGAGCCTGCGCCCGGCTCCGAAAAGCCCTGACACCAACTGCTTTCGCCGCGGGCGATGACCGGCAGGTGCTCGAGTTTTTGCTCTTCAGTGCCGAACTCCAGCAGGGTCGGCCCCAGCATCATTGGCCCGTTACCGAAAATAGGGTTGAAGGCATTCAGTTGGCTCATTTCCTCCTGAAATACCTCGGCTTGTTCGGTGCTCAGGCCCGCGCCGCCATATTGTTTTGGCCAGGTGGGAACGCCCATACCGGACTCGCCCATCAATGTCTTCCATCGGCAGAAATCCGCATTGGCCCGCGCTTCATCGGGGTTGGTCTGGTATGTCAGTGACGAGGCATTCTTCAGTGAGGGCGGGAAGTTGTCAGCCAGCCACTGGCGGACTTCTCTGCGAAAGGCATCGCCCTCAATTGCGGCAAAATCGGTCATGGTGAAGTCATACTCTGTTATGTCTTGTTGGTGGCGTTACCAACTTTTTAAAATTGCATTAAAGGTTAGAATTAGTTATACCGCAGCAATTAAGTCAATGCAACACGCGCGTGCAGTTTTCGTTGCGTCTTTGTGGCGGCGATAGGCATCAGAATGAAACGTTTTTCGCGAGTTTTTCCGTGTTCGGTGCCGCGAGGTATGTGGCCTGTGTGGAAAGGGCTGGTCGGCAAGTGAGCTATCTAACGCTCAAACTGTGATCTGGGTGGGGAAATCGGGTGGGCAGCTAAAGAGGGTGTGTCAATCCCAATATTGCTCTTGTGGTTAAAATTGTTGCGCCGCAGGCGGATGCCGTGCATGGTTAACGCCTTACAGATGTACTCAGTCGAATAATAAAAAGTATCTCCTTCACACCGCTGTTGCGCCGATAGCGAGCCTCAGCCCGACGTTCAGCGTTAGTTCTCGCTATGCGGGATCATCCAAAGAGACAGCTTGTTGTTCGAATGCAGTGCTATTGGACAAGTCGATGAGCCTTTGGAGGGATATGCCGTGAATACGAGAGGTGCGAGCAAAGGGATTGTGGATACGGGGGCTGTGAACACGGGGCAGCAACATCGCAATCCATGGGAGCTGCTGGTGTACGTTGTGGTGATGCAGGCCGTTGTGGTGGGTATCGCGTTCTATTCTTTTACCTTCTTTGTTACGCCGTGGGTGGAGGCCTTCGCTACCTCGCGAAGCACGCTGATGATCGCGGCCACCGGTCTCTCGATAGCGATAGCGGTGGTGTCGCCGTTGTGTGGTTGGTTGTTGGATAAGCTTTCCAGCCGGGCCCTGCTGTTATTCGGCGGCGCTTCTTTTGCGCTCGGACTGTGCGCCGTGTCGATCGCTTCCCATGTTTACTGGATTATCGCGCTTTTCACTTTCGTATTGCCGTTCGGGATGTTGTTTTCCGGTACGTTGATGGCGTCATCGCTTGTTGCGCGGCGTTTTTCCTCACACCGGGGGGCGGCCCTCGGTATTTCGGCGCTGGGTTCCTCCATTGGCGGCTTTGTGATTCCGCTGTTGGTCGCCTTCCTGTTGAGTCGCTACGACTGGCGGGCCGCTTTCCAGATATTGGCGGCGCTGGTTATGTTGGCCGTCGTCATCCCCGGCATCCTGCTGGTGGGCGGTGATGAGGCCGACGATAGCGGCCAGGAAAAAAGCGCTGCGACGTCGAATGATGGCAAACACCTGTTGTCTGCGGCGGTGCTTAAGCTGGGTATTGCCTTCTTTGTTCCGAATTTGTTGTTCGTGGCCACATTGCACAATCTCGGCACCTTGGCGGCCGACCAAGCGGTCATCGCGCCGCAGGCTGCGCTGGTGGTCAGTGTGGCGTCGTTCGTCATGGTATTGAGTAAGCTGGGTTCCGGCATGCTGTGTGATTGGGCCGGGCATTGGTGGCCCTATCTCTTGCTGTTGATCAGTCAGCTTGCCGGTTTACTGGCGCTGGGACTGTTCTCCGGCTTCATTCCGCTCATGCTGGGGGTCGCCTTGCTGGCCGTGGGAACCGGTGCCAGTCTGCCGCTGGTGTCCTCGTATATTGTCGACCACTGGGGTGCGGAGCGCTTCGGCCGTGTTATGGGGGTGGTCTTTGCTGTGGGCAGTACTGCGGGCGTTGGCGCCGTCGTCGCCGGGGGCATACGGGATGTCACTCGCGGCTATTCTCTGGCATTTATCCTGTTCGCGGCGCTGTTAATACCTGCAGCCTGGTGTTTCTTCTCTCTGCCGGCGGTCAAAAAACCGGCTGCGAATCAGTGAATAGACAATGGCGTTCCTGCCGGTCAGAAAAGCGGCAGGGGCTCTAGGCTGCAGAGAAAGGGAGCGCAGGGAAGGGAGCAGGCAGAACAGAATATAACTGGACGGAGAGGCGCGAGTCACGCACCGACAAGGTCGGTACGTGACGCGGTTGTACTTAGTCCTGGTAATTGTAGTCTTGGGAAATGTTAGTCTCAGGAAATATGAGTCACAGGAAACATTAGTCCCAGGAAATTTCCAGAGATTGCACGCCGAATACAAAGCCGCCGTGGGCAACGGGTTCAGTGCCGTTTTTTACACGGAATGGCGGGATACGCTTCATCCACTCCTCGAGTGAGGCAACCAGCTCCCGGCGGGCGAGGTGAGACCCCAGGCAGCGGTGAACCCCGTAGGCGAAGGCCATATGTCGGTTGGCGTTGCGTTCAAAGTCGATCTTGTCCGGGTCGGGAAATTCATTGGGGTCGCGGTTGGCGATTTGCGACGCGCAAGTGATGAGATCTCCCGCTTTGATCTGTACCCCGGCCAGCTCGGTGTCTTGCTTTGCCACGCGCACCATCTGCACAGTGGAATAGGCGCGCAATAGCTCTTCTACGGCATTGGGAATCATCTCCGGCTTTTCCCGAAGGGTCTGCTGGTCGTCCTGGTGTCGCGCAAGATGGCTGAGGTCGAAACCAATGCCCGCTGCAACGGTGTCCAGGCCCGCGATAAACACCAGCACGGCAATGCCGCGCACTTCTTTATCGCTGAGGCGACGTCCATCGACCTCGGCGTCGACCACAAAGCTCATAAAGTCATCGGCAGGCGTGCTGCGGCGTAGCTTGGCCAGATCGTCGAGGTAGGCGATCACCTCCATGGCGGCATCGGTGCGATGCTGGGGCGTTGCGGGATGCAGCAGGTTGGTCGCCCAGCCGAGAAACTCTTTCATGCGCTCTTTGGGCAGGCCGAGAAACTCCAGGAAAATACTGACCGCGTAGGGGAAGGCAAATTCGCTCATCACCTCGCAAGACCCTTTGTCTTTGAACGATTCAATGAGGTCTATGGCCCGCTGACGTACCTGAGCTTCCAGCTTTTCCATTCGCTGGGGTGAAAACAGCGGGTTGAGCAGCTTGCGGAAGGTGGAGTGGTCCGGTGGATCGATTTCCAGTGGAATCAGCGGCCAGTTCTCACCCAATGCGCTGGCGAAAATACTGCGGTGGCTGGAAAACGTCTCGGTATCGCGCAGCACAGTGCGCATATCGTCGATACTGGTCAGTACCCATGTGCCCTGGCCGTCGCGGGTGTTATTGGGTGAATAGAAAATGCGTGGCCCCTTACGCAGCGCCGACAGCGACAGATGGGGGTCGCCACCAGGGGTGGGGGCCATGTCTTTGGCTGTCCAGAAATTGAAACTGCTGACGAGATCCTGTGGAACGTGTGAGGGGATTTCAGCGTTGGTGAGCATTATTCTTCTCCTTTTCTCATACGCAGTGCATGTTCGGGGCACGCGCGAATTCCCTGTCGTACGGTTTGCTCCTGGTCGCTGGCAATGATCTTTTCGTCAAAGCCGATATAGCCTTCTTCATCAAGTGCAAACAGTTCCGGGGCGATGGCGTAGCAACGCGCATGCCCCTGGCACTTTTCTGTGTCGGCTTGGATTTTCAGTGATGGCATAGCTTCTCCTTATTATTAACAGCTATGGAGCCTCAGCTCGGATGGTGTTGAGCCTCCTCGGTTAAATCACTTGTCGTTCCCGCAGTTCAGATAGCGCATCGCTGTCCAGTCCCAGCATCTCCTGAAGCACTTCGTCGGTGTTTTCGCCGAGTACCGGTGGCCCACGATCGTAGGGTGTCGGCGAATCGGACAGGCGCAGTGGTGTCGCCATACCGGGTACGGTGCCTTGCTGGGAATGGGGCAGGTCTTTGCGAATCTGGCGGTGAATGACCTGGGGATCTTTAAACACTTCTTCCAATGTGTTGATCGGGCCGCAGGGCACCGAGACAGCTTCAAGCTTTTCGTACAGCTCGGCGCTGCTCAGCTTGCGGGTCTCGGCTTCGATCAGCGGAATCAGTTCGTGGCGGTTTTTCACCCGGCCCGACATCTTGGCAAAGCGCGGGTCGTCGGATAAGTCGGAACGGCCGAGCACATCCATCAGTTTGCGATACTGGTTGTCGTTGCCAGTGGCGATGATGACGTGACCGTTGGAGGTCGGGAAACTCTGGTAGGGCACCACGACCGCGTGGCCATTGCCCATGCGCTTGGGTGATTCGCCACTGACCATATAGGCGAGCGCCTGATTCGCCATGTTGAACACCTGCACATCGAGCAGGGCAATATCAATATACTGGCCTTTGTTGCTGCGATGGCGTTGGTTCAGTGCGCCCAAGATGGCAATGGCTGCATACAGGCCCGAACTAATATCGGCAAAAGCTACCCCGGCTTTCTGAGGGCCACCGCCAGGCAGGTCATCGCGCTCACCAGTTACGCTCATCATGCCGCCCATGGCCTGAATCAGGAAGTCATAGCCTGCACGCGGGGCGTAGGGGCCGTCCTGACCAAAGCCCGTAATGGAGCAGTACACCAGCCGCGGGTTGATTTCCTTCAGGCTGTCGTAGTCCAGACCGTACTTCTTCAGGCCACCCAGCTTGTAGTTTTCTACCAGTACGTCGGCCTTGGCTGCCAGTTTGCGGATGATTTCCTGGCCTTCTTCCGAGGCAAGGTCAACCGTGATGGAGCGTTTGCCGCGGTTGGCGGACAGGTAATACGCGGCATCGGCGGGTTCACCGGTTTCCGGATCATTCAGGAAAGGAGGCCCCCAGCGGCGGGTGTCGTCACCCTCGCCGGGCTTCTCTACCTTCACCACGGTGGCGCCCAGATCGGCGAGAATCTGGGTTGCCCAGGGACCCGCCAGTACACGGCTGAGGTCCAGTACAAAAATATCGTCAAGAGCCCGCATGTTTCGTCTTTCTCCAATAACTCGTTACACCGACAGCACTTGCTTGCCGGAAATCAGGCTGTCGATCTGCTCGCTGCTGTAGCCCAGCTCAGCCAGTATCTCGCGAGTGTGGCCGCCGAATTGCGGGGCAGGACCTTTGCGGACTGCCGGGGTTTTCGACAGGCGGTTCACAATGCCGACTTCGCGAATATGGCCATACATCGACGTGGGCTGATCAAACACGTGACCATGGGTTTCTGCCCACTCGGCTTTTTCGAGGAAGTCGGGCAGCCAGTGGTCGTCCGCTGCGATTTCAATCGCGGCTCCGGCGGCGTCCAGCGCCTGGAAGGCGTCCTCTGCGCTATGGGCGGCGAAGTAGGGTTGCAGAATGTCCAGCAGTTGGGCGTCGTTCTGTGAACGGGCCTTGGCGGTGGCAAAGCGCGGATCGTGGGCCAGTTCGGCCTGACCAATACCTTTGCACAGCCCGGCAAAGTGCGCGTCAGAGGTGCTGGCAATACAGATCCAGCGGTCGTCAGCGGTCTGGTAGAGGCGATCGAGCGCGTTGAAGCCCATCTGGTCCTTGTCCATGCGCAGGCCGTAGACGGTCTCGCGGTTGGCATTCAGGAAGTGCTCAGAGGTGGTGAACAGGCTGGAATGTACCTGTGGGCATTCCAGATAATCGCCTTTGCCGGTCTTCGCACGGTTTTGCAGGGCCATCAGGACGCCGACCGCGCCAAGGAAACCGTTGTTGTAGTCCTCGTTGCCGTAAACGCTGGGGATCGGATCGTTCCCCTCGCCAGCGCCTTCGTACAGCAGGCCGCAGAAGCCGCTGATCAGCGGGGCGAAGCTTTTCAGTTTGGACTTGGGGCCGGTGGAGCCGTAGCCGGGCAGGTAGGCGTAGATCAAATCGGGTTTGATTTCGGTCAGGGCCTCGTAGCCAATGCCGAGTTTGTCGGCTTTGCCGGGACGCATGTTGTGCATCACCACGTCGGCGGTGGCGACCAGTTTTCTGACGATTTCCAGACCTTCTGCGGTTTTCAGGTTGACGACGATATCGCGCTTGCCACGCTGACAGCCTTCAAACGGGTCGGGCAGCGGACGCATCTGGTCGCCGGATGGCGTTTCGATCTTGATTACATCGGCGCCCATGTCTGACATCAGCTTGCCAGCATAGCCACAGGCGAAGAAGGAGCTGAGGTCGAGAATGCGAATGCCTTCCAGGGCGTGGCTGAGCGGCTTGCCCTTGCTGTTACTGGAGGGTTTGCCTGGCTGTTGCAGCAGCGCGTCAAGCTCGGCGTTGTGCTGACCGACTTTGGGGGCCGGTTTGATGCTGGCACCACCGGCGCGGCGGAAGCGAATAGCCGGACCCGCCTGATGGATCGTGCCGAAGTCTTCATCGGGAATTTCGACGCGCTGTTCGAGGAATTCCACCTGCTCATCAAGCAGGACTTCGGCCGGGCGCAGCACGGGCAGCGAAGCAATATCGGCCTCGTGGAACAGCTTCAGCCATTCGGCGCGGGGCTTTTTCTTAAAGGCGTCGTAGATTTCCACGCGGGCAATCTGATACTCATCGTCACTGAGCGGCACGGCCATTTCCGGACCGTCAATGGCTTGAACGCGATCACCGAAGCCGAGAATATCCATGGCGCGCTTGAACGAGCCTACACCGCCGGTGTGCATTTGCAGGTATTCGCCGTCGGCACACTGGAACTTGGTGGTGACCAGACGGGTGTGGCCGAAGGGCGTGCCGGTTTTACTGGCTTTGGCGGGACGCTTGATATAGGAAATGCCTTCCGGGTGCCACCACCAGTTCATCGGCGACTGGGCGAGGAAGGAATCAAACAATGAAGCTTCCACGTCCTGGCCGATGCCGGATTCATGACGGGCACGCAGTGCGGCGAGAATGTCGATAACCGCGAGAAAGGCCTGGCCGTAATGCAGGGCTGGGTGGCCCATATACAGCGGACCGTCGCGGTAGGGACTGCCTTTTTCCAGCATGCCGCCGAGGCGGGCAGCGACCAGCGATTCGCCGTAGGGGCGGTCTTTGAAAGGGGTGTCCTGGCCGTAGGCGGTGAGTCCGCAAACAATCAGTTCCGGGTTGCCGGCTGACAGGCTTTCAGCGTTCAGACCAAGCGCGGCGGCTTCGGGGGCTTCCAGCGAGTGGATCAGCACATCTGCCGAGGCGGCCAGCGCCTTAATTTTCTCCAGTTCCTCGGGCTTGTGCAGATCCAGCTCAATGCTTTTCTTGTTACGGTCCCAGCCTTTGCGCACCAGTTCGTGAGCAAAGTGGTTGCCGCCATGGGGCTCAATCTTGATGACGTTGGCGCCGTGGTCGGCCAGCAAGACACCGGCGATGCTGCCGGGCATGACATTGGAAATTTCCAGGACGGTGAGTCCTTCCAGTGGGCCTTGCATGGTGTTATCTCCTGTTATCGGTATGTCGTCGCGCCGCGGCAGAGCCAAACGGCGCGATGGAATGTCTCAGGCTGCAATGGGTTCAAAGGCCGGTAGCCAGTAGTCACCAATCTGCACGGGGCGCAGGCGAACAGACATGTCGCACTGCGGCTCGCTGCCGTCGTCGCTGATAAAAAGACCGGGGACCCGTAAGTGGGGGGTATCCTTTGATGCGACCAGAACTACCGTAAACGGCACTTCGTCGCGGTGATCGCCCGGCAAAAGGCTGCGCTCGATGGTGGTGAAGGTATACACCACGCCCTCGGTTGAAACCGGCTTCCACACCAGCTCCGCCTCTGGATGGCAGGGCAGAACTTCCGGGGGGTACCAGTGAAACTTGCCACATTCCGAACAGGCACTCAGGCGCAGTTCTCCCTGGGCCAGGCCGTCGTAGAAGGGCTTGAGAAGATCGCTGTCGAAACGCGGGGGAAAAACGGGAATGCCCATGTTAAGCCCTCGTCAGAATAGTGGTGGAGTGGGAGTTGCCGCCCAGACCGGCGACGGCGCATACCTTGGCGTCCGGCACCTGGGCCTCACCGCGTTCATGGCGGAGTTGACGAACCGCTTCAATCAGCAGGTTGATGCCGGGCACATAGCCGCCGGACATATGCCCGCCGCTGGTGTTGATCGGCAACTTACCGCCGGGCATGGCATGTCCCGCATGGAAGAATTTGGCGCCTTCGCCACGCTCGCAGATGCCCAGCATCTCGGTTTGCAGAATGGCGGAAATGGCGAAGCAGTCATAAACCTGCGCCAGATCGAGATCCTTGGCGCTCATTCCGGCCATGGCATAGGCTTTGGCCGCCGAGCCGCGACCGGGCAGTTCCAGCAGGTCGGGGTTCTGGGTCAGCACCATGGACTGTGGCCAGGGATTACTGTGCATGGCGACCGCAGCAACATTAATGGGAGGCTGCTTCAGGTCGCGGGCACGCTCGGTGCTGGTAACGATGTAGGCGCCGGCACCGTCAGTCATCAGGCAGCAGTCAGCGGCGCGCAGGGGCGAGGAAATCATCGGGCTTTTCTGATAGCCCTCAAAATCCATCGGTGACTGTTTCTGTGCGTTGGGGTTCATGGTGGCCCAGCGACGGAAGGTCAGCGCCACCGAGGCAAGCTCTTCTTCGGTCAGGCCAAACTCGTGGCGATAGCGATTGGCCATCGCGGCGAAGTAGGAGGGCTGACCGTAGTAGCCCAATGGCATTTCCAGGTCGGCTTTCAAGGGTTCGCGACCGTGGAACATATAGGGGCCGCCGGGCGCGGAGCAGGAAATCCCGTAAGGGACGAGTACGTAGTTGGCCAGTCCGGCCTCAACCGCAAGCTGTGCCAGCATGACCGCGGAGCCGGTGGTGGCCGTGCCACCAGCGACATCGGTAGTGGCGGTGAACACGTGCTGCGTAACGCCCAGATTAAAGCAAAGGTCGTCGGTGGAGTGGTTCATGCGATTGCCAATCACACCGTCGATATCCGATATCTTGAGTCCGGCATCGGCAATGGCCTGACGGGAGGCTGCCGCCAGCATTTCTATGGGGGTGGCCTCGCTGGCGCGAACGTAGGGCGTTTCGCCTACGCCGACAATAGCGACCTGTGAGCCTTTCATACTCGTTACTCCTGAAATCCGTGCCAGTTAGGCCTGATCAGCGGCATTGCGGATCATGGTTTTGGCAATGATCATCTGTTGAATCTGCGAGGTGCCTTCGTAAATGCGCAGCAGGCGCACATCCCGGTAGAAGCGCTCCACCTTGTATTCCGCCATATAACCGGACCCGCCGAGAATCTGTACCGCGCGATCAGCAACGCGGCCGACCGCCTCGGTGGCAAAGTATTTGAGGCAGGAGGCGTCCATGCTGACTTTCTCGCGGGCATCGAATCGGGCCGCCACGGAGGTCAACATGGATTCGATAGCAAGACGCTCGGTCTGACTGTCGGCCAGCATGGCCTGAATCAGCTGGAATTGCGCGATGGGCTGGCCGAACTGCTTGCGCTCGGTGGCGTAGCTCAGACTTTCGTGGATCAGGCGATCGCACATGCCCAGGGCGACGGCGGCGATATGAATACGGCCGCGGTCCAACACTTTCATCGCGGTTTTGAAACCCTGTCCGGGGACACCGCCGATAATGGCCGAGGCGGGCACTTCGCAGTTATCGAAGATCACGTCACAGGTTTTGGAGCCGTGTTGCCCCATCTTCTTGTCGACCTTGCCAAAGCTGATGCCGGGCGTATTCGCGGGGACAACAAAGGCGGAAATGCCACCCGCGCCGGGCACATCTTTTTCAGTGCGGGCCATCACGGTGAAGACCGCTGCGCGCTGAGCATTAGTGATAAAGCGCTTGGTGCCGCTGATACGGTAGACGTCGCCATCTTTAACGGCGACCGTTTTCAGTGACGCGGCGTCAGAGCCGGCTTCAGGCTCGGTAAGCGCAAAGCTGGAGATGGCTTCGCCGGTTGCCAGTCTGGGCAGCCACTCGCGTTTCTGCTCTTCACTGCCATCCATCATGATGCCTTGCGAGCCAATGCCGACGGTGGTGCCAATCAATGAGCGGAAAACGATCGATGCGCGAGTGAGTTCGCGAATAATCTGCGCTTCTTCAGACATGGTCAGGCCGATGCCGCCGTATTCTTCCGGAATAGAGAGGCCAAACAGCCCCAGCTCACGCATGGCCTGAATGATTTCCTCGGGAATATCGTTTTCTTCTTCCAGTCGGTTTTCAGCGGGAATCAGGGTGTTATCCACAAACCGGCGCACGGTGGTGCGCAGCAATTCAAAGGTCTCGTTATCCATACTCTTTATCTTTAGTAGTGGGGCGCGCTTTGCGACATGCAGGGCGCTGCCCGGATTAAAGCGCTTGGATGAAATTAGCAAAAGCAGCAATCTGACGTCAAGAACAAATTTGCACTTATATGTAAAATTCGTATTGCAATAGCGAGGGCTTTTGAGATAAAAATAGCTCCTGTTGTTCAGGGGCTCTGGTGGGCGTCTGAAAAAGATCTGTTTATTACATTGCGCAGCGTTGCCGGTGGTAAGAGAAACATCGCGTTGCGAGGGGAGAGATATGAAGCTTGATAGTTCAGTGGCTGCAGTGGTCACAGGTGGTGCCTCAGGGTTGGGTGAGGCAGTGGCCCGCGCATTGAGTGCGGAGGGCGTGAAGGTCGCGCTGTTCGATATGAATGCCGAGCGCGGCGAACAGGTCGCTGCCGAAATTGGCGGAGTGTTCTGTCAGGTGAATGTCACCTCTGATGACGATGTCGTTGCAGGGTTTGAGAAAGCGCGCGCGGCCCACGGTCAGGAGCGCATTCTGGTTAACTGTGCGGGTACCGGTAAATCCGTGAAAACCGCGAGCCGCGATCGCAACACCGGTGAAACCAAGCGATTCCCGATGGATCTGTTCAACAGCATTATCCAGATCAACCTGGTGGGCACCTTCCGCTGTATCGCCAATGCTGCACAGGGCATGCTCGATCTGGAGCCGATGGAAGATGGCGAGCGCGGCGTGATCATCAATACCTCCAGTGCGGCGGCTGAAGACGGCCAGATCGGTCAGGCGGCGTATGCCGCGTCTAAAGGTGGCGTGGTCAGTTTGACGCTGCCGGTCGCTCGCGACCTGATGAACGACGGTATTCGCGTTAACACCATACTGCCCGGCATTTTCGATACGCCGCTGATGAGTCGTGCGCCAGACAATGTCAAAGAAAGCCTGGCGCAGGGCGTGCCGTTTCCCAAGCGCTTTGGCGCGCCGCAGGAATTCGCGCAGCTCGCTGTCTGCATGGTGACCAACAGCTACTTCAATGGCGAAGACGTACGTTTGGACGGCGCAATTCGCATGGCGCCGCGCTGATCGCGGCGGTTTTACTCATTACAGATAGGTTATCGATATGGCGACCACAGATCAGAATACGGAAAACACGGCAGGCGCGGACACCACGCCGGAATTCGTCAGCTACGAAGTGAAGGGGACGACGGCCTGGATCATGTTGAACCGGCCCGAATACAGCAATGCCCAGAACTACCGCTTGCTGAATCAGTTGGATGACTGCTTCAAGCGGGCAGTGGAAGACGAGGAAGTGAAGGTGATTGTGCTGGGCGGCGAAGGCAAGCACTTCTCTGCGGGTCACGATATTGGTACGCCAGACCGCGACCGCATGATGCCGCGTGAGCGCAAGACACTGTGGTACGACCACGTCGACAAGCCCGGTGCCGAGCTGCAGTACGTACTGGAGCAGGATGCCTACCTCGGTTTCTGTCGTCGCTGGCAGGAAATTCCCAAGCCCACCATCGCCATGGTGCAGGGCGCCTGTGTCGCGGGTGGTCTGATGCTGGCCTGGGCCTGTGACCTGATCGTGGCGTCGGAAGACGCGTTCTTTCAGGACCCGGTGGTGCGTATGGGTGTGCCGGGCGTGGAGTATTTTGCCCACGCCTTTGAGCTGCCGCCGCGCATTGCCCGCGAGTTCCTGATGCTGGGTCGCCGCATGCCTGCGGATCGTGCCTATATGTATGGCATGGTTAACGCGGTAGTTCCTCGCGATGAGCTGAAAGCCAATGTCGTGGAAATGGCTGATGAGTTGGCTGAACGTTCGCGCTTTGGTCTGGCATTGACCAAGCAGGCGATTAATTTTGTGGAAGACCTGCGTGGCAAGCGCACGTCGATGGATGGTGTTTTCCACATGCATCACCTGGCCCACGCCCACAATCAGCTGCTCAGCGGCAATCTGGTAAACGGCCTGGATGCCAAAGCGATGGCAGACGCCAACCGTCCCAAAGAAAAGAAATAAAACATGACTGCAGCCCTGCCTGTTCTCAGGCGGGCAGGGCTGCTTATCAGCGACGCAATTTAAGGTTTAAGTGTTATGTCACAAGGTCCGCTTAAGGGATTGAAAATCATCGAGTTTGCGGGGATTGGCCCCGGCCCGTTTTGCGGCATGCTATTGTCCGATCTCGGCGCTGATGTCATTCGCATCGACCGCAAGGGTGGCGCTCCTGGCGGCTCTGACGACGTGACGTTTCGAGGACGTCGCTCAGTGGCGCTCGATCTGAAAAATCCCAAGTCGGTGGAATTGTGCCTGTCGTTGATGGCTACCGCCGATGTGGTTTTCGAGGGTTTTCGTCCCGGTGTGATGGAGCGTATTGGCCTTGGGCCCGACGTTGCATTGGCGCGTAATCCCCGCCTGGTATACGGCCGCATGACCGGTTGGGGGCAAACAGGCCCCTATGCGATGGCCGCTGGACACGATATTAACTACATCGCCATCAGTGGTGCGCTGCATGCTATGGGCGGGCGCGACAAGCCGGTTCCCCCTCTGAATGTGGTCGGTGACTTTGGTGGTGGTTCGCTGTATCTGGCGCTGGGTATTCTGGCCGGTGTGCTGCACGCCCGCGAAACCGGTGAAGGTCAGGTGATTGATTGCGCAGTGAGTGATGGTGCGGCGTCGTTGATGTCGATGTTCTACGGTTTCAAAAGCTCTGGTCGCTGGAAGGATGAGCGGGAAGCCAATGTACTGGATGGCGCGGCGCCGTTCTATGATGTGTACCAGTGCGCGGATGGCAAATGGATTTCTCTCGGCCCCATTGAGCCGCAGTTCTATGCGCTCATGCTGGAGAAAACCGGCATCGACGATCCGCAATTCCAGAAGCAGATGTCCCGCGAGGATTGGCCAGAGTTGAAGGAAAAGCTGGCGGCGGTGATCGCGCAGAAGAGCTGCGCCGAGTGGTGCGAGATTCTGGATGCGACCGATGCCTGTTTTGCACCCGTGGCAAGTCTGGAGGAGGCGCCGAAGCATCCGCACAACGTGGCCCGCGAAACCTTCGTGGACATCGACGGGGTGGTTCAACCGGCACCGGCACCGCGTTTTTCCGCAACGCCCGGCGCCATTCAGGGGCCACCGCCGCGGCGCGGTGAGCACAATGAGAGCGCATTGAGTGACTGGGGCGTTTCTGCTGAAGACATCGATGCTTTGAAATCTGCTGGTTCTCTGTAAACCTTGCGCTGGCATTAGTCCCCTTGTTAGCCCTTAGATGGGCGGGAGAAGAATAATGATTGAGAACAAACGTCGTCAGCTGATGACAAAAGCCTTATTAGCCCTGCCACTGGGGCTGTTCGCGCTGTCCAGTCGAGCGGGATCACAGCCGCCAAAAGCGGAGAGCGCCCCCGAGCACAGTGTGCTGAACAGCCTGCTGGCGCACCAGCGCGAAACAGAAGCGCGCCAGCAGATTACCGATGTGCTCTATCTGTATGCACGTGGCTGGGACCGCCTGGATGAAGAAGCGCTGCGCGGCTGCTTCTTTGCGGATTCCGATCACCAGCACGGCGGTTTCAAGGGCAAGTCTCATGACTTTATTACGGCGGGGATGAAGGCGATCCGCGCCAAGGTGAAAAGCACCACACATTTGATTACCAACCCCTTGATCGAGATCGACGGTGATAAAGCGATTGCAGAGTGCCTGTTTTTTGCCCATCACCGTCGAATGAACAAAGCGGGTAGCGACGAGGAAGATTACTTCCTGAAGGGCCGCTATCTGGATCGTTTCGAGCGTCGCAACGGTGAGTGGAAGATTGCCTTCCGACGAGGCCTGCACGACTTTGAGCGCGTGGTCCCCCGGGCGGATCAGGGGCTGGCCGACGCACCCGCAGACCAGTTGAGTGCGCGCAAGCCCAATGATCCACTGTATGAGATGCTGACAACATTGAACAAGTAAATGCGTGAGTTATGCCCTGTACCGATCACGCAACGATAAGGCGAGGCCGTTATGCAGATTGAGCTGAAGATCAATGGTGAAACCCTGTCTGCCGACATTGATGACGATACGCCGCTTTTGTGGGTGTTGCGCGACGAGTTGGCGCTGACGGGCACCAAGTTCGGTTGCGGCATTGCCCAGTGCGGGGCCTGTACGGTGCTGATGAATGGCAACCCGGTCCGCGCCTGCGTCATGCCTGCGCAGGCCATGGTCGGTGCAGAAATCACGACGATAGAAGGTTTGGGTGGGGAGCATCCGCTGCAGAAGGCGTGGGTGGCCCGCAATGTGCCGCAGTGCGGCTATTGTCAGTCTGGTCAGATCATGGCGGCCAAGGCCCTGCTGGACAAAACCCCACAGCCAAGCGATGAGCAGATTGACGCGGCGATGTCCGGTAACGTCTGTCGTTGTGGCACCTATCAGCGCATTCGCGAAGCGATTCACGACGCTGCCGATCTGGTTGCTGCCGAGAAATAACGGGGAGAATACGCTATGGCTATCAATGAGCAGAATGCGCTGCTGATCTCGCGTCGACGTTTCCTGGTCGCGGCCTCGCTCACTGGCGGTGCCTTGATGGTTGGCAGCCTGCCGCTGCAAGGCTTGGCGTCGCCTCAGGCTGATGCCGAACGGTTTGGGGCGTTTGGCCCCTTTTTGCGCATTGATGCCGACAGTCTTGTGACCGTCATCGCCAAGCATTCAGAAATGGGGCAGGGCGCGCACACCGGCTTGGCAGCATTGGTGGCGGAAGAGTTGGATGCCGACTGGGCGCAAGTCCGGGTAGAAATGGCGCCGTCAGATCCGACGGTATACGGCCATACGCGCATTAAAAAACAAATTACCGGCGGTTCGACCACGATCAGCAATTCCTGGCTGCAGTTGCGCAAGGTGGGCGCCTCGGCGCGCGCCATGTTTGTGCAGGCGGCCGCGAAGCAGTGGTCGGTCAGCGCTGACAGTATCGATGTTGAGAATGGGCGGGTTCGCCATGCGGCATCCGGCCGCTCCGCGCGCTTTGGCGAACTGCTTGCCGGGGCGGCTGCACAGACTCCCCCCGCGGAACCGACGCTGAAATCGCCGGATCAGTTCCGCCTGCTGGGCAGCGATAAACTGAACCGGCTTGATGCCAGTGACAAGTCCACGGGGCAGGAGACATTCACTCAGGATGTGCGCTTGCCGGGCATGGTTTACGCCGCGGTAGCACAGCCACCCCGCTTTGGGGGCTCAGTTAAACGTGTCGATGACAGCGCCGCCCGCAAAGTGCGTGGCGTGTTGCAGGTATTTACCATTCCCGGCGGGGTTGCCGTGGTGGCGAAAAACACCCACGCGGCCTTCAAGGGGCGAAAGGCCCTGACGGTCGAATGGGATGACAGTGACGCCGAAATGCGTTCCAGTGATGAGATTCTGGACGACTACCGGACGTTGCTGGAGAACCCGGACGCCGGCCCCTGGCGCGCCTTTGAATCAAAAGGCGAGCGGGCGGCGGCGCTGAGCACGTCAGACGCCAGTGCCGAATTTCACTTCGTTTCGCCCTATCTTGCCCACGCGTCCATGGAGCCGATGAACTGCGTGGCACAGGTGCAGGGCAAGCGTGCTCGGCTGACGTTCGGCGCCCAGAATCAAACCATGGATCAGGAAAATGTGGCCAAGGTCATTGGCGGCAAGGCCGAGGATGTGGAAATTGTCACGCTGCCCTGTGGCGGCAGCTTTGGACGCCGGTCGGTGGCCGATTCCGATTACCAGTTGATGGCGGTGCACATCGCCAAAAAGCTGGGCGATTTCACGCCGGTGAAGCTGGTGTGGAGCCGGGAAGATGATATGGCCTCGGGCTTTTATCGCGCGCCTGCGCATCATCGGGTGCGCGTTGCTGTCGATGACGCGGGTTACCCGACTGCCTGGCAGCATCGCATTGTGACGCCATCGATTCTGGCGAATTCGCCCTTGGCCGCTGCGGTAAAAGGCCGCGTTGACCACACGTCGGTGGAAGGGGTGCAGCACTCACCCTATTTCTCGGCGATTGCCGATGTGGATGCCCGCTTGTTATCCCCGGATACCAAAGTGCCCATTCTCTGGTTACGTTCGGTGGGTTCCACTCATACGGCGATGGCCATGGAGCACAGTATTGACCAGTTGGCGCAGCGTGCCGGTATCGATCCGCTGGCCTATCGCCGGGAGCTGTATCAGCGGGGCAAACAGGATCGACACCTGGGTGTGCTGGCACTGGTCGAAGAGAAGTCTGGCTGGGGAAAACCGCTGGATGAGGGGTGGACGCGAGGCTTGGCGGTGCACGAGTGTTTCGGATCCGTCGTTGCCAACGTAGTTGAGGTTCAGTTGCGCGATGGCGAGCCGGTAGTGCGACGCGTCGTTGTGGCGGTGGATTGTGGCATTGCTGTGGTGCCTGACCAGATTCGCGCACAGATGGAGGGAGGCGTTAACTATGGCCTATCCTACAGTCTGTTCGGCGAGGTCAACATGGACAAAGGCCTGGTCCAGAATCAGAACTTTCACAACTACCGGGTGCTGCGGATGAACGAAGCGCCCCACGTCGAGACCTATATTGTGCCTTCGGCTAACAATCCCACAGGTTGTGGCGAGCCGGGGACTCCGGTGGTGGGCCCGGCGGTTGCGAATGCGCTGTTGGCGATCACCGGCAAACCGACTGAGCGACTGCCTTTCGTGAAAGCGTAAGGGATTGCCGCTCTCTCGGGAGGGCGGCCCTCACGCATTTTTTGATTTTGACATTTACCCTTGGCGGCGTTCGGATGTCGCGGCTTCGCTGAACTCTCGGCGCAGTGCATCCCCGTGTTCATTCAAGGCGGGCACTGGCCCGGGTGTGGGCGTGAAGGCGGATTGCTGGGCGGGCGGCGCGACAATCTCTACCGGCCCCGATGGGGTCTCTACGGCTATACGCCGCAACTGGCTGTGTTGACTGAAGTCTGCCACGCTGTTCAGCGAGGCATAGGCAATGCGCGCTTCTTTCAGACGCTCGATAACCGCGTGCCGGGGCAGGGCGTCAAAAACCTGAGTGATGACAGCATCGAGTGCGGCCCGGTGTGCGGTACGTTGCTCGTTGCAGCGAAACTCCGGCCGGGTGGCGATATCCGACTGCTGCAGTACATTCTCGCAAAAGCTCAGCCATTCGCGCTCGTTTTGGATGGAGAACACCACTTGCTCGCCGCCGAGGCAGCGGTACGCGCCATAGGGGGCAATGCTGGGATGGTTCAGGCCAAGCCGCTGCGGCGGCGCATTGGCATAGTCCTGATGCAGCAGGGGAACGGTCATCCAGTCTGCAATGGCGTCGAACAGCGAGACCTGAATATGCTGGCCCTCGCCAGTGATGCCGCGTTGTATCAGTGCCTGCAGTACCGCGGTGTGAGCGTACATGCCGCAGGCGATATCGCAGACCGAAACGCCCACCCGTCCGGGTTCCTGGGGCGCCCCCGTGATAGCGGCCAGCCCGGATTCACACTGTACCAGCAAGTCGTATGCTTTCATTTCGGCAGCCGGTCCGTTGCTGCCATAACCGCTGATATCTACCGTAATCAAGCGGGGATTGCGTGCGCGGAGTTGCGCCTGAGCAAAGCCCGCACGTTCGCAGGCGCCGGGCGCGAGATTCTGGATAAACACATCGGCGCGATCAAGCATGCGTTGCAGCAGTGCCTGATCTGCGGGCTGTTTAATGTCCAGGCAGAGGGATTCTTTGCCGCGATTCACCCACACAAAGTAGGCGCTTTCACCGTGGGCAACGGCATCGTAGCGACGGGCGAAATCGCCATCGTCACGTTCAATTTTGATAACTCTCGCGCCGGCGTCTGCCAGGCGCGAGGAGCAGTAGGGTGCCGCGACGGCCTGCTCGAGGGAAACGACCAATAGGCCTTTGAGAGGCGCGTCTGTCATGCGCGGCTCAGAACGACCTCGGCATGCCGAGTTCGTGGGTGCCGATATGCGACAGAATCAGGTTTGTCGATATGGGCGCAACCTGATACAGGCGGGTCTCCCGGAACTTGCGCTCAATATCGTATTCCTGTGTAAAGCCGTAGCCGCCATGGGTCTGGATGCAGGTATCGCCAGCCTGCCAGGACGCTTCCGAGGCCAACAGCTTGGCCATGTTAGCTTCCGAGCCACAGGGCTGGGCGTTCTCAAAGCGGCTGATTGCCTGATCCAGCACAGCCGCAGCGGCTTCCGTCTGGATATGGGCGCGGGCGATGGGAAACTGAATGCCCTGGTTCTGCCCGATGGGGCGGCCGAACACCTCGCGCTCGCAGGCATAGTGTTTGGCTTTCTCGATAAAATAGCGGGCATCGCCGATACACTCGGAGGCGATCAGAATACGCTCGGCGTTCATACCGTCAATGATGTAGGCAAAGCCTTTGCCTTCCTCCCCGATGCGGTTGCTGACCGGTACGCGGAGATTGTCGAAGAACAGCTCAGTCGTGGCGTGATTCATCATGGTTTTGATGGGGCGAATCGTCATGCCATTGTTCAGAGCTTCATTCATGTCCACCAGCAGGACCGACATGCCATCGGTGCGTTTGGCGCACTGGTCGCGAGGCGTCGTGCGGACCAACAGAACCATCAGGTCGGAGTGCTCGCTGCGCGAGATAAACACTTTTTGCCCGTTCACCACATAGTCGTCGCCATCGCGAACCGCCTGGGTGCGAATGCGGGTTGTATCGGTGCCGCTGGTCGGCTCGGTCACCCCAAAAGCCTGAAGGCGGATTTCGCCAGTGGCAATTTTGGGCAGATAACGTTGTTTCTGTTCCTCACTGCCGTGGCGCAGCAGCGTACCCATGGTGTACATCTGGGCGTGGCAGGCGCCACCGTTGCAGCCGGCACGCTGGATTTCTTCCAGAATGGCGCAGGCGGCACCGAGAGGCAGGCCGGAGCCGCCGTACTCTTCGGGAATCATCACCGACAGGTAGCCAGATTGAGTCAGCGTGTCGACAAACTCGGTGGGGTAGGCGTGACGCTCGTCCAGTTCACGCCAGTATTCACCGGGAAATTGCTCGCAGAGTTTGGCGACCGCCTCGCGGATTTCAGGGTAATTCAGTTCATTTGCCACAGCGCATTCATCCGTGTTTGTTCAGGGTTTCATTAACCTGTCTGAGGTTTTCAATCTGTTCGCTGGCTGAGGTGCCGAGCAGGTTGAGAGTGATCTGAGAGGCGCCAAAGTCGCGGCGGCGTTTGATATCGTCGATGAACGAGGGATCTTTCGGATCGGGCACATCGATGCTCATGCACATGGTCAGCTCAGAGGGATCTCGACCCGCTTCACGTGCTGCCGCAAAGACGGTGTCCACGGCTTTCTGACCTTCGGCGTCAGGACCGAAGATGGGCAGCCAGCCATCCGCCAGGCGGCCAACGCGACGCAGAACGACATCGGGCGGAATCGGCGCAATTTTGCGGCCCATACCGAAGTACAGGGGAATCGGGCGTTGAATGGGGCGGGGCGACAGGCTCACGTCCTGGAACTCGTGCCATTCACCTTTGTAGCTCACATCGCGGTCGATCCACAGGCGGCGCATCACGTCGATCTGTTCTTCGAAGCGCTTGCCGCGGGTTTTAAAATCTTCGCCCATGGCGGCGAACTCCAGCGGGTTGTAGCCCACGGCGACGCCCATGGTCAGGCGACCTTTAGACAGAATGTCGACTTCGGCAGCCTGTTTGGCGACCAGAACTGTCTGGCGCTGGGGCAGGCCGAGTACCGCTGTCATAAAGCGGATTTTGTCGGTAACGGCTGACAGGTAAGCCATCAGCGTAAAACATTCGCGGATGATGCTTTTATCCGTGTAAGGGGTTTGTGCGATGCCGCCGTGGCGCTCGGCCACAATGCCGACGACATGATCGAGAAGACGAACGTGTTCAAAGCCCATATCCTCGGCCAGCTTCACGTACTCAACAAGGGGTTCAATTTCCGGCCCGAAGTTGGGGAATTTGTACAGGCTGATGCCCAGTTTTACGTCGGAGATCATCGTTATTCCTACTGTTTAATCGTTAAAAATTATTCGTTAGGTGGTGGTGTTACGTGTTCATCCAAATCTTTGGGCCTGCGTGTATGCGACGCCGGTTCTCTGTCTTGCCTGATCGCGCTGAACGTGGCGTATTTCGGCCCCTTAGCCACTTTCATCCAAAAGGATAATACGCTTGACAAGAATCTTTGGCAATGGGATTCTGCACTACAGGTTAATATTCGTAATACTGGCACTCTTCTCTTGAGTGCGTCAATCCCAAGCTGTAACAGGAAAAGGAAAAGCAGATGTCGCAAGCGTATATTGTTGCTGCCGCGCGCAGCGCCGGCGGTCGCCGTGGAGGACGACTCGCGGGCTGGCACCCGGTAGATCTCGCCGGCGCGGTGGTGAAAGGCATGTTGGATAAAGTGGATGCCGATCCATCGCTGGTTGAGGATGTCATTATGGGCTGTGCCTGCCCGGGTGGCGAACAGGGCGCTAACATTGGCCGTATGGCGGCGCTGGCGGCTGGGCTGCCGGAGAGTGTTCCCGGCACCACGGTGGATCGTCAATGTGGTTCTTCGCAGCAGTCATTGCATTTTGCGGCGGCGTCGGTAATGAGTGGTATTCAGGATGTCGTGGTGGCTGCGGGTGTGGAAAGCATGACTCGTGTGCCCATGGGGCTGCCCTGGACACTGGCGGAAAAGCACGGCTTCGGCACTTACCGCAGTCCAGGCTTAAACGCCCGGTATCCCAAGCCCTTCAGTCAGTTTGTCGGCGCGGAAATGCTGGCGGAAAAATACGGCTTTGACCGTGAGACGCTGGATCGCTTCGCGCTGCGCAGTCACCAGTTGGCTGCGGCGGCCACCGAGGCCGGGGCGTTCACGGAGCAGATTCTCCCTCTGGAAGTTACGCTGGAAGATGGCAGTGTGGTTCAGCATGTCAGCGACGAGGGCATTCGTGCCAATTCCACGCTGGAAAGCATTGGCGGTGTCAAACTGCTGCAAGAGGGTGGTCGTATCAGTGCGGCCAATGCCAGTCAGATTTGCGATGGTGCGTCTGCGCTGTTGGTCGTGAATGAAAACGGCCTGAAGCGTTTGGGTGTTCAGCCGCTGGCGCGAGTTCATCAGATGTCGGTATTGGGGCACGACCCGGTCATTATGCTGGAAGCGCCGATTCCCGCATCGCAAATGGCCCTGAAAAAGGCCGGTCTCTCGATCAGTGATATCGATCTGTATGAGGTGAACGAAGCGTTTGCGCCGGTTCCTCTGGCCTGGCTGCAGGGTATGGACGCTGATCCCGAAAAGTTGAACGTGAACGGTGGGGCGATTGCGGTAGGGCATCCACTGGGAGCCAGTGGTGCCCGTTTAATGACGACGCTGATATATGCGTTGAAAGATCGCGGCTTGCGCTATGGTTTGCAAACTATGTGTGAGGCAGGCGGCATGGCGAATGCCACGATCATCGAGCGTCTGTAATAAAAAGACTGCACTGGGTCGGTGATGCCTTACCCAGTGCAGTGTCCCAACTGTCAGCTCAGCATGGCTGAGCGCGTTTTACCAAATCCTTCGCAATCACTTTCAATGCCAGGGTTTCCTCGGCGCCTTCAAAAATTGACAGCACACGTGCATCGATAAAATAGCGGCTGACCGCTGACTCTTCGGCGTAGCCCATGCCGCCGTGAATCTGCATGGCTTCCCGTGCCACCCATTCTGCAGCGCGGCAACTGAAGAGTTTCACCAGGCTGGCTTCCATCTGTCCTTTGCCATCGTCCATCATGCGTGCCACCTGATAGCTGAACTGCCGAGATGCCGTAAGCGTGGCCAGCATTCTGCCCAGTTTGACGCGTGTTAGCTGGTACTCGCCGATAGCTTTGCCGAAGACTTTGCGCTCACCTGCATAGCTCAGCGCGCGCTCGAAGGCCGCTTGCATAACGCCGGTTGCACGGGCGGCAGTTTGAATTCGGCCGCCGGAAAATCCAGCCATGGTGTAGTAGAACGCCTTGCCTTCGCCGTCTTTTCCGCCAATCAGATTGTCAGCGGGGACGAAGTAGTCTTCAAAAAACAGGTCGAAAGAATGCATGCCGCGGTAGCCAATGGTGCTGATGGCTTTGCCGGAAAGCTTGCCGCCATTTGCTTGCTGGTGGCTGAATTCGTGGCCGGTGTCTGAGGGTTTTTCTACCAGAAACAGGCTGAGGCCTTTGTGGCCCAGCTTGGGATCCGGGTTGCTGCGAGCCAGGGTGAGCAGCAGGTTGGCTTTGCCGGCGAAGGTACACCAGGTCTTGCTGCCGTTAAGCAGCCAGCCGCCGTCGGTCGGGGTGGCTTTGAGTGAGATCGAGGCCACATCCGAGCCGAAGTTAGGTTCGGTGATAGAGATCGCGCACAGGGTCTCGCCGCTGGCCAGCCGTGGCAGCCAGTGTTGTTGCTGGGCATCGGTGCCGCCGCTGAGCAGGGCTTTTGCCGCGATTTCCGGGCGAGTGATCAAGCTGCCTGCGGCGCCGAGTGACGCGCGTGACAGTTCCTCTGTGACCACAATCATTCCCAGACTGTCGGTGCGATCGTCAGGCATCAAGCCGCCAAAACGCTCGGGGATAGACGTGCCAAAGCAGCCGAGTTCGGCGGCAGGTTTGAGGATGCTGTCGGGAATGTCCAAGTCTTTACGATGAATCTCTTCTGCCAGTGGGGCAACCACATCATCGCCAAAGCGGGAGAAGGCCTCTCTCACCATTTCCTTCTCTTCGTCCAGCAGCGAGGGCAGGCGTGCATGGCTGCGCTGCATAATCGCTTCACCCAGCGCGGCCACGGCAGAACCGTTCAAATAGCGTTCCAGTAGTTGGTTGAGTGAGTCCTCGCCGAAAGCTTGCAGCAGATCTTTGCGGCTCAGCTTGAGTTCTGCCGCGCGTGAGATCAGGCGCGAATACACGGAGTGGAGTGCTTCGGCAATGAAGGCGAGGCTGGTCTCGGGGGCCAGAGAATCCTGTTCGCCGGCTTCGCTGGCGTAGTTCAGCATGATATCTGCAGCACTCAGCTCCGCGGTGCAGAACGCCAGGTCATAGCTGGCCAGCTGGTAGTCATCCATGATCGCATTATCAAATTCGCCGCTTGTGCTACACAGCGATTTTATGCTGCCAAGCGCTTTGTTTACGGCGCTTTGGGCTTGCTCCAGGCAGTGTTTTGCGGAGGCGAGGTCGCTGTTAATGGCGGTTTGGCTTGCCGGGGCAGCGGTGTTGCTTGCAGTCATAGCGTTTTAACCTTTGCGAGTGAGCGGACGGCATCGGCCGTGGCCGGATGACCGGGTTTTGTTGCCCTGGCCTTACGTTTAAAAGTATTCTTCAGGGCAATATTCGTTTGATTTTTTTTGAATTCAAGTGCATTATCCATTTGAATTAATTTTGGGTCAAGATATCACTTAAGTGCAATTTTGGCTCCGGCGTCGGACCCTCTTTCGGCGCTTCAATAAGAGAAAGAAAAAGGACATAAAAATGGTTGCAAGTTCCTCTGCAGACACGCCGCAGGTCACCGTCGAAAGAAACGAACACGACGTTGTTGTGCTGACACTGAATCGTCCGCAGGCAAGAAATGCCGTGTCGTTTGATCTGTGGAATGACCTGGATGCAGCCGTTCGCGAAATATCCCAGGCTAGTCCCCCGCGTGCTGTTGTATTGGCGGCAGCGGGGGGCTTTTTTTGCGCCGGAGGGGATCTGAAAACACCG
Organism: Spongiibacter tropicus DSM 19543; assembly: GCF_000420325.1. Lineage (NCBI taxonomy): Bacteria > Pseudomonadati > Pseudomonadota > Gammaproteobacteria > Cellvibrionales > Spongiibacteraceae > Spongiibacter > Spongiibacter tropicus. The sequence continues at coordinate 197,356 of NZ_ATUS01000001.1, read as the reverse complement.
CCGTCCAGAGGTGAGGGTGCACTGGCACCCGCTGCACGGCTCGAACTTGGTCAACAGGTGATGCATCGCCTTCGCAGTCTGCCAGTGCCGGTTATTGCGGCCGTTGAAGGCGGGGCCATCGGCATGGGCTGGAGTCTGGCCTTGGCCTGTGATCTGATCATTGCTTCGGATGAGGCAAAGTTCTCTGCGCCATTCCTGCGTTTGGGCCTGGTGCCTGACGGCGGTTTTATCTGGTTCTTGCGTAAGCAACTGGGCGTCTATCGCGCGGCTGAGATTTTATTTTCCGAGCGCGTTGTTACCGCCCAGGAGGCCTTGTCGCTGGGCCTGCTGAGTCGCTTGGCGCCCGCAGGGCAGGCCACCGTGCAGGCGGTTGAAATGGCATCGGCCTTTGGTGCGGGCAATCGGCACTCGGTCGAAATGGCCAAGCGTTTGCTGAATACCGCAGAAAGTTCCGAGCTGAGCCAGCACAGCGCCTTGGAACTGAGTTTTGGCACGCTTTCTCAAACCGGCGAAGAAGTCGCCCGGGTGCGGGCTGAAGCCGCCGCGCGTAAGCAACAAAAAAATGCGTAATCGTGCAACGTCATAGATACGCTTACACCGACTGATAACAGACAAAAGGTGGTTATTCATGCTTTTTGATATGCGCGAATTGAGTTTGATCAAGCGCTATAAAATCCTCAACTCCACCATTACTCCGCGGCCAATTGCCTGGATTACGACGGTGTCTGAGGACGGCACGCGCAATGCGGCACCATACAGCTTTTTCAATGCGGTAGGCGATGAACCGCCGATGGTGGTGTTGGGCTTGCTCAAAGATCCGGCTAGTGGCGGGATGAAAAATACCGCGAGCAACATCGCCGCAACTGGCGAGTTCGTCGTTAACCTGGTTTGCGAAGCGGATGCTGAAAAAATGAATATGACCAGCATTGATGCGCCGGCTGATCTGGACGAATTGGAGTACGCCAATATCGAAACCCTGCCATCGACGGCGGTGACGCCTGAGCGTATCGCCAGCAGCCCGGTCAGCTTCGAATGTCGTAGCCTGGAAATGCTGGAAATCGGACCGCGTCAGACCATTGTGATTGGCGAGATTCTGGTGACACATATAAAGGATGAATTCATCCTCGATCCGGATAAGGTCTATTTAGATACCCCGGCAATGAACCTGATCGGTCGCGTTCACGGCAGTGGCTGGTATGCCCGCGGTACAGATCTATTCAAAATGGATCGTCCGAAACCGCTCCCCAAAGACTGAAAACGGTCCCGCTGTTTCAAACTATGGAGGAGTCACTATGGCGAACGCAGTATGCGAGCTGCTGGGCATTGCTTACCCGATAATTCAGGGGGGGATGCAGTGGGTCGGGCGTGCGGAATTGGCCTCTGCAGTGTCTAATGCTGGAGGGCTAGGTATTCTCACAGGGCTGACCCAGCCCACTCCCGATGCATTGCGTGACGAAATTGCCCGTTGTCGCGAGATGACGGACAAGCCTTTTGGGGTCAATATGACCCTGTTTCCCTCGATTAACCCACCACCATACAGCGACTATATCGATGCGATTATCGATAGCGGTGTGCAGATTGTCGAAACCGCAGGTAACGAGGCCATTGAATTCTGGCCACGCCTCAAGGCGGCGGATATTACAGTGATTCACAAGTGTGTTGCGGTCAGGCACGCACTGAAAGCGCAGTCACTGGGGGTGGATGCCATCAGCATCGATGGCTTTGAGTGCGCAGGCCATCCGGGTGAGGAGGACGTGCCGGGGTTGGTATTGATTCCCGCTGCGGCAGCGGCACTGGATATTCCGGTGATTGCGTCGGGCGGTATCGCGGATGGTCGTGGCATGGCGGCAGCGTTAGCGCTCGGTGCTCAGGGCGTAAACATGGGAACACGGTTTTGCGCCACGCTGGAGGCGCCCATTCACGATAATATTAAGCAGGCTCTGATTAATGCAAGTGAACGCGATACGCGGTTGATCTTCAGGAGTCTGCGTAACACCGCAAGGGTGCTCAGCAATGTGGTGTCGAATGAGGTACTCAGCATTGAAAATCAGCCTGGAGGCTGTGTCTTTGAGGATATCCGCCACCTTGTGGCGGGGGGGCGAGGCCGCGAAGCGTTGCTCTCCGGTGATGCCAATGGTGGCGTTATTACCGCCGGTATGGTCGCTGGGCTGATTGACGATATCCCGGGCTGTGCGCAGCTTCTCAAGCGCATGATGGTTGAATGCCGGGAGGAGTTGGCTAGGGCGCAAGCCCGTCTGCCAATGCTGTAATGGCCAGCTCTTTAGTGCAATTTGTGGTCAATCTGTTCAGGCTTTAGTCACTGCCGGTTTGCCGTAGATGCAAGGCATTCATTTTCGGTGAAAAAAAGCGAAGGAAGCTGGAAAATAGCCTTGACGGCCCCACAAGCGGCCACTAAAATTGCCACCTCTTTTGACGGGCACCCTTTTTGGGGTTCTAAAAAAGACTGCGTCCCCTTCGTCTAGTGGCCTAGGACACTGCCCTTTCACGGCAGTAACAGGGGTTCGAGTCCCCTAGGGGACGCCATTATTTCTGGGTATTGGCGGCTGAGTTTCAGCGCAAATATTCAAACAGGCATTGAGGCGAAGCAATGCTTGACAGTAAATTGGACGGGTTTTAGAATTCGCGCCGATTTATAAAAACTGCTTAAATATCAAAGCAGTAAAGACAAGAGTTGAATGTGTTGCTCTTAGTCTGCACAAGGCATTACGCGGGAATAGCTCAGTTGGTAGAGCGCAACCTTGCCAAGGTTGAGGTCGCCGGTTCGAACCCGGTTTCCCGCTCCAAACAAAAAAGCGAAACAACTGTTTCGCTTTTTTTTCGTCCCGAATAAGGCGCGGCTGAGGTGGAGTCCGCGTGGCGGACTCAGTGCATGCCAAACACCTTTGCCCGCAGATCGCGATACAGGCCCGTTTCTGCCGAATCCTCGGCGCCGCAGTCCTCATAGTACCGTTCCTCGAGTTGCTGATAGCGGGCAAGCTCGTCGTCGCTGAGAAAGTGCAGGCAGTCGCCACCGAAGCACCACAGCAGATCGCGGTGCATGATGGCGGCAATGTCGGGAAAGTGGGCAATGATCTGACTGATCAGAGCCTGGCCCTGGGCTGCGCTGTCCTCGCCCTGCGCCATTCGGCTCGTCAACTGTTCCACGGTGTCGATGGTGTTGCTGATGGCGTCCTCACTGTGCCCGCCATGGCCGGGCAGGCCGTTTTTGCACTGTCTGGCAAGTTGTTCAACAAGATTCAGAAAATAATGCGATCGGCTGTTCACGCTGGCTCCCTACCGGTAACTGAAGCGCGCCAGTGTATTCGATCTGTCTGCCGTGGCAAAATAGACGGCTTGTCACGCGAATTTGTGAATGGGGTGAAACTATGAGCAAGGCCCTGAAAATAAAGGGATTGCGGAAAGTCTACGACAATGGCTTCGAAGCACTGAAAGGCATTGATCTCGAGGTTCAGGAGGGAGACTTCTTTGCGTTGTTAGGCCCCAACGGGGCCGGTAAATCCACCACCATCGGTATCATCTGTTCGCTGGTAAAGAAAACCGCGGGCAGTGTTGAAGTGTTTGGGCACTCGATTGATAGCGAGCTGGCGCTGGCCAAAAAAGAGATCGGCGTAGTTCCGCAGGAATTCAATTTCTCCAATTTTGAAACTGTGTGGGACATCGTGGTAAATCAGGCGGGCTACTACGGCCTTAGCCGAGACCTCGCCTGCGAGCGCGCGGAGACCTACCTGAAGCAGCTCGACCTGTGGGACAAGCGTCACACGGCATCGCGTATGCTGTCAGGGGGCATGAAACGTCGATTGATGATTGCCCGTGCCCTGGTGCACCAGCCACGCCTGTTAATTCTTGATGAGCCGACCGCCGGGGTAGATATCGAACTGCGTCGCTCAATGTGGACGTTCCTCCAAGAGATCAACCGGCAGGGCACGACCATCATTCTCACCACGCACTATCTGGAGGAGGCGGAGAGCCTTTGCCGCCACATCGCCATTATCGATCATGGCGAGATCGCCGAAAACACCGAGATGAAAAGTCTGCTCAAGCAGCTGCAGCGAGAAACCTTTGTGCTGGATACCCTGCAGAGTGTGCCGGATGACATCCAGTTGGCGGGCTTTGATACCCAGAAAACGGATGACCACATGCTGGAAGTTGCGGTGGAAAAAGGGGCTTCACTCAATGCGGTGTTCGCGGCGCTGTCTGCGCAAGGTATTGAGGTGACGAGTATGCGCAATAAGGCCAACCGTCTGGAAGAATTGTTTGTATCGCTGTTGGCCAATAAGAACTAGGCCAAGGCGCAAGAGGGGAAGTGTATGACCGCCCGTGAACAATGGATCGCGTTTTTTACCATCATCCGGAAGGAAATCCGGCGTTTCCTGCGTATATGGATGCAGACGTTGCTGCCGCCAGCCATCACCATGTCGCTGTATTTTATTATTTTCGGCACGCTTATCGGTAGCCGTATCGGCGAGATGGGTGGCTTCAGCTACATGCAGTTTGTGGTGCCGGGGCTGATTATGATGTCGGTGATCACCAACAGTTATTCCAATGTGGTGTCGTCGTTTTTTGCAGCCAAGTTCCAGCGTTTTGTCGAAGAGATTTTGGTGTCGCCCATGTCCAACAATACTGTGCTCTGGGGCTATGTGCTCGGCGGCGTAGCGCGCGGTTTGCTGGTGGGGCTGATCGTCACATTGCTGTCGCTGTTTTTCACCAAGATGCACATCCATCACTTGTGGGTGACCGTGGGTATTGTGCTGATGACCTCGGTAATGTTCTCGCTGGCGGGCTTTATCAATGCGGTCTATGCCAATAATTTCGACGACGTCTCGATCGTGCCGGTGTTTGTCCTCACGCCGCTGACCTATCTCGGTGGCGTGTTTTATTCGGTAGATCTACTGCCAGACTTTTGGGCAGGGGTGTCGCGCCTGAATCCGATGCTCTATATCGTCAATGCCTTCCGCTATGGCGTGCTGGGGGTCTCTGATGTCAATGTTGGCACGGCCTTTTTGATGGTCGCGGTATTCACCTTGCTGGCATACGCCTATTGCATGCACTTGCTCAACAGCGGCAAGCGCCTGCGTCAGTGAGGAGTCGGCAATGAGTCTTCACGGCCCCCTGGGTAGTCAGGTTGAGTATCCCGAGCAGTATTCGCCTGACGTTTTGCACCCGATTCCCCGTCTTGACGGTCGCTCACGCCTGAACGTTCAGGGCGATCTTCCCTTTGCGGGCGTGGATATCTGGAATGCCTATGAAATGTCCTGGTTGAATGAGCGGGGCAAGCCTCTGGTGGCCTGCGGGGAGTTCCACTTCCCGGCGGATTCGCCGAATATCATTGAGTCCAAGTCCTTCAAGCTGTATCTGAATTCCTTTAATCAGGGACGCTGGGCGAGTACTGATGCGGTACAGAAAACGTTGCAGAACGACTTGAGTGCGGCCTGTGGTGCGCCGGTGACAGTCGTTTTACATCGTCCCGCGGCATGGCCCGGCGGGCTCGGTATTGATGCTATGCGGGGGCAGTGTCTGGATGAGCAGGACATTGAAATGCGCGATTATCAACCGGACGCCGCGCTGCTGGCTTGCCACGACGACCGTCAGTTGGCGCAGAGTTATTACAGCCACTTGCTGCGCTCACGTTGTCCGGTGACCGGGCAACCCGATTGGGCGAGTGTGCATATTTGCTGTGACGGCCCGAGATTGGATGAGGCGGCGTTGTTGCGCTATCTGGTGTCATTTCGCCAACAGAACGATTTCCACGAGCAATGTGTGGAACAGATTTTTTGCGATATCTGGCGACAATGTCAGCCGGAATCGCTGACCGTTTACGCCCGCTACCTGCGGCGCGGCGGTCTGGATATCAATCCTTGGCGGAGCAGTGATCCGAGCGCCAAGCCCTTGAATAGCAGAGAGTTTAGGCAATAGTACCGGCCTTGCGATGCGTTGCTAGGTAGTTCAACGGATAGTGGTTCGGCGGCCTGCTGGCGATAATCTCTGCATTGGAAATGAGTCAGGGGCCGGGTATGTTAATCGCCAGTTATTTGATCGGCTATAACGATGATGGCACGGTGAGCCATCTCGCCGTTGACCATGCTTTTCCCCGCAATATCGATGATGTTCATTACGAGCTGTGCGAGAGTCGCGATGAGCGCAAGCAAGCGCGTTACGATCTGCTCGTTAGTTTCCCTCAGGCCGAATCGCCCCGTGAAATGCTTTGCCTGCCTAACCTTCCCGAGGCGGTTGCCGCGATCTTGCTGACTGAGCGAAGCCTGCCATTGGTGGATTTCGCCTGCGGTCGCAGCTTGCGCGTCGGCCTCGATCCATTACGCATTCGCCGTTGCGCATGAGGACTGTCTGACGCATGTGGAAGCCCAACCTTATTCGCAGCCAGCGCTACACGCTTCACGGCCCCAGCTCAAATATTATGGTCTGGTCTCAACCCCGGCGACTGGTCTATGCCGCCAATTTTGCCGCTCAGATTCCTGCGGTAATCTTAAGCCGCGTGGAAAGCGACGAGCGGGAAAACTTTAGTCCCGACGCGCTTGCCCGGCTCATCGCGCTCGCTGAAACGGACATGTCCCACTGCGATTCAGCAAGCTAGCCTGCCGTATCACCCGCGCGAGCTTTGTTTTATGATGACAGGCTTTGCGAATCACGGGAGAAGACGGTGTCGAACCAAGCCTTGTTATCAGCCTTTACTACCATGCTTGGCATGCAGGACCGCATGAATCAGCGCGTCCATCCGCAATGGACTGAGCAGGGCTATGAGTGGTATCGCGCCGTATGGATTGAATGCGGTGAGTTGATGGATCACCAGGGCTACAAGTGGTGGAAGAAACAGCACAGCGACACCGAGCAGGTGCAGTTGGAGGTTGTGGATATCTGGCATTTTGGCATGAGTGCCTTGTTCGCCCCCGGTCTGAGCCACGAAGACATTGCCGCGAACATGCTGGCTGAGCTGGAGGCGTCAGCCACCGGCGAGACTGATGTGCTGCTGGCTACCGAAGCACTGGCGGCGCATAGCCTGCAAACCCGCTCCTTTTCCGTTTCTCTATTCCGCGATTTGCTCCACGCTTCGGGGCTGGATTTCGATAGCCTGTACCGTCAGTACGTGGGTAAAAACGTCCTCAATTTCTTCCGGCAAGACCATGGTTATAAAGATGGCAGTTACATCAAGGTGTGGGATGGTCGTGAGGACAATGTCCACCTGGTGGAGATTCTCGCCGAGCTGGATAGCCAAGCGAATGACTATGCCGATCTGGTATATGTCAGCCTCAAAACCCGTTACCCGGGGGCGACTGCCGAGTGAGTGACGAGGCGCTCTCGACTTCAGCACTCGCCCGGCAGCTGGAGCTGCCGGTGCAGCAGTTGTTTTCCACGCTGAAGGATTACGGCTGGATTAGAAAGGTCGACGATGGCTGGGCACTGACCGGTAAGGGCCAGTTTGAGGGCGGTCGCTACATTAATAGCAAGCGCTACGGTCGTTATATTGTCTGGCCGGCGAAGATCGTGGAACACCGGCTTTTTCAGGCGATGGAGAGTCAACGCCTGTTATCGCCGGCCGATCTAGGGCGGCCGTTGGGGATTACTGCCCGTCAGTTAAATAGACTGCTGCATGCACTGGGCTATATCAGTCCTGGTCGCCGGGGCTGGGAGGCGACGCCTACTGGCCTCCAGTACGGGGCACAACCCTGTGAAAATCCGCAGAACGGCCAGAGCTATGTGATGTGGCCCGAGGAAATGCAGGACCATGCTCCCTTGCTTGAACTGCATCGGCGCAGTCAAGCGAGTGAGGACCTATTGGATCAGAACCCGCCGAGTATTGACGGCATGCACTGTCAGAGCCCGGCGCATCGCCAGTTGGCAAACTGGCTGTACCTCGCTGGGTTGCGCTACGCCTCGGCGCAGCAATTGTTTGGCAGCGAGCTGGGGGTATGTGATTTTTTCCTGGCGGAGCATCGACTGTGCATCGAGCTGTGGAGTGGGGCAGAGCACCCCGATGAGCTGACCGCTCGCATGGCGAGGTCTGAAGCCTGCCGGGAAATGAAAATAGCGGTGATTGATGTGCACCCGGAAGACCTGAGTGCACTGGATGATTATCTCAGTCGCCGACTGCGTGAACTGGGGATCGCCGTGCTTTAACGTGGGGCAGGGGGCTCAGCACTTGCTGAACTCCTGATCAATCGCATCGGCCAGTGCGAGATCTCGCGCCGTCAGGCCACCGGTATCGTGACTGGTCAGTGAGATTCTGACCTTGTTATAGCTGTTCGACCAGTCCGGATGGTGGTCGATTTTCTCGGCGCGTATGGCAACCCGACTCATGAAGGCGAAAGCGGCAATAAAGTTGTCGAATTCAAATTCACGAACCAGGCAGTCGTCTTCCTGCTGCCAGCGTTTAAGCTGTTTCAGGGCATCGCTCAGTTCTTTGTCAGTCAATTTGACTGTCATGCTTCCTGTCCTCGTATCAGTCGGCGTTGCTGCGTTCAAGAATCACGCCGCATTCCATATGATCAGTGTAGGGGAATTGATCAAAGAGCGCGAAATGGCTGGCGCGGTGAGTACGACTCAACTGCTGCAGATCTCGCGACAGTGTTTCGGGGTTACAAGAGATGTAGGCAATTCTTGAAAACCGCGATACCAGAGCCCGTGTCCCCTCATCCAGCCCGGCGCGGGGCGGATCGACCAGCACCGTATTCAGTGCGTAGTCAGGCAAGTTGACCTCGGCCAGACGACGGAATTCCCGCTCGCCGTTAAGCGCTGACGCGAATTCTTCACTGGACATCCGCAGAATGTCGACATTATCGATGCCGTTGGCGGCAAAATTTTCCCTTGCGGCTTTGACGGAGGTTTTGGAAATTTCCGTGGCCAGCACGCGCCGGAACTGTCGGGATAGTGGCGCCGTAAAGTTACCGTTGCCGCAGTAAAGCTCGAGCAAGTCCTGTTCTGATGGCCCCAGTTTTTCCAGTGCCCATTCGATCATCTTGCAATTGATATTGGCGTTGGGCTGAGTGAATCCGCCCTCGTACTGGCGATAGTGGAATTCCCGCCCGTTGATAGGCAGTACTTCATTGACGTAGTCCCTTCCGAGGACGCATTTTTGTTTACGGCTACGGCCAATAACTTGAATATTCAGTTGTTCACTCAGCAGCTCGGCGGCAGCCTGCCAGCTATCGTCCAGTCGGCGGTGGTAGACCAGCGTGACCAGCATTTCCCCACTGAGGGTGCTCAGAAATTCGACCTGGAAAAGCCGGTGGCGCAGTGAGTGCTCGGCTATCAGGGCGTCGCGTAGCCGCGGCATCAGCTCGCAGATGGCGAGACTGGCAACGGGGAAATCGTCTACCCGCAGCGGCGTTTTCGGATCAGCGGGATCAAACATCGCATAGTAAAGATCATCGCCCTCATGCCAGATACGAAATTCCGCGCGCATGCGGTAGTGCTCAGGTGCAGAGGCAATGACTTGTGGGTCGGGCAGTGACAGCGAGTTGAAACGCTCACGGCAGCGCGCCACTTTCTGCTCAAGCAATGTGCTGTAGTTTTCTGGGGAGATGCTTAAATGGCTCATGAATCGATTCGTTGACGGTTACGGGAGGCCCAGACGTCGGCGGCAGCATTCATAGCGGCGTGCTGGTCGAGGGTGCTGTCGCGTAGCTGAAGGGCAATGGCTATGGTGCCGATGATGGCTTGACGGCCGTAGTCGTCTATTTCATCGTTGCGCCAGGCCGCGCGAAGTGGAGCACTGCTCATTTCTTCCTGCCAGGCTTGGCGCCCTTCAATCAGCTTCGGCCAGCTTTGTTCGCCCAGTGCGCCGTAATGGACACTGTGAGTGCGGCAAATGGCCTCGGGTTTGCGCTCCGCTTCACCGGCTTCGCCTTTGAAAACGACGGCATGGGGCTGTTCAAGCAACGCCGCCGCTTGCTGGTGGCTTTCGGCATAGGCGGGGTGAAATATGCTCTGTATGGAATATTCCGCACGAAACGGATTCAGCAGGCGGGCTAGGCTGTGTACCGGAGAGCGCAGGCCGAAGTGATTGCGCAGGGCAATGATACGTTGCAGTGGCGGTGACATCAGCGAAAGCGGAACGTAGCAAAATTGGCGCTGGTCGAGTGCGTCGCTGCACTGCTGCCAGTCTTGGACAACCGTTTCCCCTAACGACGCGAGCAATTGCTCGCTGTAAACACGGCCTTCGGTATGGCCCGCAGCGCCATGCATGACGACCCGCAGTCCGCTGTCAGCCAATGCAAGCGCAGCAAGTAAATACCAGGCTTGTTGGCGGCGTTTGCCGGCGTAGCTCGCCCAGTCGAGGTCGACAGAGAGTGTCGGTGCGGGAATATTATCGCGTACTGCGCGTACGAAGCCCGCCAGTTCTTCCGGACTTTCCTCTTTCACACGGAGTAGCATGAGGAAGGCACCCAGTTGCACATCTTCCACTTCACCACGCACGATCATGTTCATCGCGGCATAGGCTTCGTCCATGCTCAGTGAGCGGGAGCCGGTTTTACCTTTCCCCAGAATACGAACATAGGGGGCAAAGGGATGTTCACTCATGCTGGTGCCCTAGAATTGCTTAAAAGCGGATTTTACCAGCTCAGCACCTGCTGGTGGTGGCAACAGAGCGCAATAAATTCGGTATCGCTGATGACAGGGATGTCTGGCAGGCCGCTGTCTTTGAGCTGATAGATCGAAATCGTCGGAGATATTGTGAGCTTGGGTTGGCCGGCTAACGGAAACAGCACAATGGTGTCGCCATCATTCACCACCGCCTGCGCATGTTGGAAACCGGTATCGCTTTGTATCAGGTGAAGACAGCTCAAAAGCTCTGTACCTTTTGTTGCTGTGTCATCAAGGTGGTGATTTGATGTGCGTCGATGACAGGGATGTCTGGTGAACAGTCGCTGTTCGCACTGAGTTGAAAAAGGGATGATACGCCAAACTCTTCCAGCTTCTTTTTCAGAGGGGCATCATCAGCAAAGCGCCTGGCTACCGCTGGCCACAGGACTAATGTGGGCTCCAGGCCGAATACAACAGAGGTCAGTGCAATATCGGAGGCCAAGTGGAGCTTGCTAGCGTGACTGACGAGCAGCAACATCTACTCGCCCCCAAACTGCAGGCAGCGGTCAGCGGTCAGGCTGGCGTCGATCCATAATGCCAATCCGCCCAGCCCATAATGGGGGGCCACATGCTCACTATGGATCCCGAGTGCGTCGGCGCTGCGACTGCACAGAATGAGTTCAGCGCCACTGTCACGGGCCAATTGCTGCCAATCCGCTTGATTTGATGAGCCGGTATTTTTACAACCACTGGCCACGGCGTCGCCAGTGAAAAAGAGAATATTGAGCTGATGCCCGTCATCAAGTGCTTGTCGGCAGAGACGCAGTGCGATCTTATGATGAGGGTGGTCGAGCTGACCGCTGAGCATGATGGCGAATTGCATGGTTGTTGATACTGAGGGGGAGAATGCCAGCCGCTTGCGCGGCTGGCATATCGTTGTTTAGTCGTCGCTGAAAACGCCCAGCAGGCTCAACAGGTGAACAAAGAGATTGTAGATGTCCAGATACAGCGCAACGGTGGCGCGGATGTAGTTGGTTTCACCGCCGTGAATAATGCGGCTGGTATCAAACAGAATCAGTGCAGACATGATGAAGACCGCTGCGGCCGAAATCGCGAGTGAAACCGCTGCAACCTGGAAAAAGAGGTTGGCGATGCTCGCTCCGACGATGACCAGTAGGCCAACCATCAGGAAGCCGCCCATAAAGGAGAAGTCCTTTCGGGTGGTGAGTGCATAGGCGGAAAGACCAAAGAACACAATGGCTGTGCCACCCAGCGCTTGCATGACGAGCGAAGGGCCGTTTGGCAGCGCCAAATAAGCTTGAAGCATGGGCCCCAACGACGCGCCCATCATTGCGGTGAACACAAATGTGGCGATGAGCCCCTTGCCTGAGTTGGCTGTGGCGTTGACGACAAACAGCATGACCAGTGAGCCGAGCATCAAGCCCAGTGCGGCTCCTCGGCCAAGGTCCATTGCCATGGCGACACCGGCGAACAGGGCGCTGTTGAGCAGGGTAAGTCCCAGCAGCATGTAGGTATTGCGCAAAACCTTGTTTATTTCGACGGCCGGCGCGGTGGCCGCGTTGGTCTGAAATACAGGCTTATCTTGCATGGTTTTCTCCGTAAATAAGCAAAGCACTCATCAGATGATACGCATAGAAAAGCTGTTTGGAAACACGATTCGGTGCTTTTTGCGAGGACGCTTGCGACACAGATTGAAGGTGTTGGGAGGGAATTTGCAGGGGGAGAAAAATGGCGGAGGGGCAGGGATTCGAACCCTGTCGCGATGCGGCCTGCTCTATATAAATCAATGGGTTACGACTGCAAATAGCAGATTCAAGGTGCCGGTTTAGTCCCGGAGCGGTCCCAGCATGCTGGTGACAGTATTCAGCGTGGGAGCAAAAGCCTCCCTGCGTAAGGGGTTCGCTCAGAATGTGTGGGGGGTTCGGAAAAGCGTAATTTCTGTAATTTGAGCGCGAGGCCGCTTTATCTCGTTGTTTTTAAATGGAAAACTTGACTTGATGAATGTAATTATTGTGTTAAAAAACGTAATTTAGTTACAGTATTTGTAGTAATATTTCCAATAAATAATATCTATAAAAATCAATAAGTTATAAATTAATTACGTTTTGAGTTACGATAAATTACACCCTTTTGTAACTTTAAAACCCTTTTAAAACAATGGGTTACGCATGATTATGGGGGGTGTTCATAGAAATTACACTTTTCCGACACCCCCCTTGCTCCTCAGAGGCTGCCTGCTGTTATGGATTTCTGCATAGCCAGATAAATCTGCAATAAATCAGTGAGTTACGAAATTTCCGCAAAGCTGCGCGGTAGCTAGTTCCCGCCTACTTATGCATCTGCAAAAAATCTTTGACATAAAGCGCGGAGGCGCGGCGGGGGGCGAACTGCGCGCGCCGGGGGCTGGCCCTCCCCCTGAGGGGTGCGAAGGCAGGAGGCGCATCGAAATGGTGCGAAATTTGGGCATAAAAAAGCCGCGCTAGGCGCGGCAACTGGGTGGTGGGGTGGAGCTATCTGATGCTGGCGACTCAGACTTGGCTGATGCCTTCTATGGTGTAGGGGTTGAAGGTGATCACCTCTTCACCGAGCCAGTCATTTAGCTGTCGGTAGCGCTCCTGCGAGGGCTCTATTTCATTTGCGGCGAACACTCTGGCGGCAACAGCTGGGTCGCTCAGGCCGCTGGTGTTGGTGGGAATTACACCCATGAGCTGGGGCGGTACGCGGTGGCCTGCCATAAGGTCGTCGCGGGTGACGTTTTTGATGTTGAAGAACTCGTCCTTGGCGCTGACTTCGCTAATGGGGATGATCTGCATGCCGTCTTTTTTGCCGTTGGGCGCGTACATGAACAGGTTTTTGAAGTTGCCGGGGCCTTTGCTTTCCTTCATGGCCTTGCGGATCGCGTCCACATCCTCGCCATTTTGGCTCGCGTCGGTCATGTAGAGAATGAAGCCTGCGTGGCTGCCGTTGTCGTAATACCGCCGGCGGAAGATGGTGGCGCTTTCGTTCAGCCAGGCGCTCTGCAGGCTGGACATGTATTCCGGCACGCCGTAAATCTCCTGGTTGATATCCGGCTGCAGCAGGTGGAATACCGATCCCGCCGAAAACTCGTGCGGGTTGCCAGCGTCATGGATAAACCAGTAGGTGTCGTCTTTGCCACGACGGGTGTACTTACTCAAACTATGTCGCAGTCGAATTGGCGTACCCAAGCGGCTGTCCTCTCTCTCCAGATAGGCATTGCCGAACACCAGATCATCGAGGACGAATTTTTCAAACTCCTGACGGCTTAACAGCGGGTGAGGGCGGAAGGTTTTCACCAGCACATTCTTTTTCACCTGGATCGCGCTGGAGTGGTGTGGGTTGGCCCGGTAGGTTTTGGCCAGGCCATTGACTGACACCGGCGGCTCATACCATTTGCCGCTAAACCACGACTCGGTGTAGCCCAAGATATCCCGTGCGGCCAGCACTGGCTCGGCATCGCCAAAGGTGAACACCTCGGTTTTTTGCTTTTTGGCGGGTTTGGATTTCGCGGTGGCCATCAGAACAACTCCAATATGCTGTTATTGCCCGCGCTCTCATGAAGCGGGGCGTTGTCGAGTGCGTGCATTAGCGCCCAAGCCAAATCGGCGTGGCCGCTTTCGTTGGTGCGGCTGGCTTGGTAGGTCATCTGTCCGCCGCCGGCGGTCATGGTCCGCTTGATCATCAGCATGGCGTGAACCATATCCGTCCAGCCGTTATCAAACTCAAGGCGACCATGGGAAATAATGTCCTTGGCCTTGAGTACCATTTGGGCCTTAATGCCAGGGTTATAGTCGTAACCGACAGCGCGGGGGAAAAAACGGCGCACCATATCAAACACACCGGTGCCAATCGCGGTTTTATCGATGCCGATATGGGTAACGTTATAGATTTCGGTCAGCCGCTTGATGCGCTCAGCCTGGTCGACAAAGTCCATGCCCACCCAGTTGAGCTTATCCAAAATGCGGTGCTTACCACCCGGTACCGGCGAGGGCGCCACCACTACGCAACTGGCGTTATCACTGGTGCGCGACGGGTCGTAGCCTATCCACACGTCGCGGTTGCCGATCGGGCGAGGTGCCAGCGGTTTGTAGTCATCCCAGGCCACCCAGCTGTCCACCATGCAGGCCGTCAGCTCGGTGAAGGAAAACACCGAGAAGGTGTCGTCCACGAACTGGCACATAAAGAGGTTTTCCATTTCCTCTGGGCTGTACTCCAGCCGCAACTGCTCAATATCAAACAGGTCGCAGCCTTTGGCCTCGGCATCCAGCAAGGTAACGATCTGCCGCCATTGGCCGTCCTCACACATGCGGCCGGGCGCCAGCTTTTTGTGCGAAACATCCAACTGGATTTGGTCTTCTTTTTTGCGACCGCGGTTAAACAGTGCACCGGTCCAGAATGGGTAGGCCTCGTGATTAACACTGGATGGCGTAGAAAAATAGGTCTGGCGCCACTTCTTGTGAGCGGCCATGCCCGAGGCCACTTTGCGCAGATTCTGAAACCGCTGGATCCAGAAATACTCATCCACATACAAGTGGCCGTGGTAGCTCTGAGCCGTATTGGAATTGGTCGACAGAAATATCAGCTCAGCGCCATTGGGCAACACAATCGGGTCGCCAGTCAGCTCAACGTCAGCCCATTTCTTTGCCGCTTGCACCACGTAATTCCGAAAAACATGGGCCTGAGCCTTTGAGGCCGAGATAAAAATCTGGTTATCGCCAGTGGTGGCCGCATCGACCAAGGCCTCATTGGAAAAATAGTAGGTGGCGCCAATTTGGCGGCTCTTCAGAATATTTCGAATGCGGTGCAGAGTCTTTTTATGCAGCCACTCTTTTTGGTAGCCGAATATCTCATCCATGAAGCCTTCTTTGATGCGGTCCAGCGCTTCGGGCGAGATCTCGTTCTTGATTTTTTTATTGCTGCGCCGCTTTCCCCTGTTGCGATTACGCACGTTTGGGTTTAAATCTGCCTCGTTGCCGCCATCGTCATACCGGCGGATGCGCGCTGTGCGCTCAAGGCTTTTGGTCAGCACCTCAATCTCTTTCAGGTCCTGATCGGTTTTTTCATCTTTCTTCAAAAGCTGGCACAGTCGGGCATCAATAGATTGCTCAACCCGCTGCACGATGGGCGCATTGTCCCAATCGTCGCGACGCTTCCAGCTGTGCAGGGTAGGGCCGGGAACGCTCAGTCGAGTAGCGATCTCGGGAATGCGATAGCCCTGCCAATACAGCAGTCGCGCTTCTGTCCTGTCATCTGAGCCTGTTTTCATGCGCCCAGATTACGGGCAAAGCTGCCACCCCCTTATGCGGCCTCGGCGTAAACCGCCTGTTTACTCCTGCACCGCCTTGGCGTGTCAAAACAATTCCGCAACGCTACCGCTCAATAGCTGATTTCACAGCCCAACAGCCACCAAAGCGGATGCAGAACATGAAATCGAAATTTTTCCGAGTTGCCGTTGAAGGCCAGACCACCGATGGCCGCGCCATTACCCGCGAACAAATTGTGGACATGGCCAGCACCTACAGCCCTGAAAAATACGGCGCCCGTATTTGGATGGAACACATTCGTGGACTGTACGCCGACAGCTCCTTTCCTGCCTTGGGCGATGTGGTAGAGCTGAAAGCCGAGGAAATCAAAGACGGTGATCTGAAAGGCAAAATGGGCCTCTACGCCGCCATCAACCCCACCAAAGAGCTGCTGGCGATTAACGAAAAGCGGCAGAAAATTTATACCTCCATTGAATTGGACCCCGACTTCGCTGGCAGCGGCCAGGCCTATATGTTCGGCTTGGGCGTTACTGACAGCCCCGCCAGCCTCGGCACTGAGGCGCTGAAATTCTCTGCCGAAAAGCCCAATGCCGAAAAACTGCTGGCCAGCCGCAAAAATCGCCCGGAGAACCTGTTCAGCTCTGCCATGGAAGTGCAGATCGAGATGGAAGCCGAGAGCAAGCCCGAGGAAAACGGCCTGTTCTCAAAAATCAAAGAGCTGCTCAAGCGTGACAAAGCCGAAACTGGTGCCGAGTTTGGTGCGGCTATTAAAGACCAGAATGAGGCGGTGACCCTTCTTGCCAACGAAGTGGTGGCACTTACTAAAAAGATCGAAGGGATGGACGGTGCTACCGCATCCGCACAAGAAATCTCTGATCTGATGGAAAAATTCACCACGGTAAACAGCGAGCTGAACGCACTCAAAACCCAGCTTGGCAAAGAACACCAACACAGTCAGCGCCCCCCGGCCACCGGTGGTGACGGCGAAGTATTAGCAGACTGCTGAACCCAGCAGTAAACGAACTCAGTTAGAAAATTTTCACCAGGAGCAACAGGCATGCGTAAAGAAACCCGCGAAAAATACAACGGCTATTTGGCCCAGCAAGCCGCGCTGAATGCCATTGCGCTTGAAGATATCAAGGGGGGTACAAAGTTCGCTGTTGAGCCCTCAATTTCCCAAACCCTTGAAGACCGTATTCAGGAATCATCAGCCTTCCTGCAGAGCATCAACGTGGTTCCGGTTTCAGAGCAAGAGGGCGAAACCCTTGGCTTGGGTACCAGCTCAACCATCGCTGGCACGACCGATACCGACTCAAACGATCGCGCCACCACAGACCCAACCGGCCTGAACGCCTTCGGCTACCGCTGCGAGCAAACCAACTTCGACACCCACCTCAAATACGCGAAGATGGATATGTGGGCCAAGTTCCCGGATTTCCAAACCCGCATCCGCGACGCCATTCTGCGCCAGATCGCCCGCGACCGCCTGATGATCGGCTGGAACGGCACCAGCCGCGCCGCTACCTCAAACCGCACCACCAACCCTCTGCTGCAAGACGTTAGCAAGGGTTGGATTCAGTACGTGCGCGACAACGATGCCGCCCGCATCATGAGCGAGGTCGAAGCCGCATCTTCCGCCGTCAAGGTCGGCACCAACGCCGGTTACGACTACCAGAACCTGGATTCCCTGGTGTTCGACATCGTCGAAAACCTGCTGGACGAATGGCACGCCGAAGACACCGGGCTGGTGGCGATCATGGGCCGTCAACTGCTGGCGGATAAGTATTTCCCCATCATTGATGACAACAACACACCCACTGAGAAAATCGCCAGCGACATCATCATTTCCAGCAAGCGCGTTGGCGGTCTGCCAGCGGTGCGGGTGCCATTCTTCCCGCCGCGCACAATTGTGGTGACCACCTTGGACAACCTGTCCATCTACTGGCAAGAGGGCACGCGCCGCCGCACCGTGGTGGACAACGCCAAGCGCGACCGCGTCGAAGACTACCAGTCCATCAACGAAGACTACGTGGTGGAAGACACCGGCGCCTTCGCCGCTGTCGAGAATATCAAACTGTGGAACGGCACTGCCTACGCGTAAGCGTGGGTAGCTGCCGATACGGTTTACTGCACTAACCAGCAAAAAAACGGGGCGAACATGACACCAGCAGAGCGGCACCGCCAGCGCATGGCGGCCAAAGTCGAAGCAGAGAAAAACGCTGATCCAGCCAACACCCAAAGCCACACCGCCTACGAGCGGCAGTTGGTTTTGCTGGCTGAGCACAAGCGTCAGCTCAAAAGCATTCAGAGCATCGAGAAGAAAATCGAGCTTAAAAAGCAGCTTATTCCAGAATATCAGTCATACCTAAAAGGCATTTTAGAAGCCGACAAGGGGGGCGCGGACGAAGTGGTCACCACACTGTTGCTTTGGTGTATCGACGCAGGCCAACACTACGCCGCTTTGGCTCTGGCATCGTACTGCTTGCGGCACAATCTGCCCACGCCAGACGCCCACCAGCGCACCATGGGCACTGTGATCGCCGAAGAGTTTGCCGACTACAGCCTGAAAGGGGCAGAGGGCATCACGCTGGACATGTTGCAGCAAGTTCAGGAGCTGACCAAAGAGCAAGACATGCCCGACCAGGTGCGCGCCAAGCTGCATAAAGCCATCGGCTACTTGCTGCGAGATACCAACAAGTCCGCCGCCTTGGCAGAACTGCAACGGGCTTTGGAGCTGAACACCGCCGCTGGCGTGAAAAAAGACATTGAAAAACTGGAGCGGGAAATTAAAGCCGCTGCCAGTCAATAAGAGGGTCGCCCCGCCGACGGAAGACCCGGCTGGAGGTTTTGAAATTGGTCAAAGCTGAAAGCCGGGCGCTTCTTAACGCACTGGGCACATCAACATAGGTGAGATAATGGGCAGTTTTATCCCCAGCGGCCAAGCATCCCCCAGCAACGAGCCCGACCTGCCCAACATCCCCTTTTTTCCACCCGTCAGCCCGTCGCTTTTCCGCGATGCCATGGATGTAGACACCACCGTGTCTACCGAGCGCATCAACATGGCCCTGCAGCTCTCACTCATGGAAGTGAACAACAGCCTGGCCGTGTGGTCTGCCGCGCAAATTGAACTGGGCAATGCCACCCTGGCCGCCACCAAAGACACCGTCTATGGCGAGGACGAACAGGCCGTTAACCATCAAGAAAAACTCTACCAGTCTGCCGTGTTCCACCTCGCCAAAGCCCGCGTGGTAGAGCACATGCGCGACTTTGACAGCACCGCCGCCGGTCACAACAAGGCCGACGAACTCAGCCAGCCCATTGACGACTTCAAGCGCGAGGCTCGCCGCAACGTGCGGGCCATTATGGGCCAGCCCGGCACCGTGGTGGAGCTGATCTAATGCGCCAGATCCGCACCCTGCAGGGCGACACCGCCGACCTGATCTGCTACCGGGAGCTGGGTCGCACCGCTGGCGTCACCGAGCAACTGTACGAACTGAATCCACGTCTGGCGGATTATGGCTCAATACTGCCCAGCGGCTTACTCATCACCCTCCCAGACACACCCCAACGCGCACAGGCGCAGGGAATAAACGTATGGGATTAACCCGCGATAACTACAAAGTCGCGTTCACCTTCTCAATGCTGAAAGAGGGGGTCGACGCTGACGATCCCGCCGACCCCGGCGGCAAAACCCGCTATGGCATCAGCAGCGTGTACCACCCCGCCATGTGGGAAAACGGCCCGCCAAGCTGGGACGATGCGGTTGACTTCTACCGCCGCGAATTCTGGCAGATTTGCCGCTGTGATGAATTGCCCAGTGGAATAGACATCGTGCTGTTCGATGCCGCCATCCCTAGTGGCCCCGGCGATGCCATCCGTTGGCTTCAGCGGGCATTGGGCGCTAAGCAAGACGGCCTGTTTGGCCCCAAAACACTGGCAGCCGTGCAACGTGCAAGGCCCGAGACCGTCATCCGCGACATAACCGCCTTCCGGCTCCAGCACTATGTTCCCTTGTCGGCCTATGGCCGGTTTGGCCTTGGCTGGTTTCGTCGCGCCATCGAGTGCTACGGCCTGGGCATCGCTAACATCAATCCCGGTATCAAGGAGCCACACGATGGCCATTAAGCTGTTCTCCAAGTTGTTCGGCAGCGACGAGGTGGTTGGCAAAGCTGTAGATGGTGTATACAACGGCGTCGACAAGCTGGTGTTCACCGACGAAGAAAAGTCAGAGCGCTTTGCCATCCTGCTCAAGCTCTACGAGCCATTCAAACTCGCCCAGCGCCTTCTCGCGATGATTTTTGGCATCCCCTATGCGTTCGGCTGGCTGATAACCTTTCTGGCCTCGTTTTTTACCAGCGTAGAAGAGCAAATTGAGTTGCTGTCCGGCGATATGGGCAGCATAGTGCTGGCAATCGTCGCGTTTTATTTTTTAGGCGGGGCGGGAGAGTCCCTGTTGCGGGGCCGTGGCAAATGAGCGATTTCAGCAAGGAAGAAATCCAGGAGCTGGCCGACAAAGCCGCCGCCAAGGCCGTGCAAGACACCCTTAAATCGCTGGGTTTCGACATGGAAAACCCCATGGATATCCAGCGCAATATGCTTTACCTGGACACCCAGCGCCGTGCCACCGAGTCAGTCAGCAAGTTTACCCGCATCACCATTTGGGGGTTTGTTATCTCTGGAATCGTGTCGGCCATATCACTGGGTGTGATCTCCGGCATCAAAGGTGTGATGGCCCCGTAATGGAATTACTCGCCGCCCTGCGCAAACACATCCTTACCAGTCCGCTCGGCGTCAAGGCCGACAACCTGGTCACCTTTGCCAAAGACGGCGAAATCGTCAGCCATCAGGGCGACACCAACCACCATTTTGCCATCCGCTACGACGCCAACATCATAGTGGTGGATTACGGCAAAGCCCCCGACATGCTGTTTTACATTGTGCTCAACTGGCTCAAGGCCAATAACGCCAACCACCAGGCCAACGCCATCCGCTTTAATGCCGACATCATCGACCACAAAAAAACCGATGTAGAAATCATCGTGCGGTTGGAAGAACTGGTGGGCGCCAACGAAGTCGAGGGCGGCATCCAGCTGGTACACAACGGCGTTGCGCCCATCGATGTTGTGCCGCTCAGTGCGGGGGAGTGGGAGCTTTACATCCCGCCCGATCCTGACCCCGTGGCCGACTGGGTTGCCAGGGGCGAATAGTGGCCGCCGAATATACCGACGCCACCCTCAACGACTGGCTCAGCGCCACCCTGGCGCCACTGTCACCGGCCAGCCGCCGACAGCTTATGCGCGATATCGCCCTGTATTTGCGCCAGTCGCAAAGCCAGCGCATTGCCGCCCAGCAAAACCCCGACGGCACCGCCTTTGAGCCTCGCAAAAGCCGCGTGCAGAAGCCCGGCATTCGTCGCCGTGCCATGTTTGCCCGCATCCGCACCCGCAAGCACCTGCGCTACCGGGCCAGCGCCAACGAGGCCGCCGTGGGCTTCCGGGGCCGGGTGGCCGCTATTGCCGAGGTGCACCAGCACGGTCTTATTGCCGAGGTAGAACAGGGCGGGCCGCTGGTGAAATACGCCCAGCGGGAGCTGCTGGGTCTATCAGACGCCGACATGAGCCACATCGACACCCTGGTTAGCAAGCACCTTTCTGGGCGGTAAAAACCGCCCCATAAAATACCCCGCCAAGCCGTAAACCCGCCCGTTACACCGCCGCAGCCACTACGCGCGCGCATAAATCATCAACAATCACAGCCATGACCGAACTCGAACTCATCAGCGACCTGCAGCGCCGCATCGCCAATTTACTCACCTTGGGCATTGTGCACTCGGTGGACGGCATCTTTTGCCGGGTTGCCATTGGCGGTGATGCCAACAATCTCACCCCGCCTATCAAGTGGCTGGCAAGCCGCGCCGCGGATGAAAGGAGCTGGTCCCAACTCGACGTAGGCGAACAGGTCATGCTGTTGTGCCCCTCGGGTGACCCCGGCAACGCGGTGGCCCTGCCGGGTTTATACAGCGCCGCCAAGCCCGCCCCCAGCACCGACCCCGACGAAACCGTGAGCGTAATGCCCGATGGCGCCGTGTTCAGCTACCACCACGGCAACCAGCATTTATCCGTCACGCTGCCAGAAGGTGCGACCACCGAACTGGTTACCGACGGCGGCCTGCACATTGTCGGCGACACCGAAATAGACGGTAACGTCACCATCAACGGCACCACTCACAGCGCCGGTGCCATCACCACCGACGACGACATGGCCGCCGCTGGCAGTGTCCATGCCGACGGCGATGTGTCCGACGGCACCCGCTCCATGGCCGACGATCGCACCATTTACAACGACCACGATCACCCCATCGGCTCACCGAATACCGGCAAACCGGGGCAACAGCAGTGAATGGCGTAAACGCAAAAACCGGCAAAGCGCTGAGCGGGGCAGAGCACCTTCGCCAATCCATTGCCGACATCCTCACTACGCCAGTGGGCTCTCGGGTAATGCGCCGGGACTACGGCAGTCTGGTGCCGCTATTGATCGACCAGCCCCTCAACCCCGCGACCAAACTGCGGCTGTTTGCCGCCACGGCCCACGCCATAGCCAAGTGGGAGCCGCGATTTACGCTCACCAAGACCCGCTTTGGCCAGGCGGATACCGGCAAATTTGAGCTGCACGTTGAGGGCATTGATGAATCAGGCCAGCAAGTGCTGACGGGAGTGCCGCTGTAATGACCACCACATTTTCCGCCATCGACCTGTCGCAGTTGCCACCGCCCAATGTGGTCCAGCCCCTGGACTACGAAACCATCCTGGCAGAAATGATTGCCGACATGCGCGCCCGCCACCCGGATTTTGACGCCAATGTGGAATCAGACCCGGCCTATAAAATTCTGGAGGTGGCCGCTGCCCGTGAGCTGAACATCCGCCAGCGGGTTAACGACGGTGCCCGAGCCATTATGCTGGCCTATGCCAGCGGATCAGATCTGGATCAGATCGCTGCCAATAAAGAGCTCACCCGTTTTGTGCTCGACCCCGGCAACCCCAACGCCATCCCGCCTGTGCCGCCCACCTATGAGTCAGACGCCGACCTGCGCCGCCGGGTGCAACTGGCTGACGAAGCCCTGACCACGGCAGGCAGCCGGGGCAGTTACGTGGCGCTCACTCTGAACGCCGACGCCAGCGTTAAAGACGCCGACGCCGAAAGCCCAACCCCCGGCGAAGTGACTGTGTATGTTCTCAGCCGCACGGGTGACGGCACTGCCGACAGCGGCTTGATCGAGACGGTAGACGCGGCACTGAATGACGAAGACAAGCGGCCCATGACTGATAACGTCACTGTGCTGTCGGCCACCATCACCACCTACGCCATCGAGGCCGTGCTCACCATCTACCCCGGCCCCGATGCCATGGTAGTGCAGGCCAACGCCATTGCCGCCGCCCAGGCCTACGCCGACAGCATCCATAAGCTGGGCTACGACATTAAATTGTCTGCCGTATATGCCGCCCTGCACCAGCCTGGAGTTCAGTCAGTTGATCTGGTCCAGCCCGTCGCCGATGTCGCCATCGACACCGGCGAGGCCGCGTATTGCACCGCCTTTGATATCACCGTGGAGGGCGAAGCCGGTGTCTGATACCAGCCTGCTGCCCAAAAACGCAAGCGACTATGAGCTAGCGCTGGAAGCCGTCACCGCCCGGATCGGTGAAGTGCCGGTGGTCATGCGGGAGGTCTGGAACCCCGACACCTGCCCCTATGCGCTCTTGCCCTGGTTGGCCAGCGCCGCCTCGGTAGATGCCTGGGATGCCAACTGGACAGATGCCCAAAAGCGCGCCGCCATTAAAGCGTCGTTGGGTGTGCACCGCCGCAAGGGCAGCATCGGCGCCGTCAAGCGCGCCCTCAATGCCATTGGACTTGGCGTGAAGGTGCAGGAGTGGTTCAACCAAGACCCACCCGGCGACCCTTATACGTTCAACCTGATTTTTGAAACCGACCAGACCGGCATCCGCTTTGAAGATATCGACAAGATTCTGGCCGTGGTCGACAGCGCCAAAAGCCTGCGCTCACACCTGAATGAAATCATCTCCATTGTGATCAGCCGCAACCAGCCCGCGTTCGCCACCGCCAGCAACAGCGGCCATGAAGTCACCGTCAATCAATACGCCGACCCCATCGTTGTCATCAACGAGTTGGTTGTGCCCGTCACCGAGGCCTGAAATGGAAGTTAAAAATTACTTCGCCTTCACCGCAGAAAATAAACCGATTCCCTTTTGCACGGCTTACCTCTACGAAGCGGGCACCAGCAACCTGGTAAGCGGGCTGACCGATAAAAACGGCAACCCCATCGACAATCCCTTTCAGGCGGATAAAGACGGGCTGGTGCAGTTTGCAGGCCCCAATGGCGTGTATGACCTGCGGTTTAAAAGCAGCCTGCGGGACTATCGGATACGGGTGAGTATTGTTGATACGCCTGCGCTGTTGGCGGCGGCGACTTCTGCAGAAGCCAGCAAAGCGGCCGCAGAACTTGCTATGGGTGAAACTATTTTATCTAGGGATAAAGCCCAATTATCAGCCCTTCAAGCCGCTGCTGCAGGCCATGTTTATGAGAGCACTGCGATCGCTCATAGCTATGGTGTAGGCGGGGCTGTTATTAACAATGCCGGTAACGGTGCTACTGACGGCCAGTACAACATCCCTGTAATAGGTGACGGTGATGGGGCGCTTTATCGCGCAATATTCTCTGGCGGCGCCTTGATCGCTATGCTAGTACAGAGCAAGGGCGGAAACTATAGTTCAGCATCTTTCGATTTTTCGGCTGTGCCAGGATTTACTGGGGGTGATGTAACGCCTGTATTATTGCAAAACCGGCCTAGTGGCGAACTGTATGTGGTGCCTTTAAATGATGGGACTGGTGCCGCCAGATACTACATCAACAACAACGGCGCGGCGTATACCGAAGATGAATGGATTATACAGTCTGACTCTCTCATAAAAGCCGTTTTTGCAAACCACTCTGTTAGCTCTACGAAAATCCCTTTGTTTAAATTCCTCGACGGTCGGGTTCCTTTGTGGCTTGAAGGAAATATGCTTTCAGCAAAGGGGCTTTCTGGCGGACTGATGGATTTCGTTGAAAGTTGGTTGTTGGGAAAGGGCTTAATACTTGATAAAGGAGAAGTTGGCTATCCGGACTTTTCAATTTTAACCGCAGACAAAAAGGTCATCTTTCGATACCAAGGCGGGGTGGCTTACTATTATGGAAAATCTCCTAATGTTATTTCCCCAGAGAAATCTATTAGAGGTGCCAGTCTGTACGCGTATAAAACCGCGATTGCGAAAGCAATAGAGGGCGCCGGAAATATAATAAAGCTTGCGCTTACTGGTGATTCTTGGCGCGAGCGATGGCTAATACCTCAGCGCATAGCAGATCGGTTGTATGCGGTTTATGGCCAGGGTGCTGACGGCTGGATTCCGGTTTCATCCACTGACACGACCGAAGGCCTTACATCACGCAAGCCGTTAAATGGCGTGACAGTCGCTCGCAGCAACTTTGACCTGGTTGATATTAGCACCGATGCCAAAACAGGGTTATTTGGCCCAGATGGTCATCGCATCGACTGCAACACCGAGGCTGGAACAATCGCTATAACTGGCATCAGAGCTGAGACAATAAAAACCTACTATCTGGATACGGATGGGACTTGGGATTACAGGATTGACGGTGGCAGTTGGGTAACCGTCAATGAAGCGGGCTCTGGCAACACCTCGAAAATTGAAATATCTGGGCTTTCCGCCGCATTTACACACACGCTTGAGATTAGGACTGCTGGTAACGCCGGAACTGTAACGTTATTTGGCGTCTACGCTACTGGTATCAGCGGCATAGAGGTGTCAAAGATGGCGAACAGTGGTGCGACCGCGCCGCAGTATGCATCCATTGTTGATGATGAGAGTGTGCACTACATACTTCAGGATATTGGCGTTGATCTTGTCGAAGTTTGTTTGGGTACCAACGACTTTAACCAAGGCGTCGCGTTGGCAAGCTACCGATCAGGGCTTGAGTCATTGGGTTCTGCCTACAAATCTGCGCGGACTGAAACAGGCATTGTTATTACGTCTCCGCCGGCATGCAACGCCGCAGGCAGTTACCCGATGTCGTCATACAGGGATAGGGCAGCTGATGCAGCAAAAACACTGAAGTGTGAGCATTTTGATCAGTTCTCTCTTTTTGCAAGTTTTGATGTGATGAATAACCTTGGTCTTTGGGCGGATGGCTACCACCTTAATTTTATTGGCGGTCGATTCACAACCGAAGAACTTGTATCCGAATATTTAATCCCTTTTTGAGGCAATAGCTATGTCGATTTACGATTCTCGAGTGTTAACCCTTGGAGTCAACAGCAACGATGATGATTTGCCACATATATCGGAATTTTTACGCTATGTGCCAGAGGAGGATTTGGTTGAATTTTGGACGGCTTTATCAGGTTTAGGCTTGGATGACGAAGCCGCCGTTGAAAGCTGGGTGGGTGTGAATGGATCGACGGCAACACAAGTAGACGCCAGTAAGAAGCCGCTATTTTTGGTCGATGAAATTGCGCCAGGGATACCTGGGATAAAAGGTGATGGGACCAACGATATACTACAGACATCTGTCACGCCGCCTTCTCAGGGTGTTTTGTTAGCAGGATTTAAAACACCTCCGAGCTTGAGTGGCGTTAAGGTTCTTATGGGGTCTTATAGTGGGTCCGCTAGCTCTGCGATTTCCATCGGCTTCAACGGCACAGAGATCGCGGCTCAAGTTGGAGACCAGAATTTCACAACGCTAAAAGGCGGGCTGCTTACTCCGAGCACGCTATACATTGCAACGCTATCATGGAATGCAACTGACTGCTTTCTGCGGCTAAATGGAGAGCAGGTTGCCTCGGCATCTTGGGATGGGTCGGTTGGAACTGCGGTGCTAGGCTTGCTAGGAAGAAATGCTGGGTCTCCAAACTACAACACATTGGCAAGCCTTGGAGCTGCTGGCATTTATGGCGCGTTTAAGTCCGGCGCAGACATGGAATTAATCGAAGAGCGGTTAGCGAATTCAATAGGCCTGTCCATCTAAATCTAAATGCTGATAGAGAGCCTACCATGCCAAACTTCAAAACAATCCACACCGCCTACGCCCTGGAGCGCCTTGCCGCCGCTGAGCTGAGCGGCGAGCCCATCAACCTGGTGGAGATCGCCGTGGGCGATGGCAACGGCAACGAGGTTTACCCCGACGAAGGCCAGGCCACACTGGTGCGGGAGCGTTTCCGTGATGTGGTCAACCGGGTATATCAAGACCCGGAGGACAACACCCGCTACACCGCAGAGCTGATTATTCCCGCCACGGAAGGGGGGTTCACGCTGCGGGAAATTGGCGTGTTTGATGACCAGGGCGGGCTGTTCGTTGTCGGAAACTTGCCGGACACCTACAAACCCACCGAAGCCGATGGCGCGTTTTCCGATACGGTATTGCGGGTTGAATTTGCCGTTAGTAATACGGCTGTGATTACTCTGCAGGTCGACCCCAACGTGGCGGTGGCCACCCAAACGTGGATCATCAATAACATCAAGATGGCCACGCTCACGCCGGGTGGTACTACGGGCCAGGTGCTGCGAAAGCAGTCCAACACCGACGGCGATGTGGACTGGGAAGACCCCGACGTGGCCAATATCACGGTGGACACTATCGAAGAGGAGCAGACCCTGGCCGACAGCCAAACCCAAGTGGATTTGGCGGTGGTCAGCACCCGGGGGCTGGCGGTGTACATTGACGGCCAACGGCTTTACCCGGGGGCAGGGGCCGATCAGTGGCAGAAGGCGGCGGCGCCCAATGATGAAACCCGCATCATCCTGGGCCAAAGCTACACCGCCGGCACCAAGATCATCTGCGCCCAGAACGAGCCCACCGGCAGCGCGCCTGCGCCGCTGGAAAAGAGCAAAAACCTGTCTGATGTGGCCAGCGTAGCGACCGCCCGGGCAAACCTCAGCGTGTACAGCAAAGCGGAGGCAGATCAGAAGGCACCCCCGGGGCTGGTGGGCATGTTTGCCCGCAACTCGGCGCCGACGGGCTGGCTCAAAGCCAACGGCGCGTTGGTGAGCCGCACAGCCTATGCCAACCTCTTTGCTGCGATCGGCACCACCTTTGGCAATGGCGATGGCTTTAACACCTTTGCGCTGCCGGATCTGCGCGGAGAGTTTATGCGAGGCTGGGATGACAGCCGCGGCATTGATTCCGGCCGGTCCTTTGGCTCAGCCCAAGGCTCAGATAACAAGGCCCACACCCACTTTTCGTTTACGTCAGACACTGGCTCAGTTAACCCGCAAAGCAGCCCCATTACCGCCGGTAATAGCCCGGTGCCGAGGAGTGCCACCGGGGGCGAGGCTAACGCTCATATTGCCGGTAGAACGGCTACGCCATCGGTGGGCCTCACATCGTCATCGGGCGGCAGTGAGGCGCGCCCGCGCAATATTGCCATGCTGGCCTGCATCAAGTATTAAAGGAGCTGCGCATGATTGTTTATCAGCACGACGCTGCCGGGCTGTATCAGGGTGAGACCGAAGCCGACGAATCACCCCTGGAACCCGGCAAGTTTTTATTGCCCGCTCGATGCACCGAAACACCGCCGCCGCCCGAGGTGCCCGAGGGAAAATGGCCGCGCTGGAACGGTCACAGTTGGGATCTGGTCAACCGGCCCGCCCAGGCAGAACCCGGAGACCCCGTGGCAAAGCTGCAGGCCTTTTTGCAGCAAAACCCCGACGTGGCACAGCTCATTTCCCAATAGCCCACCATCGCACCCCGCTGTATAGCGGGGTTTTACTCCTGCCGCTGCTTTAACGCGCATGGCAACCAGCGAAAAATGCGGGTAACGCAATCATTAATCGCTGGAGACCACCATGTCTGACCAATATCACCACGGCGTCCGCATCATTGAAAAATCCGAAGGGGCGCGCCCAATCCGCACCGTAAATACGGCGGTGATTGGTCTGGTGGGTACCGCGCCAGACTCCACCCCAGCGGTGGCCGCCACCGGCCAAATTGGGGTTGTCGCGTCAGACACCGCCATCGCACTCACATCAACGCTGATCGGTCAGGCTGGCAACAGCGTCACCATTACCGTGATTGATACCGGCGAAGTGGACGAAGCGCTGGCGGTAGCGGTAGACGGCAACGACATTACTGTCACCTTGGCCACCGACGGCACGGGCGACGTGACCAGCACCGCCGCCGATGTGATTAACGAGATCACCAGCGAGGCGTCCGCCCTCGTCACTGCCGCCAATGCCACCGGCTCAGACGGCACTGGCGTAATGATTGCCGAGGCGAAAGTCACCCTGTCTGGCGGCGTCAACGAACCCTTCCCGCTGAATACCCCCGTTCTGGTACTGGGCAACCGGGCCAAATCCGCCTTGCTGGATAGCACCGGTAAAGGTCGTGGCACCTTGCCTGCCGCCATGACCGCCATCTTTGACCAGATTGGCGCCATGGTCGTAGTGGTGCGGGTGGCAGAGGGCATTGATGATGCCGCCACCACCACCAACGTGATCGGCTCGGTGGTAGACGGCAAAGCCACCGGCCTGCTGGCCCTGAAAGATGCCCAAGCCCAACTGGGCGTTAAACCCCGCATTCTGGGTGTGCCGGGGCTGGATCACCTCACCGGCGTGATTGCGGCCATGGTGAGCGTGGCCGACGACCTGCGCGCCTTTGCCTATGCCTACATTAGCGCCGACACCATGGAGGCCGCTGTTACTTCCCGCGATAGCTACGGCTCCAAGCGCCTTATGCTGCTGTGGCCCGAGTTCACCGGCTGGAATACCGCGCTGAATGCTGAGGTCGCACTCACCTCAACCGCCCGCGCACTGGGTGTGCGCGCCCGCGCCGACAACGAGGTGGGCTGGCACAAAACCCTGTCCAACATCGAGGTGAACGGCGTCACCGGCATTTCCAAGTCGGTGCATTTCGACCTCACCAACGTCAATACCGACGCCAACTACCTCAACGGCAACGAAATCACCACGCTGATCCGCAGCAGCGGCTTCCGCTTCTGGGGTTCGCGCACCTGCTCGAATGACCCGGTGTTTGCCTTTGAGTCTGCCGCCCGCACTGGCGACATTCTGGCCGACACCATTGCCGAGGCGCACATGTGGGCAATGGATAAGCCCATGAGCAAGGTGCTGATCAAAGAGATTGTGGAGGGCATCAACGCCAAATTCCGCAGCCTCAAGGCCAGCGGCTACATCGTGGATGCCTATGCCTACGTCGACACCGACCTCAACACCACCGAGACCTTGGCAGCGGGCAAGCTCACCATCAGCTACGACTACACCCCCGTGCCGCCGCTGGAAGACCTCACCTTCATCCAGACCATTACCGACCGTTACCTGGTGCAACTGGTCGCCTAAACGCGCCTGACGCCATCCACTCAATCACCGGAGAGCAACCATGCTGCCCAAGAAACTCAAGAACTTTAACCTGTTTGCCGACGGTGAAAACTTTGTTGGCCGGGTAGACGAAATCACGCTGCCCAACCTTGAGCGCAAGATGGAAGAAATGCGCCCCGGCGGGTTTAACGCGCCGGTCGATAGCGACATGGGCATGAACAAACTCACCTCGTCTTTCCGCCTGCACGAAATGGCCGCCAGTGTGCTTCGCCAGTTCGGTGTAACCACCGTAGACGGCGTGGCCCTGCGCTTTCTGGGCGCGGCTGTGAGCGACGGCGACGCCAGCCGCACCGATGCCATCGAAGTGGTTATGCGCGGGCGCTACAGCGGCCTGGAGCTGCCCAGCGGCTACAAAGCCGGGGAGTCGGGCATGCTCAATTGCACGGCCTCTCTCAGCTATTTCAAATATGTGGTGAACGGCGAAACGCTGATCGAAATCGACGTGATCAACATGATCGAAAACGTGGGCGGCACCGACCGCCTGGCAAGCCAGCGCAATGCGCTGGGTCTATAAACGCGTAACAAGGGGCGACTTATGAAAACGCAAGAAGTAGTACCGGCAGGCGTAGAGCAAGCGCCTGAAGCAGAGCAAAAGCAGACGCTTAATCCCGGCGAGATCCAGCTCAAAAAGCCGATAAAACGAGGCGATCAGGAAATTACCAAACTCACTCTGCGCAAGCCCAATACCGGCGCACTGCGTGGCTGCCGTCTTTCACTGCTGCTGAACGCCGACGTCGACAGCCTGATCACGGTGTTACCGCGCATTACTGATCCCGCACTGACAGAAATGGAAATTGCCGACATGGATGTAAAAGACCTGGTGAGCTGCGCAGAAGAGGTGATTGGTTTTTTGAACTGATTGGGCGGTCGGCAGGAATGCCACTGCCCGACCAGGTGGAAGACCCAATGGCAAATATCGCTACCGTCTTCCACTGGCCGCCCTCAGAAATGGCGGCAATGCCCCTGGCCGATCTGGTCATGTGGGAGCAAAAAGCGCGGGACCGATCCGGCAACACTAACCCCAACTGAACCCGGTAACGCACATGAGTAATAACCTCAACAGCACGCTAACGCTTCGCATCGTTGATCAGTGGAGTGGACCCGCAAAAAAGCTGGCTGGCATCAACAGCGAGCTTGCACAAAAGCTCTCTGCCACCGGTAACGAACTCAAGAATATCGGCAACCAGCGCAAAGCGGTGGCCCGTCTCAAAGAATATGAGCTGGCATCCAGCAAGGCCAAAGAGGCCTCTGCCCAGGCGGCGGAGAAGGTCAAGCAGTTGCGGCTGGCGCGGGAGAAAGAAGCCGATCAGCTGAACATCACCCAGGCCAATCTGCGAAAATTGCAGGAGCTGAAAGCCAGTGGCGTAAAAGTCGATGCGAAAGAGATCGCCAATTTAAAGCGCCAGGCCAAAGAAAATAAAACCCTGATCCGTGAGCATGAGCGCGCAGAAAAGGCCTTGGAACAAGCCACCAAGCAGCGGCGTCTTGCGGCGGAGCGGTCGGTGGCGCTGCGGAAGAAGCTAAAAGCAGAGGGCATCGAAACAAGGGAGCTGGCTGCCGAACAAAAGCGCCTGGGCGCCGCCTACGCTCAGACTCAAGACAGAATAAAGGCGGTGGCCAGGGCTCATGGCCAGCTGGAAGCCGCCGAATCAAAGCACAACGAAACCCTGCAGAAAGCCGCTAACACTACCATTGTCGCGGCAGGGATGGACCGTGTTGGCCGGGGCGCGCTCAGCGTTCTATCGAAACCTGCTGGACAGGCAATATCCCGTCAGTCAGCCTTTACCGAAGTTGAAAAATTTGTAAAAGACGCCGATATGCCGGTGTTGATCTCGCAAATTAAAGAGCTGGCGAAGCAGTCTCCAATGGGCGCTGCTGCTGTCGCACAGTTGGTCGCTGCCGGCGGGAGAATAAACCTCTCTTCAGAAGAAGCCTTGAAGTTCGCACAGAGAAGCGAAGCACTTTCGGTTGCCTACGGAATAAGTGTTGACAAGGCTTCGGAGTCAATCCCAACGCTTCTAACGAGCATGAATCTAACAATGGAGCAAGTTGGAGTCTTGGGGGATGCCATAAACCACTTGGGTGACAACTCCGCGTCCAACGCGCCGAACATTCTGGAAATCGTTACCCGAGTTGGCTCTACAGCAAAAGCTGCTGGCTTGGCTGCACCGCAAATTGCCGCACTTGCTGCAGTGATAGATGGAGCTGCGCCCAGCGCGGAGATCGCGGCTACCAGCATGAAAAACCTGCTGCTTTCGTTGAGCAGCGGCGAACAGATGGCGGCTGGGAAGCAATCTATTCTTGAAGACCTTGGCTTTGATTCCGCCGACATTGCACGGCGGATGCAGGAAAACGCTGTAGGGACTATTCGTGAGGTCTTGGCGGCAATAGCTGATCGTGATGCAGAAGAGCGAAGCGGCATTGCCGAAATGCTGTTTGGTAGAGAATCTATCACTGCAGTTAACTCGTTGGTGGGCAATTTGAAAGCCTACGACGCTGCGATGATTGAAGTGGCAGATACCAGCAAATATTTGGGCAGCGCAGAGAGAGAGCGTGCCAAGCAGATGGAGACCTCGGAAATGCGGCTTCAGCGGCTGCAATCCAATTACCAGGACACGCTGGCAAACCTTGGTGACAAACTTCTTCCAACCATCAATACCCTTGCATCTGCTGCAGGCAGGCTTCTCGACGCAGTTAATTGGCTGAATGAGCGATTCCCGGTAGCAGGTAAAGTCGCAATGATTCTGGTGGGCGGGCTTGGTGCATTGGCTGTCGCTGTTGCCCCGGTACTGGTGTCTATCGCGGCCCTGCGTGTTGCCATTTCCGGCTTGGGCGTCAGCGCTAAACGGGCCGCTTTGCAAAATGCGGCCGGTGGCTTAGGGGGCGTCGTGGCCAGCGGCGGTAAGGGTGGCGCTCTGAAGGGGCTGGCCCGTGGATTGGGGTCTAAGGCGGGATTAATCGGTGCCGGTATCAGTGCACTGTCGATCGGCAGCACGCTAATGAGTGACAACCCCAATATCAACAAAGGGCTGGAGGTTTCCAAAGACCTTGGCGGCATGGGCGGAGCGCTGGCAGGCGGTGCGGCCGGTGCGGCACTGGGCTCAGTGGTGCCGATTGTCGGCACCGCCATTGGCGGCCTGGTAGGCGCCATTGCTGGTGGCATGGGTGGCGAGTGGTTTGGCAACAAGGTGGGCGACTGGGTGTTTGGTAACAAGGGCGCCGATGTAGCCAAGGCCAGCGTGCCGGTCAGCAGCGGAGCCCCGGTGGTGGCCGCTGGCGCCGCTGGTGGCCAGAACTACACCGACGCCAGCCAATACACCATCAACGTGCACCAGCAACCGGGCGAAAACGCCGATGCCCTGGTGAAAAAGACCATTGATGAAATTGACCGCCGCAAAGCCCGCCGCCGGGGCGGGGCATACGCGGACCACTCGTGAGGGCTAAGCCATGCTGATGTCGCTGGGCTTGTTTGTATTCTCCATAGACTCGCTGGCCTATGACCGGCTGCAACGCAGCACCCAATGGCGCTGGGCGGCCAATAACCGGCTGGGTGAGCGTCCGGCCCACCAATTTACCGGCCCCGGTGAAGACCGCATTACGCTTAGTGGCACGCTGGCCCACGACATTACCGGCGACGGCCAGCGCCTGCAGGATCTGCGCGATCTTGGCGACAGCGGTAAAGCCTGGGTGCTGATGCAGGGCGACGGTGAGCACAAGGGCTTCTGGTTTATCGACTCGGTGGAGGAAAACGCCAGCTATTTTTTCCCCGACGGCACCCCGCGCAAAATTGAATTTACCGTGGTGCTCAATCGCAACAACGACGGCGAAACCGACACTATCGGCACCCTGGCCATGAATGGCACCGGCAACCCTGAAACGGCCCGTACAGCATGACACCCATCGCCGCTATTACCGCCAACGGCCTTGCCCTGGCCACCGAGGTGCAAAAGCGCATTATCAGCGTGAGTTTCCACGACGCCAGCGGCACCACCGCTGACCAGTTGGTGCTGGAGCTGGACGACAGTGACGGTACCCTGAACATTCCCCCAAAGGGCGCGGTACTCAGCCTGCAGTTGGGTTTCCGGGACAAGGCCCTGCACAACAAGGGCACATTTACCGTTGACGATGTGGAGCACGCGGGGCCGCCAGACAAGCTGATTATTACCGCCCGCAGCGCGAACTTCCGCGAAGAGTTCAAGTCCCTGCGCTCTACCCATTGGGAGCCCGGCACTACCCTGGGTGCGCTGGTGGCGACCATTGCTGAGCGTTACAACCTGGCGCCGAAAGTGGCCCCCGATCTGGCCGATGTCGCGCTGGCGCAACTCAACCAAACCGCCGAATCAGACAGCGCCTTTCTCAACCGCATTGGCAAACAGTTTGACGCCGTAGCCACCAGCAAAAATGGCTACCTGTTGTTTTTCCCCAAGGGGCAGGGCGCCACTGCCAGCGGCGCGGCCTTGCCAATGGCCACCATTACCAAAAACCAGACCACCGACCATCGCTACAAAACCGCCGACCGCAACAGCCGCTTCACCGGCGTGACCGCTCGCTGGTACAACAACGACACCGCCCAGACCGAGACCGTGACCGTGGGTGAGGCGGGCTACACCAAACAAATTCGCGACCCATTGCCAGATGAGCAGCAAGCGGGTGAGGCGGCAAAAGCCGAGTGGGCGCGTATTCAGCGCGGCGACGCCACCATGAGCATTACCGTGGAACCAGGCCGCCCCGAGCTGGTAAACGGCCAACCAGTGGCGCTGAGCGGGTGGAAGGGGGGTATCGACGCCCACAATTGGGTGATCGAGGACTTAAACCACACCGTCAGCGACAGTGGGTTGGTCACGGCGGTGGAGTTGGTCACGAAGAGGTAGTTTTTGTCAGGATCTTGACCAAAAAAAAAGCCCCCTATGTTGGGAGCTTTCGTGAATATTCTATTTCTTTGAGAGCCTTTTATGCCGCAAGTAACTCTTCTTCGGCGGCGACAGTGGAAACAGCCTCGTTCCACATGTTGTCTAGCTCTTCAATAGCCTTAATGGCTTGGTTAAGAAGCTCTATGGTTTCAGCATAGTTACCCATATTTTGCCTCCTTGGCATTTCCCAGTTGACGACAGTGTTATGCTTCCTGTCAACCACATGCTTGTGGATAAACTGTGCATAACTTTTTAGTAAGGACTATCTTGCACTATTTCTGCTTAAATTTCAATTTTTCGCAACGTGTAAAAATGACTCATTTTCTAGAGCGTTTACGGCATCTATAAATGCGGCTTCATCATCTTGGTGGATCGCCTGCACTATATTTTGAATGTGTAAAATGTACTGCCTCACGTTCGCTATCTTAATGTGGTCTTCATCAGCTAGCTCAGGCCTATCTACTATTTTTGACAGCACAGGAAGCACAACAGTTTCCAATGAGTCACATATTTTATGAACATCCGGGTCCGGTATGTCCATCAGGGTAAATCCATACGTTCGGGAGTGATGAAGGACTTTGTTACAAAAAAGAACAGTTTTTTCCCATAACTCGTCGGCCAGCTCACTTATTTTATTAGCGTGTTGATCTATTGCGTTCATACCCTTGTCAGTCCTTTGCTGGCAAAAGGTGAAATTTTACTACATGTTTTTAAGCGTGAGCTAGACCCCGTTGTCGATACGTGCTGACCAAGATGCTAGATCAACATAGATCGGAGTATAGCTCTTTCTATTTTTTGTAGCAGAGAGCCATTATTTTGCTGATAGCTTTTGCTTCAGTAGGATAAATTCTGAGTCCATAGTTGATCGCCAATGATTTAAAGCGTCTCGTGTATTCACACCGAAATCCCGCCGCGGGCGGCATCCAATCATCAGGCCCCTTAGCGCCTTTCTCTCGGTTGGCTCCAGCATCCACAGCCAGCAAATTATCCATGTCATTGG
Source organism: Spongiibacter tropicus DSM 19543 (assembly GCF_000420325.1). Taxonomy (NCBI): domain Bacteria; kingdom Pseudomonadati; phylum Pseudomonadota; class Gammaproteobacteria; order Cellvibrionales; family Spongiibacteraceae; genus Spongiibacter; species Spongiibacter tropicus. The sequence continues at coordinate 161,126 of NZ_ATUS01000001.1, read as the reverse complement.
CAAAGGCGCGCTTCTTCGCCCTTGTCCAGCCGCTGGCTCCATGACCATGCGCCCAGGCCAGCGGCACGATGTGATCAATATCCAGATCAGAGGCTTTATCAAAACGCTGGCCGGTGTAGGGGTCTAGCCACGATCCGTGGCTAACTGAGCAGCCTTTGTTGCGTTTGAACTTGACCGGCACCTGGCTATCACGAATCAGCACCTCAGCACGGGTGTCTTGGCAGTCATTATCTGCATCGATCCAGTGGGGCCAATCTTTCCGGTTGTAGAGAGTAGAAAATTCGCGGCCTTCGCTGACGGCCTCTGTTTGTGCCTTTTCAACTTGTGTCTTCGCGGATGTGCAGGGAGCGCGGTGGCAGTGGTATTCGCCGGTCTGGCGATTGGTGTGACCGCCGTTGCTGTCGAGTCCGCCGCCGTGGGGAAAGGCGCTGGGTGCAAAAATCAGGAGAGAAACTAAAAGCAGTCTATTTAACATAACTCAAATGCGGTCCGTGCATGCTCGGTTTCTTACCCTTTTTTTTCTAGCGCCTGGCGCAAGCCTGCGATGTGTAGGGCCATACGTTCGAGGTGGAGGAGGTCGTCTACAGTAAGGCCACCTGCTTCGTATAGCTCTTGTATGCGCTGAATGACCGCATTCACATACCTTGGCGCGCCTTCTTCCAGCTTCTCCTTTTGAAACCAGGCTGGCGGGGAACAATCAAGGATGCTGCACAGCATCATGATGTTCTCCCCAGAGATCTGGCCGGTTTTCTTCCAGCGGGAGACCGCAGCTGTGGTCAGTTTCATCCTGCGAGCAACTTCAGCCTGGCTAATTGCAGCCTTCGAAAAGACCTCAATCAGCCACAGTCGGTTTTCAACTTCGTATTTGTTTTTTGAATCTCGCATGCGGCGATTATTTGCTAATTTCACCTTGACATCTACCTTAACTTCATATTAGTGTTAATCTCAGATTAGCAATTGAGACGGGATTAATGGAAGCGCTAGAAAAGGCAATTGAAGTCGTAGGTGGACAAGCCCGGCTCGCCGAGAAACTCGCTATTGATACAGCAGCGATATCAGGCTGGAAAAAGCGTGGAAGCGTTCCGGCTGCGAGATGCAAGGCAATTGAAAACCTCACTGCAGGGAAGGTTGCCGCGCACCAACTTCGTCCAGACATCTTCGGCCCAACTCCAAGTTGATTCGACCTTATAGGCAGTACGACTGCTCTGTCTTGAATACGTGATCACAGGAGAAGGAAAAATGGCGGGCATTAAGTATAGAAGCGACGAGGTGACGGATTCCAACAAGCGTTGGATTAACTCGCTTTTGGCAGAAAGGCGCATAACTCAAAAGCGCTTATCCGGGGCGCTAGGTTGCACGGAGTCGGCAGTATCGAAGTTCAAGAGAACTGGTGCGATCAGCGCTGAGAGAATTATGGATATCTGCCGTGCGTTCGACGTTCCACCTCCATCTTGGCTGAAACTCGAATCGGCGCTATGCGCCTCTTCAATAGCTCCAACTTCACTGTTCAACATTTTCCAAATGAATGACAGCGGCCTTCTTAGCCCAGTCGACCTCGCACTTCTTGAGTCCATCGCCGCTCACTTGGCTGAGGTCCGAAAAGAAAACCAACCCACCCAGCGAGGCGAAAACCATGAGTAACGCAACCAAAGTAGTAAGTCTGATCAACTTCCACGGGGTCACCATGATCGTAGTGGAGCACGAAGGGGTGCAATACATCCCCTTCAAGCCGCTAGTAGACCTTGCGGAAATTGACTGGCGAGGTGCAAAACGCACTGTATTTGAGCCTGATAACGCCATTCTTTATGGCACTAAGCGACTTGTAGACCCCGTTTTATCGGCTGAGGGGGGATCTATTACCCCCCCCAAAGAAAGCATTTATCTCCAATTGAGCCGATCTCGAATGTTTTTGGCTCGAATCCAAACGAATCGGATCAAGGCTCGGGGTAAAGAAGAGGCGGCGCAAAAGCTTCTTAATCTCCAAGAGGAATGGGCAGAAGCCATCCACAACTATGAAACCTATGGTGTCGCACATAAACGCGGCAAAGGCGAAGCCGTTACCCAGCTCGACAAGCTGATTCGTTCCCGCAAGGCCACCACTGACCCAGCGGAGAAGAAATCCATCTCCAAGCTGATTCATGAACATCTCAATGAAATGGGCGCGGCCGTCGATGACGACATGCCACTTTTCCAATAGCTGAGCCATTCCCAGTGCTTGATATGAATAAGAAAGCACCCCGCATGCACTCCGAGTTGCTGGTTCTGAAACCTATGAGACGTTGGTGTTGCAAACATCAACACGGAAGGAAGTAAGCATGGAAATTAATCACACGCAAAATCGCCTCGCACTGATTCGTCGTTATCTGGATAGGTGGGCTTCAAGCCCACGCCATAACCGCCAGTTAGTGGCAGAGATCGTGGTGGAGAAGTTCGACCAGCTTGGCTTGAAAGAGCAACTGGCGGGCACTGGTGTGGAGTTTTCGCACGGCGATGATGCGGTTGGGGATATGCGCGCTCACGCCCAAAAGCTGTGGCGCTGGCTGGGAGCCTATGAGGAGGCCAAGCCCGCCCCGGATAAGCTTTGGTATTTAGAGCAGGCCATTGTGGCAGCAATGCCGCAGGATCTTCGTCTTCAGTACTTGCGGCATGTGTACGCGGCCTCTGGTATTTCCGTTTCTCACCAATTCGAGAGTAATGCAGCTGCATTGACGCTGGATCACTTGATTAAAGAGCAGGCGGATGCTGCCTGCTCACTGGTGTCCCTTATGGATGGCGTCGACCCCGGCGAGTTGGATAAAGCAGATAAAGAGCTGCACGAAGCCCTGTCGGCCACCGTTAGCGCCATCAACTACGTTAAAGCGCTGCGCGCAGGGGGTGCCGAATGAGCCGCCTGGTGCCATGCCCCCATTGCCTTTCTGACTCTTACATTCGTGACAGCGAGCAAATGACCCGGCTCACCCGAGAGCTGACGCTGATCTGTAAGAACCCGGTTTGCGGCCACACTTGGGTGGCCCATTTAACGGCCACCCGGACGCTGTCTGAGTCGGCCACGCCAGACCCCTCCATTCACCTCCCGGTGACCAAGGGCCTTTTCTCCAAAAACTAACGCAGGTGCGACCATGAGCAATGTATTGCCGTTTAACCCTGATAACACCATCAGCAACGCTGCCCTGAGCTACATGTTGAAACACCGCAGCCAGCATCTGGCCAGTCGCCAAGGCAACGAGGCGCTGCTGTCGCGCTGCCAGGCGCACCTGATGATGACGTTTGATATCACCGCCGATCGCGCCACCAAAGAAGCGGCGCTGGCGCTGGCAGAGGCCAGCCACAGTGGTGAGGTGTGGATTGATGTGGACGCCACCTGTGCGTTTTACACCACGCTGCGCACCAAGGATGGCCGCCAGATTATTGTGAGTGCAGACCAGATTCTGCACGCGATTACCGACTTCTTTTCTCTCCAATAACGAGGCCCCACATGAATGTGAATGTGACTGTGAATGCACAGGGACTGGCTGCCGCCCTGAAAAACAATCTGGCGCAAAAGCGAAGCACCTTGAACATCCTTGAGCATGTGCTGTTGATCGCTACGGAATCGCCCGCTGAGCTGCGGGTGATCAGCCGGGATTTCTCTCAAGAGATCGAGGTGGTGATTGCCGCTGAGCGTGTTGAGCAGGCGGGGAGTGTTACCTGTCATGCCGAGAAGTTGCAGGCGGCTGTCACGGGACTGGCTGGGCCTGCCACCTTGAGCACCACGGGCAGCCCCGACAGCGAACAGTTTAAAACCGTGTTGCAGCAAGGCCGTCGGCGCTTTCAGATTTTGTCGATGCCGGCAGATATTTTCCCCAAAGGGCAGGAGATGGGCCAGGCGAAATCGCCTGTGTTAGACCCCGAGGAATTAGCCAAAGCCATTGCGACGGTGCAGTACGCGGTGGCAGTTCATGACGCGCGCCCCGCGCTGCTGGGGGTTCACCTGAATGAGCATGACGTGGTTGCAACGGATGGTCACCGGGCCGCCTGCGCGCTGATCGATGCCGATTTTCGGCCTATTACGATTCCCCGCGATAGCCTCAAAAACCTGATTGCGGCGCTGATGGAAGAGGGCGCAGAGCTCCGCTATAGCGATAGTGCCATTGAAGTAGTCCACGCCTGCGGCCGCTACCGGTCGCAGCTGCTTGATGTGAAATACGTGGATTACAAACGAGTGATGCGCATTCCTGTAAGCGGCGTGACCGCGACCCTGGACGCGGCGCATATCGCACCTGCGTTGAGTCGTCTGCGCAGTTTTGTACCGGTAGGCACCCAGATGCTTGGCTGCGAAATCAATGAAAATCTGCTGTCGCTGACGGCGGGCACAGAGAGCGACACCAAGGACGAAGCTGAGGCGCAATGCAGCGGAAGCTGGCCGAAGGTGCACCTGAATCTGAGTTACCTGAACGATGCCATGAATGCCGTTAAGGGCGAATTCACCTGGCTCAATACCGGTACCCAAAATCCCCAGTTTTTGTGGACCGGCAATCAGGAGGTCGTGCATGTGCTCATGCCGATTCGCATGTAGGGGGCGCCATGAAAACCAATAAGCAAATTGCTGACCGTTACCGGAAAGAGCGCTGCCGAGACCTGAGCCTGACGGGCGGCGTTATCCACATTTTCAACGGCGAGGCCTGCGGCTGGATGGATAAGGTGCGCGACCCGCACACCGCCATGCCCGGTTCAATTCTCGTTGATGAACAGGGCAATGAATGGGTCGCCACCGGCGGCGATGACTACAACGGCGCTACGGCGTGGGAAGCAGTGACCAAAACGGAGAAAGCATCATGAATGACGCGATGTTGAACAACATCACCATTGACGAACTGGAAACCCATTTGTGGCTCACCGAGCCCTATAGCTCCGCCCACAACGCTGTTCTGAAAGTGCTTGACGAACGCGATGAGTTGGATGACAGCCACCCTGACTACAACCTGATCCGTGATCGACTTGAAACCATTGAACGCCACGCCAATGTGAGCTGCGGCGCTATGGAGGAATTGGTGGAGATTTTTGCGGATTCAGATCTTGAACCGTATTTCGAGCGGGTGTCTCTGGAGAAAATCCATAGATCCATAAGCCACAGTGAGGAAGTGGTGACCAACAAAGACCTTATCTCCGAACAAATCGAACTGTACTAAGGGGCAACCATGATCCCAGCGGTACATAACGATATCACCCAGCGCCTGCTGCGGGATTATCAGTTCAAGGAGCGCAGCGGCTGGCTGCGCTCCGGTGTTTGCCCCAGCTGCGGCAAGAAGGAGCTGTACACCAAAGCGGAAAGCCCTTGGGTGATTCGCTGCGGCCGGGAAAATAACTGCGCCTGGTCAGGGCACATTAAAGAGCTGTACCCCGATGCGTTTGAGAAATTCAACGAGCGCTACCAGCCCACGGACGATAACCCCCGAGCCACCGCCGACGCGTACTTAATGCAGGCGAGGGGATTTGATATTACCCGCATTGCGGGCTGGTATGAGCAGGACCGATGGTGGAGCCCCAACGTGATCGGCAAGCAGTCGGGCACGGCCACGGTGCGCTTTATGATTGCCGATGGCATCTACTTTGACCGCTTCGTTGAAGAGCTGTGGGTTAACGACAACGGCGAGAAGAAGAAGCGCAAGGCCTCATTCAAGGGCGATTATAAGGGCTTGGCCTGGTTCCCCCCGGGGCAGGAAATCGCCCACGGCAACGAGGTGTTTATTGTTGAGGGTATTCTGGATGCGATCGCCCTTTACCTGAACGGTTACAAAGCCTGCGCCATATTAGGTTGCACCAATTTCCCCTCGGCGTTTTTTGACGAGCACAAGCATAAAGACGTGCGCTGGGTGTGGGCGCTGGATGGCGACGCGGCAGGGCGTAAGTGGACCCTGCGCCACCATACTCGCCTGGCTGAAACCAACGAGCGGTCTACCGCCGTGACCATTCCCCAAAACAGCAAGGGCAAAGACGACTGGAACGACCTGCACATGCAGGCCCGCCTTACCGAGAAGGATATGGCGCGGTATCGCTACCACGGCAGCCTACTGATTGCCGCCAGTGCCAGCGAAAAAGCCCTGCTGATGTACAACCACCACCAGCGGCAGGAGTTCAATTTTGAGTTTCGCAGCCGGGTGTACTGGTTTGCGCTCAACCTGGACAAGTTCAACAAGGCCTATAACAGCCTGAGCGATGCCGACGAAGGGATGACTGAGCGGGAAATGCGCGACAAGGCGCTGGAGCTGAGCAACACGATTTGCGAGATCGCCAATTGCCATTTCCAGTTTTTGTATTTTCAGGCCAATACCATCACCGATGAGAGCTGGTATTACGCCCGTATTACCTTTCCCCACGGTGGGCCAGCCGTTAAAAACACCTTTACCGGGGGGCAGCTTTCCAGTGCCAGTGAGTTTAAAAAGCGCCTGCTATCGGTCGCGGCGGGCAGTGTGTTTACCGGCACCAGTCAGCAGCTGGACACGATTGCCAAGGACCAGCTTTTCAATATTAAGACCGTCAATACCATCGACTTTTTGGGCTACAGCAAAGAGTTTGGCATTTACGTTTACAACGATGTGGCGGTCAAAGATGGTCGCCTGATCGGCATCAACGATGAGGACTATTTCGACGCGGGCAAACTGGCGATCAAGAGCCTGAACCAATCCGTGCACCTGGCGATTGCGAAAAACGCCGACAACTACCGCACCGACTGGGTGCACCACATTCATGTGTGTTTTGGCGAAAAGGGCCTGGTGGCGCTGGCCTTCTGGTTTGGTGCTTTATTTGCCGAGCAGATCCGCGATACCCAAAAAAGCTATCCCTTTTGCGAAATCATCGGCGAGCCCGGCGCGGGTAAAACCACCCTCATTGAGTTTTTGTGGAAGACCTTTGGTCGGCGCGATTACGAAGGTTTTGACCCCAGCAAGTCTACGGCAGCCGCCCGTGCGCGGAATATGGGGCAGGTGTCCAATATGCCGGTGGTGCTGATTGAGGGCGACCGCGACGAAGATACCGCCCACGGCAAAAAGTTTGACTGGGACGAGCTGAAAACGGCTTACAACGGGCGGTCGGTGCGCAGCCGAGGCATGAAGAACAGTGGCAACGAGACCTATGAGCCGCCGTTTCGTGGCGCGGTTGCCATCAGCCAGAACGCTGCTGTACAGGCCAGTGAGGCGGTGCTGCAGCGGATTGTGCACCTGCGCTTTACCCGCGCTGCGCACAACGACGACAGCAAGCGGATGGCCCATGAGCTGGAGCACATGCCCTTGGAGCATGTGAGCAGCTTTGTGCTCGAGTCGGTAAAAAAAGAGGCCGAGATTATGGCTCTGATTTCCGAAAAAACCCCCGAATTTGAGCAGCGCCTGATGGCCCAGCCCGGCATTAAGAACGTGCGGATTGCGAAGAACCACGGGCAACTGTGTGCCCTGGTAAGTGCCTTGGCGCTGGTGTTGCCCCTCAGCAAAGAGCAGGTGAAGGCGACCCAGCGGGAGCTGCTGAATATGGCCGTGGAGCGCCAGAAGGCGATTAGTGCTGATCATCCGGTAGTGCAGGAATTTTGGGAGCAATACGAATTTTTGAATGGTGGCGACAACGATCCCAAGCTCAACCACAGCAAAAATAAAGATCGAATCGCCATCAACCTGAACCACTTTGTGGAGCGCGCCGTGGAGCACCGCCAGCAGGTGCCGCCCATGACCGATCTGAAGCGCCTGCTTAAAGGCAGCCGCCGTCACAAATACCTCGATACCAAGGTGGTTAATTCTGCCATTCACCTGAACGGCACCGAGGGGAAGTCGGTGCGCTGCTGGATATTTGAAAACAAGGAGAGACCCGCGTGAGCGAATTTACCGAAGACCCCGGCATGGCCAGCTATGAGGAGCTGGTAGCCGGTGGCAATGCACTGGCCATAGCGCTATTGGATGTGTTGCTGCAAGTGCACCGTGAAGATGAGTCTAACAAGCTGATTGTGCGCGCTGCCAAGCCGCTCAGCGAATGGAAAGCTATCTATGACCGCACCGGCTTTGCCAAACGTCCGCACCTGCCGGCAGGTGCCACCCATGACCGCTGAGAAACTGTTACCCGCCGCCATGATGGTGTTGCAACTGGGCGCTGCCGCGCCCTACCTGATGGGTGGCGACTGGAGAAAAGGGCTCTATTGGCTGTTTGCCGCAGGGCTCACCTACGTGGTCACGTTTTAGTGGCCCAAAACTAAGGAAGGAGAACCACCATGTTGATCTTAACCCGACGGATAGGCGAGACCCTGATCTGCGACGACAACGGCAAGCTGGTCGAAGTGACTGTGCTGGGCGTGAAGGGCAACCAGGTGCGGCTTGGCATTGTTGCTGAAAAGGATGTGGGCGTGGACCGTGAGGAGATTTACCAGCGCAAACAGGCCCAGAAACAAGCACCTGACACCATGACTGACCGGCGCAAGCACCTCTCCGCCATTTAACGAAGGTGGCACCGGAGAGCGGCAACTCCCCGGTGCCCACTGACCACAACAGGGGCATGACCATGCAAACAGAGGGAGCTTGCGGGGGCAAGAAGGGCGGGGCACTTTCACGACGTGCTGCAATGCTATGCCAGTCCGCCGAGTTCCGGCTGTGGCTCGACCGCAAGCGCAATGCGAAATACCCAATCTATATTGCTGACGGCACCCACACCGAAGAAGACGCCCGCGACTTCTTTCTGGATGCCTGCGGCATAGAAAGCCGCGCCGAACTGGACCACAAACCCGAGGCGGCGGCGATGTTTCAGAAGATTTGTAAAAGCTATTCCCGTTATCAAGCGAGGTGAACCATGAAAAACGAACGTATCCATATTTCAATCGGCTTCGGCGATGCAATATTGCCGGTGGTGAAATGCGAAGATGGGCATGACCGAGTGCCCCTTAAACCGATATGCGATCAGATCGGTATCCAGTGGAAAAGGCAAAAGACAAAATTGCTTAACGACTCATATCTGACCGAGCGGTTTGGGATGACTTTGGGGGTACCCCGGTACCCCCAAATGGACGAGAAACCTGTTGAAAGAGAGCAATATCTTATCCGATTAGACCGTGTCACTTCGTTTTTGAACACATTAAGTCCCCGAAATATCAATGCTCAGGGCAATCTGGAATCTGCAGAGTGGCTTAAATCTAAACATGAGGAATGGGACGGCGCGCTCCATGCCTATGAAACTCAGGGCATCGCCGTAAAAGCCGGAAATGGTTCCAGCATTGTTAACGTGCTCGCCAAAATCGATGGTATTAAAAATCCCAAGCTCAGGCAGGTCGCTATTGAGAAAGCCAACGCGGCCTATGGCCTGGATATTCCTGTGGTAACCCAGCTCGGGTTCGGGGAGTAGGTGCTTGGTGCGTATGCGAGAAGGTCAGTGGTCCCTGCTTTGGGTGAGACTATCACTCGAAGCAGGGAGGGGGGCGTCAATGCGCTACAGCGTGGTTGTCCTGCTTTGCTATAGGTGTGGCAACGACTTTAAGGCCAACGCCCATCGCCCCCAATACCTTACTGATGGTTTCAAATTGTGGTTTAGCGCCGACTCGCAATGCTTTATACAAACTTTCACGTCCGAGGCCGCTGGCCTGGGCGATCTGAGTCATTCCACGAGCTTTGGCAACATAGCCGACAGCTCGGATCAGCTCGTTGGTATCCCCGTCTTCCAGAACCATCGAAAGGTATTCTGCAATATCCTCTTCGCTGCGAAGCTGTTCGGCCATATCAAATTCAGCCAGGTCGCTTACTTTAATTTTGTCATTCATGGTTCAATCCTCCAGCTGTTCAGCCAGTTTTTTAGCGGCGTCGATATCGGCCTGTTGGCTCGATTTATCTCCACCGCCGAGCATTACAATCAGTGTTTCGCCGCGCTCTACAAAGTACATTCGCCAACCGGGGCCAAAGAACTCGCGCATTTCAAAAACGCCGTCGCCCACGGAGCTGGTGTCACCCAACAAGCCCCTAGAGGCTTTTTCCAAGCGACGAGACAAACGCAGTCGAGTTGTACTGTCTTTCAGGCCGTTAAGCCAGTCGTCGAATTCATCCAGGCGCTTTATTGTGTACATGCGGCTAGTGTATCCGTTTGGATACGATTGTCAAACATTGGTTCAACAGCATGCAATTTGACAATTCTAAATAATTATCCATACACTATCCCCGTTGCGGCAAAATCCGCAGCCGGGATTGGCGTCCCGATTCGAGCAAGAGCGCAATGGCGCTCATCCGAAGCGCTTTTTTTGTGCCCGCAGTTTATGGCGGGTGTCATGGGGGCGACTTCGGTCGCGCCGGTTCTCTTGCCCGGTAACGCCAACCCTGTGACGCCCGCCACCCTATTAATTGGCGTTAATGGTGGCGGTTCTCTGACTCAGCAAGAGGCTACTGCCATGAAAAACCCTACCCAAAATCCGTCCGGATTCAACGCAGATCACCTGGATACTGTCCGCGAGCAAGGCTCAGTTGCCGTCAATCTGACGTCAACTGAAGTCAATCTGACTCCGCTTGAACCCGCTTCAGTTGACCTCAGCCTGAGGTCAACTGCCGTCAATTTGACGGCGGTTGACCATTCAGTCGATATCAATCTGATATCGGTTGAACCTTCTGCGACTGACCTCACCGAGGATTCAGTTGGGGTCAAATTGACCCCAACTGATACCAGTTTGGTATCGACTGAGCGCGAACCATCCTTACTTTCCATTCCCGGCCTGAGCGTAAGCTGTTTGGCATCGGCTTTTCTCTACCTGCATGTAGCCCTGGACAGCGCTATTGACTCGGTCAATGAGCGCCTGATCGACAACAGCGATCTTCCCAATGTGATGGCCCACCATATCGACGAGGTGCGCGCCGTTCTGCAACTGACGCCTTACTGTTACCTGAGCAAGCAACTGAAAGCGCTGCTGTGGTGCCTGGGCCGCCAGGCCGACCTCATGCCGGAGGGCGAGCTGGACAAAAAGGCCATGCTCACCAACCTGCACCGGGTGCAAATGAATGTGTGGCGCTGGGAAGCCAAAACCCAGCAAAGCGCGGTAGTAGGGGAGGCGGCATAATGACTCAACATACCCCCATGCCCTTTCACTGGGGCCAGATCGAACTGACTCAGGCCGTATTTATCGATGGCATTCCTCATGCCACCAAAACCGCGATCGGTGAGTGGCTGGAATATGCCGAGCCGCGCAGGTGCATCAACAATATCTTAGACCGAAATTTGCACATCAATCATTACTCAGTTGACATCAAGTTGATGTCAACTGACGGCAAAAATTACGACACCAAGGTGTATCACCCCATTGGGTTTTTGCTGTTGGTGATGGAGTCCGGTCAGCCAAAAGCCCAGGCGATGAAGGTGGCGGTGGCCGAGTTTGTGTGGCATTTCGCCGGGCCAGTTAACATCAGCGACAAGGAGAGGAATGGCTACATCCGGGAGATTGAGCGGCTGACCGATAAACTGGCTGTCTGCCGGGATGCGATGGTGTACAAGCAGACCTGGATTACCCTGCAGCACTATTGCCGCCTGGCTGCCTGGCCAATGCCAGAGCTGCCGTTGCTGGGCAAAGAACCTCAGCAGATGGTGCTGGAGGTGCTGCCATGAGCAAGGCCAATATCAGCATCAATCGGGATGTGTTCACTTGCCCACAGTGCACCTCACCGGCGGTTATCACCCGCTTTAAAAAGCAGACGCGCTGCAATACCGAGGTGTCGTTGGTTTGTAATAGCCCACGGTGCTATTTCCAGTGGGTTTGTCAGATAACGGCGGTGAGGGCTTTAAGCGCTCAAGAGGGGGCAAAGGTCAGACTCCCGCATTTCAGAGAAAGACTTTGCTAATTTTGCGGGATTGGTTGGCGGCGGCCAGGTTGGCGCCGCCATGTTACTCAAAGACCAAAGACGTTGACGTAAAAGTCGTTTCCGTCATCAGTCACTTCAACGGTGTAGGTTATTTGCAAGTCGCTAGAATCGCCGGTTGGCTCATGATTAATGCCAAGTTCTGCGGCGCATTCGTGAGCCCCAGTTTGTTCATTCGTAGCTGTAGTTCTTATCGCTCCGACTGTGTATTTAAAGCCGCTGGCATCGGCTTCACCGATCTGATTCTTCATCTCACGATCAGCAATTTCTGCAACCAGATCGGTCACTCTGCTGTCACTGCATTTAGGCACAGACTTGGCACATCCAGAGGCGAAAACAATAACGGAAAGGAAGGTGATTACGGTTTTTTTCATGCTTGGATTCCCTGTTTTTTTACTGTGATTCCATTTTCTTGAACATCGATACGCGATGAATGATCTTCACCGCTGACAATGATCAGTTAGGGCGATAGTAATGGCGAAGGGTTGGGAAGTCCACGGTGGGATGCTGCGGGTTTATTTTTACTACAAGGGGGATAAATGCCGGGAGCCATTGAACCTGCCGCCCACGGATCAAAACAAGGCGTATGCTGAGGGCCTGGTGGCCACCATTAAGCATGAGATTCGGCAGGGCATTTTTGACTATGCCAGCCGATTTCCCAATTCGCCGCGGTTGAAGCAAAACACTTTCGGGCACTACCTGGATATTTTCTATGAGATCAAAGCCCGCAAGGTGGCGGCACTGACGCTGGAGAATTACCAGCGCTGGGGAAGAGGCTATATTCGCCCCCAGTGGGGCCACCGGCTGGTGGAGGATATCGACACCATCGACATAGAGAAATGGATCAGTGCGTCCCTTGACTCGCTTGCCAGCAAAAGCATCAAGGAGATTCTGCAGATAATGTCTCAGGTGTTTGACCTTTACGGCACCCGCCACCGCGTTCACTACAATCCCACAAAGCCGATCCGGGTGGCGTTGCCTGACTCGGAAGATCCGGATGTGTTCACGCGCCGGGAAATTAACCTGATTCTCAATACGCCCACTGAGCGTGAATCTGAGCGCAACATGACGGAGTTTTGGCTGTGGTCCGGCCCGCGCACCGCAGAGCTGATTGCGATGAGCTGGGATTATATCGACCTCGACGCCGGTATTGCCCGGTATGAAATGGGCGTGGTTGAAGGGCAGTACAAGGCGACCAAGACGCGGCGTTCAAAGCGCACGGTGGAACTGTTGAAGCCGGCTGTTGACGCGTTGCGACGACAGAAAGCGATCACCGGCGACCTGGAGCCGATCACGGTTGAGATGACCGACCGGGATAACCGCACTATCCGCAAAGTGAAATTCCGGCCGGTATGGGTAAGCACCGGTACCGGCGAGCCGTTCATCCACATTAAGAGTTACCGGGAATATTGGTGGACCAATCACCTGGAGGCGGCTGGGGTTCGCTACCGGGGGCCAAGCCAGTGCCGCCACACCTTCATCAGCCAGATGCTAACGGTGGGCATGCCCATCAACTGGATTATTGCGCAGGTGGGCCACACGTCAGAAGCCATGATCCGGAAGCACTACGGCAAATTCATTCAGGAAGACCAGCCGATCAACTTCTCGCAACTGGCCAACGCCAAGTTGGGGTTTACTGGGCAGGAAGAATAACAAAGCCCCGGAGTCACAAGCAGAAAGGCCGGTAATTCGGCCTGCCTTCCCACTTCGTCAGTCCCAGAACGGTCCCAAAATCGTCCCATTCCAAACTGCCAGTCTCGGAAAGCCCCGTATGACGCGGGTTTAAATGGCGGAGGGGCAGGGATTCGAACCCTGGGACGGTCGCCCGTCGCCGGTTTTCAAGACCGGTGCTTTCGACCACTCAGCCACCCCTCCGGAGAAGCCCGAGATTATACCTAGGTTTGTTTCTGAAACAAGCATCTTGCTAAAAAAGACTTATAAATCAGCCCGGTGTGGCGATTTTTTGCGCAGGGGGAGAGGCGCTGAAAATAAAAAGCCCGGCGCTAGGCCGGGCTTGTTGGTGTTTCGCTTCAGCTGTTGCGGGGATCGTTCGCCGCTCTCGGAAGCGTCGGGCGATTCGGGTCGGGCTGAGCGGTAAGTGTTGGGTCGAGCGCCGGTGGTGTCGGTGTGCCGGTGGTAATTTCTACAGCCTCTACCGGGCTCGGCGACACGCGAGGGTCGTTGGCGGCGCGGCCCTTCGGTTTGGCCACGCTGACGGGAGGCTTAGCCACCTCAAGCTGCGGGGTGGTCGCTTTCTTGGCCGGTGCTTCTGGCTCGGCGACGGCTGCTGGTTCAGTGGACGCAGGCTCTGACGTTTCTTGCGCGTTGGACGCAGGCTCTGCGGCCTTCGCCTCAGCATTTTGAGTCGAATCGATGTCCGGTACGGCTTCCGCTGGTGCGCTTTCTTCCTGCTCGGCTTGTACCGTTTCCGCCTGAGTAGTCTCTGTGACAGCCGGCGGTTTTTCGGAAGCGGCCTCAGTTGTAGAGATTTGCTCAGTTACAGGGACTTCTGTGCTGTCCGTGTCTGCTGTCTCGCTCGCAGGCTCCTTGGCGGTCGCTGCTGTATCGACATTTTCCTGTTGCGGGGTAGTAGCAGCCTCGTCGGCTTGAGCCGGCGTTTCCGTGGTCGTTTCGTTGGCGACCGGAGTCTCAGGCCGCTTCTCGGCACTGACGTCGGTTTGCGGGGCCTGTTGCTGAGTTGCTTCCGCTTTGGGCTCTTCGTTACCCGCTTCGCTTACGATGCTGTTGCGTGCGTCGTCAGAAAGCTCCTCGCTGGGAACCGTGCTGCGCTTGCGCTCCTGCGGGCCACGGGGCTTGCGATTACCGCGACGCTTCGGGCGATTGGCGTTGTCACTGTTGCGCTTGTCGCTGTTGTCGTCAGCGTTGTTACTTTCATTGCGCTCGGTTTCTTTCGCCGCATTTGCCTTGTCGGCATTGCGATCGTTGTTGCGATTGCGATTATTGCGGTTATTACGACGCTCACCATTGCGATTTTCGGCGGGCTTTTCACTGCGGTTGTCGCTGCGTTTCTCACGATTGGCATTTTTATCGCCCGCCTTTTCCTCTCCGTCAGCGTTCTGAGCGGGGCGGTTATTGCGGTTGCGATTATTGCGATTGCGATTGCCGTTGTTGTTACGGTTGTTGCGATTGCCGTTATTGTTCCGGTTGCGGTTGTTATTGTTGCGACGCGGCGCGGGTTCTGGCTCCGGCTCAGGCTCTTCGGTTTTAAAGAGTGCGGCGATCCCTTTTGCGAGTTTTGCAAAGAAACCGTCAGGCGTTGCTTTCGCGTTAGCGGAATCAGCCTTGGCTTTTTTGTCGTCGCTCGCATCAGTGCTGGCCGCTGTGGGAGCAGGGGCCGGCGTTTTGGGCGCCAGGGTGCGCACAACAGCCGCGGGAGCCGCTGCTGGAGTGTCTTCGATCTTGCTCAGCTCTTCTTCAGCCGCTTCAACCTCAGCAGCGATTTTGTAGCTGATTTCTGCATCGCCTTCGATGTCGCTCTCCCGCAGACGGACAACTTCGAAGTGAGGCGTGTCGAGGTGTGGCGCAGGAATGACCACGACGCGAACATTGCTGCGCTGCTCAATTGCATAGATTGCGGTGCGTTTTTCGTTAAGCAAGTAGGAGCCGACATTGACGGGGACTACGGCACGAATCTCAGCACTTTTCTCTTTGTTGGCCTCTTCCTCGACAAGGCGAAGAATAGACAGGGCCAGCGACTTGGTATCGCGAATAGTGCCTTGCCCGCTGCAGCGGGGGCAGACCTTGGCGCTGGTTTCTCCAAGAGAAGGGCGCAGTCGCTGGCGGGACATTTCCAGCAGGCCAAAGCGGGAAATGCGACCGGTTTGCACGCGGGCGCGATCGCTGGACATGGCCTCACGGACGCGATTTTCCACCTCGCGCTGATTTTTGGCTGCCATCATGTCAATAAAGTCGACAACGATCAGGCCGCCAATGTCGCGCAAGCGTAACTGGCGAGCAATCTCGTCAGCAGCTTCAAGGTTGGTTTGCAGGGCGGTCTCTTCGATATCGCCGCCTTTAGTGGCGCGGGCGGAGTTGATATCGATAGAGACTAGAGCCTCGGTGGGGTCGATAACAATGGAGCCACCGCTGGGAAGCTGAACTTCGCGCTGGAAGGCCGATTCGATCTGCGATTCGATCTGGTAGCGGTTGAACAGCGGAACCTGGTCCTGATACAGGCGCACTTTATTTTTAAAGTGCGGCATGACCTGTTCCACGAAGTGCATGGCTTCGTTGTAGGACTCCTCAGAGTCAATCAACACTTGGTCAATATCGTCGCGTAGGTAGTCTCGGATTGCGCGGATAATGACATTGCTTTCCTGCAGGATAAGGACTGGAGCTTTACGTTCCTCGGCAGCCTGCTGGATAGCTGACCAGAGGTGGAGGAGGTAGTCGAGATCCCACTGCAGTTCTTCTGAGCTGCGGCCGATGCCGGCGGTGCGCACGATGACGCCCATGCTCTCGGGAATATTAATGCTGTTCAGTGCGTCGCGCAGAGCGGCGCGCTCTTCACCCTCAATGCGGCGGGAGATTCCGCCCGCACGCGGGTTGTTGGGCATCAGTACCATGTAGCGACCAGCGAGGCTGATAAACGTGGTCAGCGCTGCGCCTTTATTGCCGCGTTCCTCTTTTTCTACTTGTACGATGACTTCCGTGCCTTCCTTGACCAGATCTTTGATCTTGGCGCGACCGGAAACATCAGAGGGGTGTTGGTAGAAGTATTCCTTGGAGATTTCTTTGAGGGGGAGGAAACCGTGGCGCTCGGCGCCGAAGTCGACAAAAGCCGCTTCCAGACTGGGTTCTACGCGGGTGATTTTCCCTTTGTAGACGTTGGCCTTTTTCTGGACACGGGTGCGGTTTTCAATATCCAGATCGTACAGCCGCTGCCCGTCAACGAGGGCAACACGCAACTCCTCTGGCTGAGTTGCGTTAATAAGCATTCTTTTCATGAGCTAGAAAATCCCAAAAGCTGGGACTTGCCGGGCCGCTCATGTGATTGAGCATCTATTAGCGTTCAATGAGTCGATTGGGCCTTATGGGCACCGGGGCCGAGTCGGCCAGCGTTCTCATCGTGAGGCGGCAATGTCGTCGCCGCATTCAATTCCGCGCGCAGTGGCTGCGGTCAATTCGTTCGTCCGTCTAATACGGCAGGCGCAGGGTATAAGCGCCGGATATCGATAACGTCTTCGTTGGTTTTCGCTTTAACAGAGTTCTATCACATCTGCGGTGCCGACAAATCTCAGCGGCACAATGTTTTATGTACCGGCACTACGCTAGAATGCCGCCGGTACGCTACTTGTTCACGTCGAGAGGCGAAGCCAAAAATGTTGGCAGTGTCAGCCTCTGGTAGGAGTCGGCGGTTTTCCCTCGCTGCACAGCCCTTGCTGTGGCGGGAACCGGACCCGACCGCTACCGGGCGAATATAACAGGATTCAGTAGTTGTCTCAATGATTTACCGAGGTATTACGTGACGTCAGACGGAGTGGTCAACCCCGCCGTTCGCTTTGTAACCGTTAGTGCAGATTTCGCCGGTCAGCGATTGGATAATTTCTTGATGAGGGAGTTAAAAGGCGTCCCTAAGTCAAAGATTTATAACATTTTGCGGCGAGGAGAGGTGCGGGTTAACAAGTCTCGAGCCAAGCCTGCGTACAAGCTTGTTGCGGGAGATGTGTTGCGTATTCCTCCTGTGCGTCTGGCGGTTCGTGAGGAGGCGCCGGTGCCCAAGGGCTTGGGCGAAGAGATTCGCGACGCCGTGCTGTACGAAGATGCTGGCTTGATGGTTATCAATAAGCCCTCTGGCTTGGCTGTTCACGGTGGCAGCGGTGTTTCGCTGGGCCTAATAGAGTCGCTGCGGCAGCTGTATCCGCAAGAGCGCCACCTGGAGTTGGTGCATCGCCTTGATCGAGATACGTCTGGCTGTGTAATGGTTTCTAAGAAGCGCTCAGTTCTCAAAGAGTTACATTCTCTTCTTCAGAAAAGGCATGCGGTTGATAAGCGCTATCTGGCGCTGGTGGCGGGAAGTTGGCCAGTCCGTAAGCAGCAGGTTAATGTGCGCGTGCAGAAGAATGTGCTGCAATCCGGTGAGCGTATGGTGCGTGCGGGTCTGGAAGGTAAGCCGTCGTTGACCGAGTACCGTGTAATTGAGCGTATTCCCGGGGCGACGCTGGTAGAGGCCAAGCCGATTACTGGGCGAACCCATCAAATTCGTGTGCATTGTCAGTATGCGGGTTACCCGATTCTTGGTGATGAGAAATACGGTGATGACGAGTTGAACCGGCGTTTTCGAGATAGGGGGCTTCGCCGCCTATTTTTGCATGCCCACTCGTTGTCATTTGAGTTGGGTGGGCGAAAAATTTCGGTGACCGCGCCGCTTCCGGCAGATTTGCAAGCCATTTTGGAGGAGAAGGGCGCAGATGCTGCTGATTTTTGACTGGGATGGCACGCTGATGGACTCAGCGGACAAAATTGTGCGCTGTATGCGCGCCGCCGCTATCGAGCGGCAGTTGGAGCCCCTTGAGGCGGAAGCAATCCACAATATTATCGGGCTTGAGCTCGGCGTGGCGATCGGCCAGCTTTATCCTGAGCTGGGGCTGGCAGGGGTGGAGCTGATGCGAGCAGCCTATTCCCGGCAGTTTGTTGAGGCGGATCAGATACCCTGCTCATTTTTTGCGGGGGTTGGCGACGGCTTGGTGAGGTTGCATGCGGCCGGGCACACACTCTGTGTTGCCACTGGGAAAAGCCGCAAGGGGTTGAATCGTGTGTTTTCCTATTTGCCAGAGGCGGCGCTGTTTGCAGGCAGTCGCTGTGCTGATGAAACAGCGTCCAAGCCACATCCGCTGATGTTGCAGGAGTTGTGCGGCCAGTTCTCGGTGTCGCCACATGAGGCATTGATGGTGGGTGATACGGAGTACGATCTGGAAATGGCCAGCAAGGTTGGTATGCCATCCATTGGTGTCAGTTATGGAGCGCATGCGCCGGAGCGCTTGCTTCGCTGGTCGCCTCTGCGGGTGGTGGATCAGTTTGCTGAGCTGGTGGCATACCTTGAGGCGTCGCGATCAAGGTAAGGTATAGCCTTCTTTATTAAGAAAGTTGATAAGCCGGATGAGTGGCAGGCCGATGAGGTTGTTGGGGTCGCGGCCGCTTAATGCGCTGAACAGGCTAATCCCGAGTCCTTCCATTTTGAAACTGCCTGCGCAGTCAAAAGCCGGTTCAGCGGTAACGTATCGCTCTATCTGTTCGTCGCTCAGGGGGCGAAAGGTGACGGCATAGCGCTCTACGCAGTGGTGTTCCCGCGCGTCGCTGTGGCGAAACAGGCTGAGTCCTGTATGGAAAACAACGGTTTTGCCGGAGCAGTTGCGCAGCTGCTCGGCGGCTTTTGTTGCGTTGCCTGGTTTGCCCAGTGCGCAGCCGTCCAATTCTGCCACCTGGTCGCTGCCGATTATCCACGCTTCTTCATGTTGCGCGCCAACGGTTCTTGCCTTGTTGGAGGCAAGGCGGCCCGCGAGCTGGTGGGGTGTTTCATTCGGCAGAGGGCTTTCGTCTACATTGGCCGGGTGACACTCAATGTCCAAACCCAGTCGCTCCAGCAGTTGTTTCCTGTAAGGGGAGGCAGAAGCGAGAATGAGGGTGGGAAAGGGGGTGGTCATGGTTTTTCCTTGCTGTGAATTGGGCTACTTTATCAAAATTCTCCTGATGCCCGGAATGCGTGGCCTAAGCGCTTAAAAATACAGCTTTTTGCTTTGACATCGTGGGGGCAAATCCCTATGATTGCGCGCTTATGCAAAACCAGCCCCTGCCCAAGCAGATTGATGCGCGGAAGTTATGCGCAACCACTGCGAATATTCGTGCTCAGGCAAGTGTGAGTACATTGCCGCGTTTTGCGGCCGGGCTAGCCTCGGATCGAGGTGAAGTGACGGTCGATATTCGTTTGTATCGTGAAGAGCAGGGGTTTTACCGTATCGATGGCAAAGCGGTAGCAAGTGTTGATGTGTTCTGTCAGCGCTGCCTTCAGCCGATGCCAGTCGAGATAGTTGCAGAGTTTGCATTGGCGATTGTCTGGACCGAAGAGCAAGCCAAGGCGCTGCCAAAATCACTGGATCCGGTGATTCTGGGAGAAGAATTGCTTGAGCTGGATGAACTGCTGCAGGATGAATTAATTATCAGCACGCCGTTCGTCAACTACCATGATAAGCGTGAATGTGCAGCCGATGCACCTGTCGATTACCCCGCGCCGGAAGGCGCCGGAAGTGAAGAAAAGGGTGAGTCACCGTTTTCTGTGCTGGGGTCGTTAAAGCCCCGAGATTAAGTAAAGAGGAATTGTTGAGCCATGGCTGTTCAGAAAAGCAAAAAGACCCGTTCTCGTCGCGGTATGCGTCGGTCTCACGATGCACTGTCCAGCGCAGCGCTGTCTGTTGATCAGACTAGCGGAGAGAAGCACCTGCGTCACAATGTTACTGCGGACGGTTTCTTCCGTGGCCGTAAAGTAGTCGCTGGTAAAGACGACTGACTTTTGCGTGGCATCACTGCGACTCGCTGTTGATGCAATGGGCGGAGACGTCGGTCTCCGCTCAACTATCCCTGCCTCTATTCTCGCGCTGAACGAGAATTCACAACTTCATATCACCCTGGTTGGCGACGAGCCTGCAATCCGGCAGCAGCTTGAGAAAGCGCGCTTTGATTCCCCGCGCCTTACGGTTCATCACGCCCCTGACGTGGTGCCGATGGATGAAAAACCTGCTCAGGCATTGCGCTCGCGACCTCAGTCTTCAATGGCTGTGGCCCTTGAATTATTGAGAGATGGCAAAGTAGGAGGCGTGCTGAGTGCCGGCAACACCGGCGCGCTAGTGGCAATGAGCTGTATTATCGTTCAGCGATTGGAAGGTGTGAGGCGGCCCGCAATCTGCGCTGCTATTCCCGCTGACAATCACCACACCTATATGCTTGACTTGGGCGCCAATGTACAGTGCGGAGCCGAAGAGCTTCGGCAGTTTGCCGTGATGGGCAGTGCGCTGGCATCGTCAATAGATGGCCTTGAGTCGCCGCGCCTGGGCCTGCTGAACATCGGTGAAGAGCTGATCAAAGGAACGCCGGTATTGCAGGAGACGGCGCAGATGCTGGAAGGCGATGCCGCGCTCAATTACATTGGGTTTATAGAGGGTGGTGATATTTTTAGTGCCAGGGTGGATGTTGTCGTCTGCGATGGTTTTGTGGGAAATATCGCACTGAAAGTCAGCGAAGGAACGGCATCCTATATCGGGCGCACATTGCGTGAAGAGTTGCTCAGTACTTGGCGCGGCCGCCTCATTTCCCTGCTGCTATTGCCGGTGATTAACCGCTTTCAACGCCGTCATGACCCCCGTTATTACAACGGCGCGGTGTTGCTCGGCTTGCGGGGGCTGGTAGTGAAAAGCCATGGTGGCAGCGATGCAAAGGGTTTTCTGGCCGCAATCCGGCACACAAGTAAAGCCATGAAGCAGGAATTGCCTGCGCGGATTGCCCATCAATTGCGGGACATGCCGGTCCTGCCGACATAAGACATTACTACTCACTGATTAAATAAAAGGATTAGCGACAGATGGAAGCACAAAAACTGGCGTTTGTTTTTCCCGGTCAGGGTTCACAGAAAGTGGGCATGCTGGCTGAGCTCGGAGAGGCCTATTCCAGCGTGAAGCAAACATTTGCCGAAGCCTCTGAGGCTTTGGGTTATGACATGTGGGAGCTGGTTCAGCAGGGCGAGCAGTCTCAGCTGAACATGACCGAGACTACCCAGCCCGTTCTGCTCACTTCCAGTGTGGCCGTTTGGCGCCTTTGGCAGGCACAGGGCGGCTTGCAGCCGACAATTATGGCTGGGCACAGCTTGGGTGAATTCTCCGCACTGGTTTGCGCTGGTGCGCTCGACTTTGCTGATGCGGTCAAGTTGGTGCGGGCCCGCGGGCAGTTCATGCAAACGGCTGTGCCAGTGGGAGAAGGGGCGATGGCCGCAGTTCTGGGGTTGGAGGATGCGCAAATCGAAGAAATTTGTGCAGCCGCCGAGGGCGTGGTTGAAGCGGTAAACTATAACTCTCCGGGTCAGGTGGTTATTGCGGGGCACACTGCAGCGGTTGAGGCAACGATTGAAAAGCTCAAGGAAGCCGGTGCCAAGCGGGCCATGCTGTTGCCGGTCAGTGCACCTTTCCATACCTCATTGATGCGGCCTGCAGGTGAAAAGCTCGAACAAGCGCTGGCGGAGTTGACCGTTAACCCACCTGTCATTCCCGTGGTCCACAATGTGCATGCACAGACTGAAAGCGACCCTGCAAAAATTAAGGCCCTGCTTACCGAGCAGATATACAGCGCCGTGAAGTGGGTGAGCTGCGTTGAGGCGATGACTGAAGTAGGGGTGGAATGCACGCTCGAATGTGGGCCGGGTAAGGTGTTGAGTGGCCTCAATAAACGGATTCAGAAGTCGCTGACATGCCTGAACGTCGACAGTCCGGAGACTCTCGATGCGGCGCTGGCAGCCGTTTCTCAGTAAGTTCGCAGTCAATAAGGAATAAGGATTTAGCTATGAGCGAAAAAGTTGCACTGGTCACGGGTGCCAGCCGGGGAATTGGTAAAGCGATCGCCCTTGAGTTGGGCAAGGCGGGGATGACCGTCGTGGGAACGGCAACGTCTGAATCAGGTGCGCAGGCGATTAGCGAGCGCTTTGCCGAGCATGGTGTGGCGGGTACAGGAATGGCGCTGGATGTGTCGTCTTCTGAGTCGGTTGACGCGGTGCTGAAGGCGATTGCAGAACAGTATGGTCCGGTAACCGTGCTGGTCAATAACGCCGGTATTACCAAGGACAACATTATGATGCGTATGAAAGAGGACGAGTGGTTCGATGTCATCGACACCAATCTCAACTCTCTTTACCGCATCGCCAAGGCATCACTGCGTGGCATGACCAAAGCCCGCTGGGGAAGAATCATCAATATCAGCTCTGTTGTGGGTTCTATGGGGAACGCGGGGCAGGCCAACTATGCTGCGGCGAAAGCCGGTATGGATGGATTTACCCGCGCTTTGGCACGGGAAATTGGTTCGCGTGGCATAACAGTAAACAGCGTGGCGCCGGGCTTTATCGATACCGATATGACTAAAAAATTGCCTGACGAGCAGCGCGATGCTCTTAAGGGGCAAATTCCCTTGCAGCGCCTGGGTGAGCCTGAAGAGATTGCGTCGGTGGTGGCCTTTCTCGCTGGTGATGCCGGTGGCTACATTACAGGTGAAACCATTCATGTGAATGGCGGGATGTATATGGCGTAAACATCTGAAAAATAGAGCTTTCTGTCCGGAAATGTTGAATTTTTCAGATTTTGCTATGCACAAGGCTCGGCAGTCGAGGTAGAATTAGCGGCAAGTGCTGAGCGGTATACAACACGTATTCGATGAACGACCTCTTCTTCGACCGCGTTGGTTGAAGTTGGGCGCTCCAAACTTAAAATCAATTAGGAGTCATTTACGACCATGAGTAGCATTGAAGAACGCGTCAAGAAAATTGTGGCAGAGCAACTCGGTGTTAAGGAAGACGACGTTCAGGAGTCTGCCTCTTTTGTAGAAGATCTGGGCGCAGATTCTCTGGATACCGTTGAGCTGGTAATGGCCCTCGAAGAGGAATTCGAAACTGAGATTCCTGATGAAGAAGCCGAGAAAATCACTACCGTGAAGCTGGCTATCGATTACATCAAAGAAAACCTGCAGTAAGTTTTCTGTACGGCGAAAGCCGTCACGAAAAAGCCGTTTCTATAGCATATAGAGCGGCTTTTTTTATGCCTGATTATTATGTTGGTGGCGCTTTGAGATAGTATTGCGCCCGGTACTGGCGGTCTGTTGACGCGCCATCCACCGTATAGGCGGTGAAGAGTGATTCTGGAGGAAAACATGTCAAAGCGTAGAGTCGTCGTGACGGGTATGGGGATGGTCAGCCCACTCGGCAATTCAATGGATGAGAGCTGGAAGAACATACTGGATGGGCGCAGTGGTGTTGGTGTTCTCGACAGCTTTGATGTGTCAGCCTTTTCGACGCAGATTGGCGCGTCGATTAAGGATTTCAGCGTCGATGAGTATATGTCGGCAAAGGAAGCCAAGCGTTTTGACCCCTTCATACACTACGGGATTGCTGCAGCGGAACAAGCGTTAGCTGATGCTGGAGTTACAATCACCGAGGAAAATGCGCCGCGCTTTGGTACGGCTATTGGCTCGGGTATTGGCGGTATCGGATTGATTGAAAACAGCCGCATGATTATTGAGAAAAGCGGTCCCCGCAAGCTGTCACCATTTACCGTGCCTGGTGCCATTATCAACATGGTGGCGGGTTTGATGGCCATTCGCCATAACCTGCAGGGACCGAGCATAGCGATTACCACTGCCTGCACGACGGGCACCCACAATATCGGCATGGCCGCCCGGATGATTGCCTACGGCGATGCCGATGCCATGTTGGTTGGTGGCGCGGAAATGGCCACCACCCCCGTGGGCCTGGGTGGCTTTGCCGCGGCGCGTGCGATGTCCACACGCAACGATGACCCTCAGGCGGCAAGCCGTCCCTGGGATAAAGGCCGCGATGGATTTGTGCTGGGGGATGGCGCTGGCATGCTGGTGCTTGAGGAGCTGGAATCTGCTCGCCGGCGTGGCGCGCGAATCTATGCGGAACTGCAGGGCTTCGGGATGAGCTGTGATGCCTTCCACATGACGTCGCCACCGGAAGATGGTCGTGGCGCACTGGCTGCTATGCGTGCTGCCCTCAATGATGCCGCCTTGAGTGCGGACAAGCTTGACTATATCAATGCTCACGGTACCTCGACGGTGGCGGGGGATGTTGCGGAAAGTCGAGCGATAGAGCAGTTGATGGGAAGTGCTGCCAGTCAGGTGGCTGTGAGTTCGACGAAGTCCATGGTTGGACACCTGCTGGGGGCTGCGGGTGCGGTCGAGGCTATTTTCTCGGTGTTGGCGATTCGCGATCAGGTGGCGCCGCCGACGATTAATCTCGATGATCCGGATGACGGTTGTCATTTGAACTATGTGCCCAACAATGCGCAGCCTCGTGACATCCGCTATAGCATGTCCAACTCCTTCGGCTTTGGCGGCACCAATGGCAGCTTGCTGTTTGCAAAGCTTGATGACTGATCGAGTCTTGTCGAAGGCCTGTGGAGTCTCGCATTGAGCGCCCTGCTAAATGGTCGTCCCTGTACATCTGCCTTGCCAAACAATCGCGCAACCGCCTACGGCGACGGTGTTTTTGAAACCCTGAGGGTGGATGCCAATGGGGTTCTCTGGATAGATGAGCATCTCCAGCGTCTTGCTCAAGGGGCGGCGCGTCTGGGGCTGTGGATCGACATCCCGGCGCTTCACCGAGAGATCGCTGAAATCCTGGTGGATGTCGTTGCGCCAACGGTGCTAAAAATCCAGTGTTATCGCCGTGCCGGCGGGCGTGGGTACTTCGGTGCTGAGCGGGAAGCCGAGCGCTTGTTGTCGCTGTGGCCGCTCCCCGGTAATACCTGTTGGGCTACGGGGGCACGGCTAATGCTCTGCCAGACGCGGCTGGCAGAGAACCCTGCGCTGGCTGGCATAAAGCACTGCAACCGCCTGGAGCAGGTCCTTGCGGCTGCGGAATTAGCGCGCAGTGGCTGCGACGAGGGGCTGATGTTGGATGGTTCTGGCTGCCTCGTCGAGGGAACGCGAAGTAATCTGTTCGTGGTCAAAGACGGAGCGCTGATGACGCCATCACTGGCACGCAGTGGTGTCGCGGGTATTATGCGCAAGAAAATTATCGAGTGGGCGAGTGGCCATGGCGTCGACTGTCGCGAGGGGCGGCTGGGTCCCAGTGCTTTGCCCAAGGCCGACGAAGTGTTTGTCTGCAACAGCGTGTTCGGTATTTGGCCGGTGACGGCGGTGGGCTGTGTGTCCCTTCCGGTCGGTGAGTTATGCCGGACATTGCAACGGGAGTTTGATTCGCAGTTTCATGCTTAGATTAGTCAGAATTATTGCCGCGCTGCTGTTTCCGGTCATTATTGCCGGCGTGCTTCTGGTCGGCTACGTCGACCATTATTTCGATCGGCGTTTGCAGATTGAGGGAGACAGTGCCGTCATGTTGTTGGAGAGAGGTACGGGCTTTTCGACCATGGTCAATCAGGCGGCTGAACGGGGCTGGATAGCGCAGCCGGGCGTGCTCAAAATTGCGGCACGGATAGTACCCTCCATGGCTGAGGTGAGGGCTGGGGAATACCAGGTTCACGCTGGCACAACCGTGGGGCAATGGTTGGCGATGATGCGAAACGGGGAAGTGGTGCGGCACCATTTCACCTTCGTCGAGGGATGGACTGTTAAGCAGTTATTGTCGCAACTGAAAGGCAGCCCCATGTTAGCAGACGAAACGTTGGTGGCAGGGCCGGAACTATGGGCGCAGTTGGGTATTGAAGCGCCGTTGGCCAAACACCCTGAGGGGCTCTTCTTTCCGGATACCTATGATTTTCATCGAGGTGACGAGCCGTCATTACTGTTGCGGCGCGCCTACCAGCGTATGGAGTCAGTGCTGATGGACGAGTGGGAAAAGCGACAGCCAAATCTCCCACTGGCAACGCCTTACGAGGCGCTGATTCTGGCCTCTATTATAGAAAAGGAAACTGGTGTTCCCGGCGAGCGTGGTGAAATTGCCGGCGTGTTCATTCGCCGCTTGCAAAAGGGTATGCGTCTACAGACGGATCCCACCATTATTTATGGTATGGGTGACGCGTATCAGGGGAATATTCGTAGCCGCGACCTGCGCGACGACAGTAATCCCTACAACACCTATCGTATTAACGGCCTGCCGCCTACGCCGATTGCGCTGGCCGGGCGCGAAGCCATTCATGCTGCCCTGCAGCCAGAACCGGGCAGCAGCCTGTTTTTTGTCGCCAAGGGTGATGGCAGCCATTATTTTTCCGAAACGCTGGCTGAACATGAGGCTGCCGTTCGTCAGTACCAGCTTCGTCGACGGCAGGACTATCGGTCCAGTCCAGCTCCTAAGGGGGCAGGCCAATGAATAAAGGACGTTTTATCACGCTGGAAGGGGGCGAGGGCGTTGGTAAGTCCAGCAATATGGCTTTTATTGTCGATTTGCTTACTGAGGCCGGTGTCGACTTTATTCAGACTCGCGAGCCGGGTGGCACACCCCTGGCCGAAGAAATTCGCCAGTTGCTACTCACGCCGCGTGACGAGCATATGGATGAGTTGAGCGAGCTGCTCTTGGTGTTCGCCGCTAGGGCACAACACCTTGCCAGAACCATTCGTCCAGCGCTGGCCGCGGGTACATGGGTGCTGTGTGACCGTTTTACGGACGCTACCGTTGCCTATCAGGGAGCCGGGCGCGGTTTATCGTTGTCCGCGATCGCTCAGCTTAGAGCGTTGGTGCATCGTGACCTGCAGCCGGATATGACCTTGTTATTGGATGCTCCCGTCGAGATTGGCATGTCTCGGGCCAGTGAACGAGGAGAGCTGGATCGCTTCGAACAAGAACAGATGAGTTTTTTTGAGCGCGTGCGGCAGGGATATATTGATCAGGCGCAGGCTGATCCCGATCGCTATCGCATTATTGATGCATCGCAATCGCTGAGCGATGTGCAGGCCGACATCCGTGATGTACTAATGCCTTGGCTGGGCCAAGCCGATGGCTGAGCCGATGATCAGTTACGCTTGGCATGCCATTCAGTGGCAGCAGCTCGCCCAGCTCCACGAAGAACAGCGCCTGCCGCATGCACTGCTTATTGGCGGCGCACCCGGTATTGGCAAGTTGCGCTTTGCGCGCGCATTGCTGGCTACATTGTTGTGTGAGCAACCCAAAGGGTTTCAGGCCTGCGGGGCTTGCCAAGCCTGCCAGCTGCATGCGAGCGGCTCGCACCCGGATCTACGCGAGCTGACACCAGAGGAAGGTAAGCGGCAGATCGGTATCGATCAGGTTCGCAGTCTTCAGCAATTCACCGCACAAAGTGCCCACCGCGATGGCGGCAGAAAACTGGCCCTCATACACCCGGCGGAAGCCATGAATGCGTATACGGCTAATGCGGTGTTGAAAACCCTGGAAGAGCCCGCCGGGGACACCGTGCTGATTCTGCTCAGCCATTCGCCCAGTCAGCTGCTTCCGACGATACGCTCGCGCTGTATGCAAATGAATTTCCCCTTGCCTGTGCGGGAACAGGCACTGACTTGGCTGGAAACGCAGCTTGGGGGCGGTGACAGCGCCGAGCGCTTGTTGGATGAGAGTGGCGGGCGTCCGCTTGCGGCACTGCAGTTGTTCGAGGCTGACGGCCTGGCGCAGTGGCAGCGCCAGGATGAGGCGCTGGCAGCGCTGGTAGCCGGCAGGAAGGACGCGGTAGCGCTCGCGGAAGAGTGGCAAGAGCAGGACAGTATTGAGCTGCTCGATTGGTGGTTGCGACGCCTGTCGTCCTTGATTCGGCATAAAAGTGCGGGGCAGCCGATGACAACCGACATCTGGTTGCCTTTTGCTGTATTGCCTGACGGGCGGCTGCATGGCTTCATGGATGAGGTGTTGAGCGTGAGAGCGAAGCTGTTGCGCGGTGCGGCCCTGAACAAACGCTTACTTCTGGAAAAGTTGCTGCTCGACTGGCAGTCAATGCTGCGCAGTCATGTGTAGCAGATGGCATATTTGATATAGTGAGTACGAAATGGGTTCTCAGACTGGTTGTTGACGAGGTGGAGCTGTATTGATGAGTGGACCTCAGGGCGCGCGCAACGGCATTTTATCGCTGACCATCCGCGATAAAGCGGTACTTTATGCGGCCTACATGCCTTTTGTTCGCGATGGCGGCTTATTTGTCCCGACAACGAAGCAGTATCAGGTTGGTGACGAGGTGTTTATGCTGCTGACATTGATGGATGAGCCGGAAAAAATCCCCGTTGCTGGCCGCGTTGTTTGGATCACGCCACGAGGAGCGCAAAGCAATCGGGCGGCCGGTATTGGCGTTCAGTTCATTGGCGAGGACCGCACCGCCAATCAGAAAATTGAAGCGTATCTCGCTGGTATTCTGGAATCCGAAAAACCTACCCACACCATGTAACAGACCTGGGCGGCCATGGATGTAATGGTCGCCGTATTTTGCACATAAGGAATTTTGCGTCCCATGCTGGTAGATAGTCATTGCCATCTTGATCGTATCGATTTGAAACCTTACGACGGCGATCTTGCGGCGGCCGTCGCCGCCGCCGCTGAGCGTGGGGTTGATCGTATGCTGTGTATTGGCATTGATCTGGGGAATGCCCCGGCGGTTGTGGACATAGCCCGGCGTTTTGACAATATCTATGCCTCGGTAGGCATACATCCGTTGGATATCAGCGAAGAGCTCTGCGAGGTGGAGCAGCTTGTCGCATTAGCCGATCAGCCGAAGGTCATTGCTATCGGTGAAACGGGACTGGACTACTACTATAGCGCCGAGAAAAGCGAGGCGCAGAAACGCAGCTTCGCCAACCATCTCCGCGCCTCGGCGCTTACGGGTAAGCCGGTGATTGTGCACACTCGCGATGCTCGGGAGGACACCTTGCAACTGATACGCGAGCATGGTGATCCCTCGGTGGCGGGGGTCCTGCATTGTTTTACCGAGTCTTGGGAGATGGCCAGTGCGGCTCTGGACATGGGCTACTACATCTCCTTCTCGGGCATCATCACATTTAAAAATGCGGCAGACTTGCGTGAGGTGGTGAAGCGCGTTCCGGTGGAGCGCATGCTTGTGGAAACCGATTCTCCCTACCTGGCGCCCGTGCCTTACCGCGGTAAAAAGAACGAACCCAAATATGTTCGAGAAGTGGCGGAGTGCGTTGCCGAGCTGAAAGGTATGTCCTTCAGCGAAGTCGCCGCGCAGACCAGCCAGAATTTTGACCGTTTGTTCCGCTTTGCCTGAAGGACTCAGGCCAATCATCCTGGAGAAAACCATTGAGCGACGCCTCTCTCAAGCGCACTGCGCTGTACAAGCTGCATCTGGAACTCGGTGCCAAGATGGTACCTTTTGCCGGTTACGAGATGCCGGTTCAGTATCCTCTCGGGGTGAAGAAAGAACACCTTCACACGCGCGATGCCGCAGGCCTGTTTGACGTATCACACATGGGACAGATTCGCCTGAGCGGGGACAATATCGCGGCGGCTTTGGAAGCTATCCTGCCGCAAGATGTATTGGGGCTTGCAGAATCTCGCCAGCGCTACGGCATGTTACTGAACGAGCAAGGCGGAATTCTGGACGATTTGATGATGGCCAATCGTGGCGAGGATTTCATGCTGGTCGTCAATGCCGCCTGTAAATATGACGACGCCGCCTGGCTGCGTAAGCACCTGCCGGATTCCATCGAGTTGGAATTGTTGGAGGATCGCGCATTGCTGGCGTTGCAGGGCCCCAAAGCACGCGAGGTGTTGAGCCGTCTTGCGCCCGCTACTGCTGAAATGCGTTTTATGGATACGGCCTATGCGTCTGTCGGCAACAGTGATTGCTGGTTGAGTTGTTCGGGGTACACCGGCGAGGACGGTTTTGAAATTTCGGTGGCCAGTGATCAGGCCGAGGCACTAGCCAGATGCCTGCTTGCGGAGCCCGAAGTGGAGGCGATCGGCTTGGGTGCGCGCGACTCCTTGAGGCTGGAGGCTGGCTTGTGTCTCTACGGCCACGATATGGACAGTCAGCGCAGTCCCGTTGAAGCGAACTTGATGTGGGCGATTCAGAAGTGCCGCCGCCCCGGTGGAGACAGGGCCGGCGGTTACATTGGTTCGGCGGCAGTTGAGGAGCAGTTGAGCAGGGGTGTTCCCCAGCGTCGGGTACTGCTGGATATTGATGGCCGCGCGCCGGTGCGGGAGCACAGTGTCATTGTGAATGGGCAAGGAAAAGCGGTTGGCGAAGTATGCAGCGGCGGCTTTGGGCCTTCTACAGGTGGACCTATCGCGATGGCCTATATTGATGCCGTCGTGCTGGATGGCGGAGACGCGCTGTTTGCCGATGTTCGCGGCAGGCAAATTCCGGTATCGGTGCGCAGTAGCGCCTTTTTCCCACAGCGCTATTACCGCGGCTGAGCGATGAAACGGTGGCCGCTGGGCGTCATTGAGGGTTTTTACGGTCGCCAGTGGCGCTGGGAGCAGCGTCGGGAACTTCCCCGGCTGTTGCGAGACTGGGGGTACAACGCCTATATCTATGCCCCTAAAGGGGATGGTAGTTTGCGCAGTCGCTGGCGTGACGACTTTTCCAAAGAGCATTCGGCAAGGTTGCGGTCCCTCTCAGAGGCTTCCATTCAGGCTGGTATCGACTGGGGGGTGGGGCTGTCGCCAGCGGGTTTGCAGAGCGAATTCGGTGATCAGGATCAGCGTGATCTTCGACGTAAGCTAAAGCAAATTCAATCCCTGAAACCGGCCATACTTTGGATTCTATTTGATGATCTGCCTGCGGGAGTTCCCCAGCTCGCAGCGCGTCAACTGGCAGTCATGGCCGTTGTAAGGGACGCACTGCCGGAGGTTAGGCTGGCCATGTGCCCCAGCTATTACAGCGACGATCCTATTCTGGAAACCCTGTTTGGCCGCTGCCCTGAAGGCTATTTCGAGCAATTAGCCAGCGGCTTGGGCGCTGAGGTCGATTTGCTGTGGACTGGGCCCCAGGTCATTTCAACCGAGTATCGCCGCGAAGATATGCACCGCGCGAGTGAATTGCTGGGGCGCAAGCCGCTGCTTTGGGATAATTACCCGGTGAATGACGGTCGCAAGAGTAGCCGGTTTTTAAATGTCCTGCCGTTCCGTGGGCGACAGCCCTGGTTGAAAGAGGCCTGTAGCGGGCATTTTGTTAACCCAATGAACGCCTATCATCTATCCTTTCTCTCATTGCAGGGTTTGCCTGCGGGCTATGAACAGGGCCTCAGTCCTGATGCGGCGTTTAAGTCCGCCCTGATGACCTTACCCGCTGAGCTTGCTGAGGTGCTGGTGGAATATGCTGATGTCTTTCAGCGTCAAGGCTTGGATGGGATGCCCACAGACTTGAAATCCGTACTGGCTTTGCGTTGTGATGGTATCGATCACCCTGCGGCGGCTGAGTTGGCCGGGTGGCTCAGGGAAGAGTATCGCTTCGATCCCGATTGCCTCACCGAGTAGGGCAATGGGGTTTAACACGGCGGCTTGCCTTGCCTATCGCTTTCGGGTAGTTTTGCACCCGGATGTTTACATGGTAAACATGTTGCTTTAGGCAAATGCCGCCGCCAACATCTCGACTAGAGAACTCGATTAGAGGGAAAACAATGATTTATCAAGGCAAGGCGTTAAGCGCAAGCTTTCTGGAAGATGGCATCGCGGAGCTCTGCTTCGACCTTCAGGGCGACTCCGTCAACAAATTTAACCGGCTGACTTTGGAAGAACTCGGCGAAGCTACTCAGGCTTTGGCCAGTGAGTCAGGCTTGAAAGGGGTGGTCGTTACCAGCGGCAAGCCGGTTTTTATTGTGGGCGCCGATATCACTGAATTCACTGAGCTGTTCACGCTGCCAGACGCCGAGCTGCGCGGTTGGTTGGAACAAGCCAATGCCATTTTTAACGCTTTTGAAGACCTGCCTGTACCGACTGTTGCTGCCATCAATGGCGTTGCGCTGGGCGGTGGTTATGAAATGTGTCTGGCTTGTGATTTCCGCGTGATGTCGTCTGCGGCTGTCGTGGGACTTCCTGAGGTCAAACTGGGCATTAACCCCGGTTTCGGCGGCACTGTGCGCCTGCCTCGTGTCATCGGTTGCGACAATGCCAACCTTTGGGTGGCCACCGGTAACCAGCAAAAGCCAGACGCTGCATTGAAAGACGGCGGCGTCGACGCCGTAGTGGCTCCTGAACTGCTAAAAGATGCATCTGTAGACCTGCTGAAGAAAACCCTGGCAGGCGAGTTTGATTATCAGGCACGTCGCGAAGAAAAAATGTCGCCTGTTAAGCTGAACGATATTGAGCGCATGATGGCCTTTACTACCGGTAAAGCGATGGTGGCACAGCAAGCGGGTAAAAATATGCCTGCACCTGTGACAGCCGTTAAGTCTATGGAGCGCAACGCCACGCTAAGCCGCGATGAAGCGATTGAAGTGGAAATAGAGCATTTCATCAAACTGGCCCGCACGCCCCAGGCTGATGCGTTGGTGGGTCTGTTCCTGAACGAGCAGGGCGTCAGCAAAACTGCCAGAACTATTGCCAAGCAGGGTGGCGATGTTAAACAGGGCGCCGTGTTGGGTGCCGGGATTATGGGCGGCGGTATTGCCTACCAGTCTGCCTATAAAGGCACGCCTATTCTGATGAAAGATATTGCTGAAGCGGGTCTTGAGCTGGGCATGAAAGAGGCTGGCAAACTGTTGTCCAAGCGTGTTGCCCGCGGTCGTATGACCCCGGACAAAATGGCGGCAGTGCTGAGCAGCATTCGTCCGACGCTGAGCTACGACGGTTTTGATAAAGCCGATGTTATCGTAGAGGCTGTGGTTGAGAACCCAAAGGTCAAGCACGCTGTGTTGGCCGAAACGGAGAAACACATCCGCGAGGACGCGGTACTGGCGTCGAACACCTCAACGATCTCCATTACCTATCTGGCCGAAGCACTGGAGCGTCCGGAAAACTTCTGCGGTATGCACTTCTTTAACCCGGTACATGCCATGCCGCTGGTTGAGGTTATCCGCGGAGAAAAGACCAGCGAAACAACCGTTGCGCGCACAGTTAAGTACGCCCTGCAAATGGGTAAGACGCCGATCGTTGTAAACGACTGCCCCGGATTTTTTGTCAACCGCGTGCTGTTCCCGTACTTCGCGGGCTTCGACATGCTGGTGCGCGATGGCGCCGACTTCCGTCACGTAGATAAAGTGATGGAGCGCTTCGGTATGCCTATGGGGCCGGCTTATCTGATGGACGTGGTCGGCATCGACACCGGTTTCCACGCCGCAGAAGTGATGGCAGAAGGCTTCCCGGATCGTATGCGTCATCCTTTTAAAGGTATTTCGCAGATGATGTTTGAAGCGAACCGCTACGGTCAGAAGAACGGCATCGGCTTCTACAAGTACGAGGAAGATAAGCGCGGTAAGCCTAAGAAGACTGAGGACGAAACTGCGCTGTCAATGGCCGCTGAGGCCAAGATGAACAGTGTTGAGCTGAGCGACGACGACATCCTGGCTCGCATGATGATTCCAATGTGCATCGAAACGGTTCGCTGCCTGGATGAGAGCATTGTCGGCAGTGCGGCAGACGCCGATATGGGGCTCATTATGGGTATTGGTTTCCCGGTATTCCGCGGCGGTGCAATGCGCTACATCGATCAGATGGGCGTGAAAGCCTTCGTGGAAATGGCAGATCGCTACGCCGACCTTGGCAAGCTGTATCAGGTTACTGACAGCCTGCGCGAGATGGCGGCCAAAGGCGAATCTTTCTTTAAATAATCGGGCGGAGACAGAACGATGAACTTCAAAGCAACAGATGTAGTAATTGTAGATTGCGCCCGTACTGCCATGGGGCGCTCAAAAAACGGTGTTTTCCGCAACGTGCGTGCGGAAAATATGTCAGCGGCGCTGGTTGATGCGCTGTTGGCGCGCAACCCTAGTGTTGATCCTGCATTGTTTGAAGATGTGATCTGGGGTTGTGTTAACCAGACCAATGAGCAGGGCTGGAACATCGCTCGGATGATGTCGGTAATGACCAAGCTTCCCCACGAAGTCGCAGGCCAGACCGTCAGTCGCCTGTGTGGCTCCTCCATGTCAGCCCTGCACACCGCTGCGGCGTCAATTACCGCTGGTCTCGGTGACACTTTCATGGTGGGTGGTGTTGAGCACATGGGGCATCTGGCGATGAACCACGGTGTTGACCCCAACCCTCAGGCCAGCAAGTACGTAGCGCGTGCCGCGGGTATGATGGGAATGACCGCTGAAGCACTGGGTATGCTGCACGGCATCAGCCGCGAGCAGCAAGATGAGTTCGGTCTGCGGTCTCATCTGCGTGCAGCGGCGGCTCAAGAGCGTGGTGCTTTCGACAAGGAAATTATGGCGATTGAGGGCCATGATGAAGAGGGTCGCAAAGTACTGGTGAAAGCTGACACTACGGTTCGCGGCGACACCACGCTGGAAGGTCTGGCGTCACTGCGTCCTGCTTTTGATCCCAAAAACGGCACAGTCACTGCGGGCACCAGCTCGCAGATCGCTGATGGGGCTTCTGCGATGATAGTGATGTCCGGCCAGCGTGCAATGGACCTCGGTCTGACTCCACGTGCGAAAATTCGCAGCATGGCAGTTGCCGGTGTTGATCCGTCCATCATGGGTTACGGCCCTGTCCCCTCGACTCAGAAAGCACTGAAGCGTGTGGGTATGAGCATGGATGATATCGATACGGTCGAGCTTAACGAGGCGTTTGCGGCCCAGGCGCTGCCTGTGCTGAAAGACCTTGGTCTGCTGGATAAGATGGACGATAAGGTGAATCTCAACGGCGGCGCTATTGCTCTGGGCCACCCCTTCGGCTGTTCCGGTACTCGCATCATTACTACGCTGATTAATGTGATGGAGCAGCAGGATACCAGCATCGGTCTGGCGACCATGTGTATCGGTATGGGACAGGGCATCAGCACCATCATCGAGCGCGTTTAACGTGCTTCCCGGCCTTTCTTCGGAAAGGCCTGTGCGACGGGGCTTTGCTTGATCGTGGGCAGGCCCTGTGGCACAATTTCCCGCCTCGTTCAGCTCGGGCTGGACGAAACTGTTAGTAAGTCGTTAATTATCAACGGCTTAGCGTGTGCGGATGTGGTGAAATTGGTATACACGCCAGATTTAGGTTCTGGTGCCGCGAGGCGTGAGAGTTCGAGTCTCTCCATCCGCACCATTTCATAGAATTCTTAAAACGGGCCGCTCTGAAAGCGGTTCGTGTGTTAGATCGCTTTTGAGGAACTTCCATGCAAGTCTCTGTAGAAACGACGTCAGGTCTTGAGCGTCGCTTAATCGTAGGTGTCCCCTCGTCGCGCGTTGATAGCGCAGTGGACAGCCGCCTCCAGGAAGCGGCTAAGACCGTCAAACTGAATGGTTTCCGTCCAGGTAAAGTACCGATGAGGGTGATCCGTCAGCGTTTCGGCCAGTCTGTGCGTATGGAAGTTCTTGGCCAGGTGATGAATGACTCATTCTACGAAGCGATTCAGCAGCAAGGCCTCAAACCTGCCGGTCGTCCGGAGATAGAGCCCAAAAGCCTGGATGAGGGTAAGGACATTGAGTTTGTCGCTACCTTTGAAGTGTTCCCGGAAATCGAGCTGAAAGATTACAGCAGCATTGAAGTTAAAAAGCCGGTGGCAGAAATTACCACTGCTGATATCGATGAAATGATCGAGAATCTGCGGACACAGCGCGCTTCGTGGGAAGTGGCAGAGCGTGCGGCAGCCGAAGGTGATCAAGTCAATATCGACTTTGTCGGCACCAAAGACGGCGAAGAATTCGAAGGTGGCAAGGCAGAAGGTACCGACCTCGAATTGGGCTCTGGCCGTATGATCCCAGGCTTCGAAGATGGCATCGTGGGCATGACTGTCGGTGAGGAAAAAGTCGTCGCACTGACCTTCCCCGAGGACTATCACAGCGAAGAGCTGAAAGGTGCTGCTGTCGAGTTCAAGATCAAGGTCAACGCGGTTAAAGAGCGCAAACTGCCTGAGCTGGATGATGAATTCTTCAAAGCATTCGGTGTAGAAGAGGGTGGTGAAGAAGCATTTCGTGCTGAAGTTGAAAAAAACATGGCGCGAGAGTTGAAAAATGCCACCAAGAACCGCATTAAAACTCAAGTGATGGATGGCGTATTGGCGGTTCACGGCGATCTGCAAGTGCCGAAGGCCTTGATCTCGCAAGAGATCGATGCGTTGCGCAACCAGCAGATGCAGCAGTTCGGTGCTCTCGCTGAGAAATTGAACCCGGCCGACATCCTGCCAGATGACCTGTTTCGCGACAACGCTGAGCGTCGCGTAAAACTGGGGCTGGTGTTGAATGAGCTGATCAGCTCTGAAGAAATTAAAGCCGATGCCGATAAGGTTCGTGAGACGCTGGAAGAAATGGCCGCCAGCTATGAGGACAAAGAAGAAGTCATCAACTGGTACATGAGTCAGCCTCAGCAGCTTCAGCAGATTGAAGGCATTGTGATTGAAGAGCAAGTAGTTGAGAAACTGCTTGAAAAATCGAAGGTTAGCGAAGAAACTTTAAGCTACAAAGAGGTTATGTCGCCGCCGTCTTCGGAAGACGAAGAAGCTTAATTTCCAAGCTGATCTCGTATTCCTCGTCAAGCGGCTGAACTTCGGTTCCGCCGCTTGATTTTTTTCTGGCATGCCATAACGTAACAGTCAATTCACGCCACTTAAGAGAATTGAGTATGTCCCGCAATTTCGACGGAATCAGCAACAATACCATTAATAACCTCGGCCTGATCCCCATGGTCGTTGAGCAGACCGCCCGTGGCGAGCGCTCTTACGATATTTATTCCCGCCTTTTGAAAGAGCGCGTTATCTTCTGCGTCGGCCCGGTGGAAGATCACATGGCCAACCTGATCGTGGCGCAGATGCTGTTCTTGGAATCTGAGAACCCCGACAAAGATATTCACTTGTATATCAACTCTCCGGGTGGCTCGGTCACTGCAGGACTGTCCATTTACGACACGATGAAGTTTATCAAGCCTGACGTCAGCACGATGTGTATCGGTCAAGCGGCCAGTATGGGGGCATTTTTGCTGAGCGGCGGTACGAAGGGTAAGCGTTATATTCTTCCCAATGCTCGCACGATGATCCATCAGCCCAGTGGCGGCGCTCAGGGGCAGGCTACCGACATCGATATCCATGCACGTGAAATTCTCATTATTCGCGAGCGCTTGAATCAGTTGATGGCTGAGCACACCGGTCAGGACTACGAAACCATCTCTCGCGACACTGAGCGGGATAACTTTATGAATGCCCAGCAGTCATGCGATTACGGTTTGGTTGACCAGGTCATCACTTCGCGTAGCTAAGCCGTAGGGTATGAGAGATCGTACCCGGCGACTTGCAAAACTGGGTAAAAGGGGTCATTTTAATTTACAGAAGTAAATTCGCCCCGAAACATCGACAAGGTGAGTGTTAATGAGTAGTAAAGACGGCGCAGACGACAACGGCAAACTGCTGTATTGCTCATTCTGCGGCAAAAGTCAGCACGAAGTGCGCAAACTCATTGCGGGCCCCTCCGTGTTCATTTGTGACGAATGCGTAGACCTGTGTAACGACATTATCCGCGAGGAAGTGCAGGAAGCCGCTGGCGAGTCCGGTAGCAGCAAACTGCCTTCTCCGCAGGAAATTAATGCGACGCTGGATCAGTATGTTATTGGCCAGTCGCGTGCCAAAAAGGTATTGGCGGTAGCGGTATACAACCACTACAAGCGCCTGCGATATGGCGACAAGAACAAGGATGATGTGGAGCTGGGCAAAAGCAATATTCTGCTTGTGGGCCCCACCGGTAGCGGTAAAACCTTGCTTGCTGAAACGCTCGCGCGCCTGCTCGATGTCCCGTTTACCATTGCTGATGCTACGACGCTGACAGAGGCGGGGTATGTCGGCGAGGATGTCGAGAACATCATTCAGAAACTGCTGCAAAAGTGCGACTACGATGTAGAAAAGGCCCAGATGGGTATTGTCTACATCGATGAGATCGACAAGATTTCGCGTAAATCAGACAATCCGTCAATTACCCGTGACGTCTCGGGTGAGGGTGTGCAGCAGGCGCTGTTGAAGCTGATTGAAGGTACCGTGGCTTCGGTTCCGCCGCAGGGAGGCCGCAAGCATCCCCAGCAGGAGTTTCTGCAGGTGGATACGGCTAATATCCTGTTTATTTGTGGTGGTGCCTTCGCTGGCTTGGACCGGGTGATTCGCGACCGCTCAGAAAAAGGCGGAATCGGCTTTGGTGCTGAGGTCAAAAGCAAAGATGAATCTCGTAACGTGGGTGAAGTCTTGGCTGATGTCGAGCCGGAAGATCTGGTGCGCTACGGCCTGATTCCTGAGTTTGTCGGTCGTTTGCCTGTCATTGCGACACTGGAAGAGCTGGATGCCGATGCGCTCGTCAATATTCTGACTGAGCCGCGCAACGCGCTGACCAAGCAGTACTCTAAATTGTTCGAGATGGAAGGTGTCGAGGTTGATTTCCGTGACGATGGTCTTCGTGCCGTCGCAGAGAAGGCCATGGCGCGTAAGACTGGCGCCCGCGGCCTCCGATCTATTTTGGAGTCGGTGTTGCTGGATACGATGTATGACCTGCCTTCTGTCGACAATGTCAGCAAAGTGGTTATAGATGCTTCCGTGATCAATGGCGAATCGCCGCCGATACTGGTCTACAGTGAGCAGCGCAAAGCCGCTCCTGAAGAGTAAGGCCTGCAAAGCCGCCTATACAGGCGGCTTTTGTCATTTTGTTTACAGTCAAGTCTTGTTTTTCCCCTGGCAAGTCCCCATCTTAGAACCATAGCCGTCCGTAAGCCGTAGAATTTATTGCCTGCGGGCGTTCACAGTATTACTACGAGGCGAGCTAATGGCTGATACACGTGAGACCCTGGAATTGCCGCTGCTTCCCCTTCGGGATGTTGTGGTTTATCCCCATATGGTGATTCCGCTCTTTGTCGGACGCGATAAGTCTATTCGTGCTCTGGAGCTGGCAATGTCCAGCAATAAAGAGATCGTTCTCGCTGCCCAGAAGAACCCCGATGTTGATGAGCCGGGCACCGAAGACCTTTACGACATTGGTACCGTGGCCAATATTCTCCAATTGTTGAAGCTTCCCGATGGCACGGTCAAGGTACTTGTCGAAGGCGATTACCGAGCAGAAATAAACAGCATCACCGCTGAAGAAGAGTATTTTCAGGCGGAAATTGTTGCTTTGCCTGAAGAGAAAATTCCTGCTGAGGAAGCCGAGGTAATGCTTCGCTCTGCGGTGTCGCAGTTTGAAAAGTACATCAATCTCAGTAAGAAAATTCCCGCCGAAGTTCTGACGTCACTCGCTGGTATTGACGAACCAGGACGCCTGGCTGATACCGTTGCAGCGCATATGAGTATGGACCTGGAGCAGAAGCAGGCTGTACTGGAAATGAGCGATGAGCGCGAGCGCTTGGAGCATTTGATGGCGCTGATGGAGTCTGAAATAGACCTGTTTCAGGTCGAAAAGCGGATTCGCGGTCGCGTTAAGAAGCAGATGGAGAAAAGCCAGCGCGAGTACTACCTCAATGAGCAGATGAAAGCGATTCAGCGCGAATTGGGTGAGGGGGAAGATGGCGCCAATGAGCTTGAAGAGCTCGAAAAACGTGTCAGTGACGCCGGCATGAGTAAAGAGGCGCTGGAGAAGGCAAAAGCGGAACTCTCCAAGCTCAAGATGATGTCGCCGATGTCGGCGGAAGCCTCAGTGGTTCGCGGTTACATCGACTGGCTGGTTAATATCCCGTGGCAGAAACGTTCTCGGGTTAAACACGACCTGAAGAAAGCGGAAGAGATCCTCAACAGTGATCATTACGGGCTTGAAGAGGTCAAGGACCGTATTCTTGAGTATCTCGCAGTCCAGAAACGAGTGAAGAAAGTGAAAGGCCCTGTGCTCTGCTTGGTAGGGCCTCCTGGGGTCGGCAAAACGTCACTCGGCGAGTCCATCGCGCGTGCTACGAATCGGAAGTTCGTGCGTATGGCGCTGGGTGGGGTGCGTGACGAAGCTGAAATTCGCGGTCATCGCCGCACGTACATCGGTTCCATGCCGGGCAAAGTCATCCAGAAAATGTCGAAAACCGGCGTTCGTAACCCGTTATTCCTGCTGGATGAAATCGACAAAATGGGGATGGATCACCGTGGCGATCCGGCATCAGCGTTATTGGAGGTGTTGGATCCTGAGCAGAACCACGCTTTCAACGACCACTACCTGGAAGTGGATTACGATTTGTCGGACGTCATGTTCATCTGCACGTCGAATTCGCTCAATATTCCCCCTGCGCTGCTGGACCGTATGGAAGTGATTCGAATCCCCGGTTACACCGAGGATGAGAAAATTAATATTGCACGCCGTTATCTGGTGCCCAAGCAGCTCAAAAATAATGGCCTCAAAGCCAAAGAAGCTGAAATCAATGACGACGCATTGCAGGACATTGTTCGTTATTACACCCGAGAGGCAGGGGTGCGCTCATTGGAGCGAGAGGTTGCCAAAATCTGCCGGAAAATCGTCAAGAATGTCGCGCTCAGTGATGAGTCGACGCCAATCGTGGTGAATGCGGCAAATCTTGAGGATTACCTTGGCGTACGTAAATACACCTTCGGTAAGGCCGAAGAGGAGAACAAGGTTGGCCAGGTCACCGGGCTGGCATGGACGCAGGTGGGGGGTGAGTTGCTGACCATCGAGGCTGTGTCGGTCGTGGGCAAGGGACGGCAGGTGCAGACCGGCTCTCTGGGAGACGTGATGCAGGAGTCTATTCAGGCCGCAATGACCGTCGTTCGTAGTCGCTCCAAGCGCCTTGGTATTCCCGCTAAATATCACGACCGCCACGACATCCATATTCACATGCCGGAAGGTGCGACGCCAAAAGATGGTCCGTCTGCCGGGATAGGCATGTGTACGGCGCTTGTTTCAGTGATAACCGGTATTCCCGTACGCAGCGATGTTGCGATGACGGGGGAAATTACCCTGCGAGGGCAGGTGTTAGCGATTGGCGGCCTGAAGGAAAAATTGTTGGCCGCGCATCGAGGTGGCATCCGTACCGTGCTGATTCCGGCAGAAAATGAGCGCGATTTGAAAGAGATTCCAGAAAATATCAAAGCAGACCTCGATATTCGGCCCGTCAAATGGATTGACGAAGTGCTCAATATTGCGCTCGAAAGCATTCCTCAGGAAATTTCTGAAGAGGAATATCTTGCCGGCCTTGATGACGGTCAAAAAGCTGTTGAGGCATCTCGGGAGAACGCGGAAAACGCTCGCCCTAATGCGCATTGAATAAAAATATGATAAAGCGTTTTTGGCTGAGGTTGGCTATCTATTAACCAGCCTCCAGCCCCCGTGGCAACTGTATTTGGCATATTTGCGATAATGCGTCCGGTGGCGCAGAGTTTCCTTGACCGGCCCCATGGCAGTTGGTATAAAACCCTCTCTCTGAGTCGGCAGCTACCGCGTAATTTATCGATGCGTGTAGGTTGTCACCAGCGTTGCTATACGGTTTTTCATAACAATTTGAAGGGGAAGGATAAGTGAATAAATCTGAGCTAATCGACGCTATTGCTGAGTCCGCAGACCTGTCCAAAGCGTCGGCTGGGCGTGCACTGGACGCCGCCGTCGAAGCGATCACTAATGCACTGAAATCAAACGATTCAGTATCACTGGTTGGCTTCGGAACCTTCAGTGTCAAAGAGCGTGCTGCCCGTACCGGCCGTAACCCTCAGACTGGTGCGCCGATCGAAATCGCTGCTGCGAAGATCCCTAGTTTCAAAGCGGGTAAAGCGCTGAAAGACGCCTGCAACTAAGGGCGAACAGCTTATAGCGTTAGGCAGAGCCGCCACTGAAAAGAGGGTATGCCTCTGTCGAAAGGCGCATCGAAAGATGCGCTTTTTTTATATTTAAACGGGTCCAACGTACATGCTGCAGAACATCAGGGATAACATTCAGGGAACGGCCGCGAAAGTCATCATCGCCATCATTATTGTTCCCTTTGCGCTTTTCGGAATCGACAGCCTTTTTAACACCTCATCCCAGCCGCCAGCGGCAAGCATTAATGGCGAAAAAGTCTCCGAGGCAGAATTGCAGCAGGCGATCGCGATGCAGAAGCGCCGCCTTATTTCTGTAATGGGGCAGCAATTGGATCCGGCCATGCTTGATGATGCCGTGTTACGCAAACCCGCACTGGATACATTGATCAAGCAACAATTGTTACTTCAAGCCGCCGATGAAGCCGGTATTGAGGTTTCCGATCAGCAGCTCAATGCCGTCATTGCGGGTATGCCGCAATTTCAGGAAGATGGCCGCTTTTCTCAAGACCTGTATCAGCAAGTGTTGAGGCTGCAGGGGTACAGCGGCGCTCTGTTCAAGCAAATGTTGCGTGCTGACTTGCGCATTCAGCAGCTCTCGGCATCAGTTGCGTCCTCGGCGTTTGTTACGGACGCTGATGTTGATGATGCCGTGGCCTACCTATACGAAACACGGGGCTTCCACACGGTTACCGTGCCGTTGAGCAAGTATGAAAACCAGGTCACGGTCAGTGAAGACGAGCTGCGTGACTTTTATGATGCCAACAGTGCGCGCTTTCAGAGTCAGCCGAAAGTGAAGCTTTCCTATCTGGAATTGAACGAAGAGCAGTTTTATCAGCCAGTTTCTGAGGAGCAGGTCCAGGCCGAATACGAAAATATGGTGGCCAATCTGAACACTGAGTCAGAGCGAGAGGCTGCGCATATTTTGCTTGAGATAAACGATGAGCAAAGTCGAGAACAAGCGCTCGAAAAACTGAAGGACGCAGAGGCGAAGCTGATGGCGGGGGAGTCCTTCGAGGCATTGGCAAAATCGCTGTCTGAAGACGTAGGCTCTGCTGATGATGGCGGTCGTCTCGGCTTTACCCGCGGGGACAGTTTCCCTCCTGAATTTGAAGAGGCCTTGGCCTCCCTTGAGCCAGGGCAAGTCTCACAGCCTGTGGAAACCGAGGCGGGGTTACATCTGATTAAATTGCTGAGCATCAAAGAAGCTGACACACCAAGCCTCGACTCCATGAGATTGGAGATTACAGAGCGTCTGCGCCGCCAGAAAGCGCAGCCGGAACTGACGGCCGCGGTAGAAACCTTGAGAGATCTGGTTTTCAACGCGGAAGATTTGAGCATGCCAGCAAAGGAACTGGAGCTGGAGGTCAAAGAGACAGATTGGCTGACGGAAGATGCTGACAGCGAACTCTTTAGCCATGAGCGCGTCAAACAGGCGGCCTTTGACGCTGAGTTGCGCGACCAGGCGTTAAACAGCGATGTATTTGAATTGAGCCCAGAACGCTTCTTGGTTATTCATGTCGATGCTTACCAAGCGCCGGAAACTCTGCCTTTTGACGAGGTTAAGTCCGATATCAGTGCGGAGTTGAAGGCTGAGAAAGCTCAGGCGTTGGCCGTTGCCGATGCGCAGGAAATTGAGGCGGCCATGGCGGCAGGCGAGCGAGCGGAAGCCGTCGCCAAGGCGAGGGGGCTGGAATGGCAGGCATCCCAGTCTATCCGCAGAACGGACATTTCTGTTGAACAGGATCTGCGCCGCTTCGTATTCCAAATGCCATTGCCAGAGGAAAGTGGTGTGAGTGCGTCGACGCTACATCGTCAGACGGGTGATTACTTAGTGGTGCAACTGAGAGACCATCAGGCAGGGCAGCGTGCTGCGCTGGACGCAGAGACACTTGCGAGCGTACGTCGCAGCATGAATCAAAATGCTGCCTCACAGGCTTTCGCTAGCTATTTTAATATTTTGTGGAACACCGCAGAAATCAGTATCAACTGAGAGGGGGCGCAGCAGCGCCCTTGATTCTGCTCTTAAGAGAACCGGGTGCGTGATTTTCGGCCCGGCAAGGACATAATAATGACGACAACGCGTGAATTCAGGCGTTTGTCTGCCGGCCAGGTCGATATCTGGTGCTGTGCGACCGATGATCCCCGCATTAAACCCAAGCTACAACATTACATGCAGTGGCTGTCTCCTGATGAGCAGGAGGAATACGAGCAGCGCCAGCATGCCGGCCAGGCCGAGGACTATTTGGCGAGCCGAGCGTTTTTGCGCTGTGTGCTCGCAGAGTATGTTGATATGGCGCCTGAAGCCTTGCAATTCGAGGTTAACCGCTATGGTAAGCCGAGCCTCGCCGAGCATCAGCATAATTTAAGCTTTAATGCTGCTCATACCCACGGATTGACGCTGTGTGCTGTCACCAATGGCGTCGATGTTGGTGTTGATGTCGAGTTTCAGACCGACAGCCAGGGGATGTTGGATGCAGCGGATGATTACC
The DNA here is from genome assembly GCF_000420325.1 of Spongiibacter tropicus DSM 19543. Classification (NCBI taxonomy): domain Bacteria; kingdom Pseudomonadati; phylum Pseudomonadota; class Gammaproteobacteria; order Cellvibrionales; family Spongiibacteraceae; genus Spongiibacter; species Spongiibacter tropicus. The sequence continues at coordinate 116,312 of NZ_ATUS01000001.1, read as the reverse complement.
TTTCCGACACCGAAATGGCGGCTCTCAAAGAGATCGAGGTTGAAGGGCGCCTGACCGCCTTTTTCCGCTTCTGGACATTAAAAGAGGCCTATCTCAAGGCGCGTGGTGAGGGGCTGTCTATTCCGCTACACGATTTCTCCGTGCTGTTAGATGGCATGCAGGTTAAGCGCCTGGATGCCGATGATGCAGGGCGCTGGGATTTGCGTCTGTTGGCCCAGGATGACGATTTCACTGCGGCTCTGGTAGTGGCGGGAAAAATTAATAATATCAATGCGTTTCGCTGTATTCCAAAAGTGGAGTGTAAAGAGCTGGCGTCGCTGCAGGAGATTCTGCCCGGCACGGCCCGTTAAGTGAAACGAGAAGGAGGAAGTGTGTACAAAATTCTTACCTTGAACCAGATTTCTGTCAAAGGCCTGGAGCGTCTGCCCAGAGAGCAATACGAGATCGCCAGCGAATTTAGCTCGCCAGATGCCATTTTGCTGCGCAGTCATAAATTGCAGAATGCTGATATTCCCGAATCGGTAAAAGCCATCGCGCGCGCCGGGGCGGGGACCAACAATGTTCCTGTTGCCGAATGTACGCAGCGCGGCATTCCCGTCTTTAACAGCCCGGGTGCCAACGCAAATGCGGTAAAAGAGCTGGTGATTTCCGGCCTCACGCTGGGCTCGCGGGGCATTCTTGAAGGTATTGCCTATGTCGATACGTTGGGCGACATGAAGGATGGTGCTGAGCTTGCCAAGCTGCTTGAAAAGGAAAAGAAGCGCTTCAAAGGTAATGAATTGCAGGGGCGCACGCTAGGTATTGTTGGCCTGGGCGCCATTGGCTCTATGATTGCCCGAGCAGCGCTGGATCTTGGCATGCAGGTGATTGGCTACGATCCTGCGCTGTCCGTCGATGCCGCTTGGCGGCTGCCCAGCGCGGTGCAAAAAATGGAGAATATTGGCAGCCTGTTCGCCAAGGCAGACTTCATCACGCTGCATTTGCCGGTCTTCGATTCAACTCGAGGCATGGTTAACGCCGATCTGCTGGGCAATTGCCGCCCAGGCACCTGTCTGCTCAATTTTGCGCGGGAAGAAATCGTCAATATCGATGCGGTCGTAGAAGCCCTAAACGCCGGGCGCCTGCGTAAATTTATCACCGATTTCCCAACGCCTGAGCTGATTGGTCGCAACGACGTGATTCTCATGCCGCATATTGGTGCCAGCACTGACGAGGCCGAAGAGAACTGCGCCATCATGGCGGCGAATCAATTGGATGACTTTTTGCGTAACGGCAACATCAGCAATTCTGTGAACTTTCCGGCGTTGTACCTGGAGCGCAGTGGCGAGTGTCGACTGGCGGTTGCCAATCACAATGTGCCCAAGATTCTGGGCAGTATTCTCGGCATTCTCTCCGATGCAAACATCAATATCGTTGATATGCTAAACAAGAGCCGCGATGAAATTGCCTACAATCTTATTGATCTCGCCAGTGATGTTGGCGAGGAGTTGCTGGAGCAAATTGCGGCGCTGGAAGGAGTGATCAACGTCCGCTTGATTCGCTGAGCAGGAGGTGGCTATGTCGGCGCTGGACAGCATTGAGAAACTACTGAGTGAGCAGAAGGGACGCCCGCCGCTCGACAAGTGGCATCCGGAACTCAGTGGCGATATCGATATTCGTATCACGGCCGACGGACGATGGTTTCATGAAGGCGGGGAGATCAAGCGTCACGAGTTGGTATGCCTCTTCTCGTCTATTCTTCGCCGTGAGGACGACGGGCAGTATTACCTGGTGACGCCTGTCGAAAAGTGGCGGCTGATTGTCGATGACCTGCCGCTCATCGTCGTTGATACGGAAATCGAAAATCAAGGCACTCTTGAGCAGCGTGTTGCGGTAAAAACCAATGTTGATCGCTGGTATGCGATTGCTGCTGAACACCCATTAATCGTGACCGAAGATGAAACCTCTGGAGAGCCGCAACCCAGCGTCATGACGGAATATGGCTTGGCGGCGAGGGTAAATCGCGCTTCGTTCTATCGTCTGGTGGAGATGGCGGAACAAGAAGATGGGAAGCTGATTTTGGCTTCCTCAGGCAGTAACTTTGAGTTGGGGAGCTGCTGATCGATTCTCGCTGTTGCCAGTCATGGCGATGGGTGGCTGAAGCATTGATGTGTCATCAATAGTCGTGCAAAAAAAAGGGCAGCGTAAGCTGCCCTTTTGGGTTTTACATGTTGGGGTAATTGGGGCCGCCCAGGCCCTCAGGCGTTACCCAGACAATGTTCTGAGCCGGATCCTTGATGTCACAGGTTTTGCAGTGAACGCAGTTCTGGCCGTTGATCTGGAAGCGCGCTGTGCCGCTCTCATCCTCAACTACCTCGTAAACACCGGCCGGGCAGTAGCGCTGAGCAGGCTCGGCGTATTTCGGCAGGTTTTCGCGAATTGGCAGCTCTGGGTCTTTCAGGGTCAAATGACAGGGCTGATCTTCCTCGTGGTTGGTATTCGACAGGAACACCGAGCTGAGGCGGTCAAAACTGATTTTGTTGTCAGGTTTCGGGTACTCGATTTTCTTGCAGCTGTCAGCGGGTTTCATCTGCGCGTAGTCCGCATGATCATCGCGCATTGTCCACGGGAGTTTGCCGTTGAAGATATTGATGTCAACGAAGGCGTACGCCGAGCCGATGAAGTTGCCCCATTTGTGTTGCGCAGGACCAAAGTTACGCTGCGCGTAGAGTTCGTCATACAGCCAGGAGTTTTCGAAGGCGGTGGTGTACTCGGTCAGCTCTTCGCCGGATTTACTGTCGGCCGTCAAGGCCTTGTGAACCACTTCCGCAGCGATCATGCCCGATTTCATTGCAGTGTGGCTGCCTTTAATCTTGGCGAAATTCAGTGTGCCGGCGTCACAGCCGATCAGCAGGCCGCCTGGGAAGGTCATTTTGGGCAGAGACTGAAGACCGCCTTTGGAGATGGCCCGAGCGCCGTATGAAACACGCTCGCCCCCTTCAAGGTACTGTTTGATAACGGGGTGTTGCTTGAAGCGTTGGAACTCTTCGAAGGGCGACAACCAGGGGTTGTCATAGCACAGATCGGTGATCAGGCCGATAGAAATTTGGTTGTCTTCGATGTGGTAGAGGAAGCTACCACCAAAGGCACCATTTTCTGAAAGCGGCCAGCCAGTGGCGTGAATAACTTTGCCTTCTTCGTGTTTGGCTGGATCGATTTTCCACAGTTCTTTGATCCCAATGCCATAGTGTTGGGGATCTTTGCCCGCACTCAGGTCGAATTTCTCAATCAGCCGCTTACCCAAGTGGCCGCGGCAACCTTCCGAGAACAGAGTATATTTGGCGTGCAGCTCCATGCCGGGCATGTAGCTGTCTTTCTGGCTTCCGTCGGCAGCAATACCCATGTCGCCGGTCACAATACCCTTAACGCTGCCATCTTCGTTATAAAGTACATCAGAAGCGGCAAAGCCGGGGTAGATTTCTGCTCCCATGCCTTCTGCTTGCTCTGCCAGCCAGCGGCAGAGGTTGCCGAGACTGATGACGTAGTTGCCTTCATTGTGCATGGTCTTGGGGACGGCGAAACCGGGTACTTTGGTCGCCTTTTCCGCACTGGTCATATAGTAGATGTCGTCGCCAGTGACCGCAGTGTTCAACGGTGCACCCATCTCTTTCCAGTTGGGAAACAGCTCGTTCAGAGCTGTGGGCTCGAAGACCGCGCCTGAAAGGATGTGGGCGCCGACTTCGGAGCCTTTTTCTACTACACACACGCTGATGTCTTGGCCGGTGCTTTCGCTCAGTTGGCGAATTTTACAGGCCGCAGCCAGACCCGCAGGACCAGCGCCGACGATCAGGACGTCAAACTCCATCGATTCGCGTTCCACAGTCTCTCTCCTTTAATACCAAGTTCAGCGCAGCCCTTATAGTCTGAGCCTTTGGGCGCCGTCAAAAGGCGAAATTATAGGGGGATGTGCTTGGAAAGGCTACAAGTGTGCACTGGCTTTGCGTGTATAGAGGAGGGCAGAGTCCGGCGCTGTTCGCTGTTCTTGCCGTTTTTTGGGTTATAAAAGCATCAAATTCAATGTCGTTAATTCTCATTATTCAGGCGGTGAATAGGCCGGTTTGGTTGACCTCGCGGGGCAATGGCGTCAATATAACGGCGCTTTTTATAAGGGGCTTCGTCTGGACGGATCGATTTTTCAATCCGCAGCGTAAGGACGTTAGCTATTTCCATTCATTTACGCGTTTACTGGGGAATCCATGAAGGTTCTTGTTGCTGTCAAACGAGTCGTTGACTACAACGTCAAAGTGCGTCCCAAGTCGGATGGTACTGGCGTTGATCTGAATAATGTCAAAATGGCGATCAATCCATTCTGTGAAATCGCTGTTGAAGAAGCTGTGCGCCTGAAAGAGAAAGGCGTCGCTACTGAAATCGTCGCTGTATCGATCGGTCCCAAAGTGGCCCAAGAGCAAATTCGTACTGCGTTGGCGCTGGGTGCTGACCGCGGCATTTTGGTCGAAACCGATGAAGACGTTCAGCCTCTGGGCATTGCCAAAGTACTGAAGGCGGTTGTTGATAAAGAGCAGCCTCAGCTGGTGATCATGGGCAAGCAGGCCATTGACGGTGACAACAACCAGACTGGTCAGATGCTGGCCGCGTTGGCTGGTATGGGTCAGGGGACATTCGCTTCAGAAGTTGCGGTTGATGGCGACAGCGTTGCAGTCACTCGCGAAATTGATGGCGGTCTGCAGACAGTGAAACTGAAGCTGCCCGCAGTGGTGACTACAGACTTGCGTCTGAACGAACCCCGTTATGCTTCACTGCCGAATATCATGAAAGCCAAGAAAAAGCCGCTGGATACTCTGACTCCTGACGAGCTGGGCATCGATGTAACGCCACGTGTTAAAACACTGAAAGTTGAGCCGCCGGCAGAGCGTCAGGCAGGCATCAAGGTGGCCGACGTTGCTGAACTGGTTGAAAAACTGAAAAACGAGGCGAAGGTAATCTAATGAGCATTCTTGTTATTGCAGAACACGATAACGCCTCTATCAATGGGGCAACCCTGAACACCGTGACAGCGGCAAAAGCGATCGGCGGTGATATCGCCGTATTGGTTGCCGGTGAAGGCTGTGGTGCTGTAGCGGAAGCTGCAGCGAAAATCGACGGCGTGAGCAAGGTTCTGGTGGCTGATAATGCTGCCTACGGTCATCAACTGGCTGAGAACGTTGCGCTGTTGGTTGCCGAGCTGGGCAAGGACTACGGTTACATCCTGGCTCCTGCGACCAGCAATGGTAAGAACACGCTGCCGCGTGCAGCAGCTCTGCTGGATGTTGCACAAATCTCTGAGATTATCGCTGTAGAAAGCGCTGACACGTTCAAGCGTCCCATCTACGCGGGTAACGTTATCGCAACGGTGCAGTCTTCTGATCCGATCAAGGTGATCACTGTACGTGCAACCGCTTTTGATGCCGCCGCAGCTGAAGGTGGTTCTGCGGCTGTTGAAGCCGTAGCCAGTGCCCAAGACGCAGCGATTTCCAGCTTCGATAAAGAAGAGCTGGCTAAGAGCGATCGTCCTGACCTGACCGCTGCCGACATCGTTGTCTCTGGCGGACGCGGTATGCAGAACGGTGATAACTTCAGCATGCTGTACTCGCTGGCTGACAAGCTGGGTGCCGCAGTGGGTGCTTCTCGTGCCGCTGTTGACGCAGGCTTCGTACCTAACGATATGCAAGTCGGTCAAACCGGCAAGATCGTTGCTCCCGGGCTGTATATTGCCGTGGGCATTTCCGGTGCCATCCAGCACCTTGCAGGCATGAAAGACTCTAAAGTCATTGTCGCCATCAACAAAGACGAAGATGCTCCCATCTTCCAGGTTGCCGACTACGGTCTGGTTGCCGATTTGTTTGATGCACTGCCTGAGCTGGAAAGCGCGATTTAAGCAGCTGTATCGCATTACGCTTTGAGCGTATGAGAAGCCCGGTCATTTGGCCGGGCTTTTTTATGCGCACGACATCTGCAAAGAGCAGCCATTCTTTGTAAGATGGTCGGTAATTTTTTGGGATTATATTGTCCAACAATGCGAGTTCATCAAGAAAGGAGTGTGTGGTAATGAAAAAGCTCTTCTGTGCGGCAGCGCTGGCTTTGGCTGCCAGTGGCTTGAATGCCCTGGAAATGGATAGCAGTCGCTCGACACTGAACATCACCAGTGTCAAGAATGACCGTTTTGCAGAATTGTTTACCTTTGAAAAGGTGGCTGGCAGTATCGATGACGCGAGTGGTAAAGCAACGATAGAGATTGCTCTGGACAGCATTAACAGCGGGATCGAAATCCGTGATGAGCGCATGCGCAAATACCTGTTCGATACCGCGCAGTATAAAACGGCGAATTTCGTAGCTGATGTCGATCTCGAGTCGGTGAGCGCGCTGAAAGCGGGTGAGCAACAGGCAGTAGAGTTAAAAGGGGAGTTGACCTTGAATGGGAATACCGTCCCCATGGTATTTCAGACGCAGGTGACGCGATTGAGCGGCGGTGAGTTGAGCGTCGCGACGGTCACTCCTGGTTTTATTGATGTGACTCGACACAAGTTGGCACCCGGTATCGGCAAGCTGCGCAGTCTCGCCGGTTTGAATAACATTTCTCTGGCTGTGCCCGTGACTTTTTCGGTGATTTTTAAATAACTCGCGAATGTCACCAAAGACAAAAAAGCCCGCTTTTAGCGGGCTTTTTTGTGGGGATCGAGCTGCTGTCAGGCGCGTCTGCGAAATAGCGGTCGCGGTTGATCGATAGACGGCTGATAGCTTTCGGTAAAATCATTGAAGCTGGCCAATGCGGCTTCCAGTTCTTCGCTGGGCAGCGCGTAACTGCTGAAGCCACAGCGTTGCATGTAGAAAAGCTGGTCTCGCATAAAGTCGCCAATGGCGCGAATTTCGCCCTGATAGTGACGCTGTTCCCGGAGCTCGCGTGCATAACTGAAGCCCCGGCCATCCATGAATTTGGGGAAATCGACGGCAATAAAGGCCGCTTTTTCCAGGTCGTCATCGCTCAGGGCTTTCGGAGACTCGTCGCTGGCGAGAAACAGTGCTACAGGCCCTTTGGCCAGCAGGGCATCACGCTGTGCCTGCCAGAGGGCGAGCGGAACAATAACATGGGCACTGTCCGGCAGAGAGTCGCTGTCGCGCCACACTTGCCAGTTGTCCTCGACGATCTGGCCCTGCTTAATGATATTAGGCATATACACGCTCCTTGAAGGGCTCCAGGCCAATGCGATTGAAAGTGTCGAGAAAGTCCTCGTCGGGCTGGCGACGCTCTACGTAGCAGTTCAGAATTTTCTCGATAACGTCGGGAATATCTTCCTGTGCAAAAGATGGCCCCAGAATTTTACCCAGTGACGCGTTTAACCCTTGGCTACCGCCGAGGGAAACCTGATAAAACTCTTGCCCTTTCTTATCAACACCGAGAATGCCAATGTTGCCGATATGGTGATGGCCGCAGGCATTCATACAGCCTGAAATATTCAGTTCGATCTCGCCAAGATCATAGAGGTAATCCAGATCGTCGAAGCGACGCTGAATCGCTTCTGCAATCGGAATAGATTTCGCGTTGGCTAGCGAGCAAAAATCCCCGCCTGGGCAGCAGATAATATCGTTCATCGTGCCCACAGTCGGGCTGGCCAGCTCTAGGCTCTCCAGCCGCTGCCACAGAGAGAAAAGCTGCTTCTGCTGTACATCTGGCAACACCATATTTTGCTGATGAGTGCTTCGCGCCTCGCCGAAGCCATATTCTTCAGCCAGATTCGCAACGGCCTCGAATTGTTCTGCAGTAATGTCACCAGGCGCTACGCCGGTGGTTTTCAGTGACAGGGTAACGATCGCGTAGCCGTCTTGCTTATGCGCGTGTACGTTGTGCGCAAGCCAACGGGCAAACGCCGGGCTCTCAAGAGCGACAGCCTGAAGATCCTCATTCTGCAGCGCTAGGTAATCGGGTGCTGTGAAAAACGACTTGGCGCGCGCGACTTCTTCCTCCGGCAGGCTCAGCTGACCGTCCTTGATGAAGGCCCATTCTTCTTCTACTTTCGCCTTGAAGGCATCAGCGCCCATGGCGCGAACAAGAATCTTGATTCGCGCTTTGAACTTGTTGTCCCGGCGCCCGAGTTGGTTGTAGACCCGGACGATGGCTTCCAGGTATGTCAGCAGGTGCTGTGGGGGGAGGGCGTCATGAATCACGCTGCCAATCACCGGGGTGCGACCCAAGCCGCCGCCCACGATCACTTTGAATGCGGTGTTGCCCTCGGGATCCTTAACAATTTGCAGGCCGATATCGTGCACCATCACCGCTGCACGGTCCTGTTCGGAACCACACACGGCAATTTTGAATTTGCGGGGAAGGAAGGCAAACTCGGGGTGGAACGTTGACCACTGGCGAATGATTTCACACCAGGGGCGCGCATCTTCCACCTCGTCTGCAGCGACGCCTGAGAACTGGTCAGCAGTCACGTTGCGAATACAGTTGCCGCTGGTCTGAATGGCGTGCATATCGACCTCGAGTAGCTCTTCGAGAATGCCGGGAACTTCTTCGAGTTTTGGCCAGTTCAGCTGAATATTCTGCCGCGTGCTGATGTGCGCGTAGCCTTTGTCGTAATGGCGGCAAATATGCGCCAGTTTGCGCAACTGTTGGCTGTTGAGTGTGCCGTAGGGAACCGCGATGCGCAGCATGGGGGCCAGGCGTTGAACGTAAAGGCCGTTTTGGAGGCGCAGCGGCAGAAACTGCTCATCGCTGATTTTTCCTGCCAGATAGCGTTCGGTTTGGTCCCGGTATTGGGCGACACGCTGGCTGACAATTTGCCGGTCGTACTGGTCGTAGGCGTACATAAAGCGTTGAAATCTCTCGCGTTAAATCGGTCTTGTAGGGCTCGGAAGCCCGGCGATACCGGCGGAGAACTCTGCCGGAGGGCTTAATAGCAATCTGGCGCGAATCTTAAAATGTTATCGGTTATATCGCTAATGCTTTTTGCGGATAAGGCTTATACGTCTGGCCGATTATCATTTAGGGGATTTCGTTATCCAGAAACTTGTTATAATGCGCCGTCTTTGTCTGCCGGAATAATCCGGTATTTTATTCCGATAATCTTTTGAGGTTGCTATGTCTGACAACAATCAAGAAGCGCGTGAGGACAGTTTTGCTGATGCTTGCGCCGCCGTTGCGATCCTGACCATTGTGGTCGGTACTGTGGTTTACTGGCTTCACGGTATGCCTGGCTATTAAGAGCCGGTGACGGTTGCAATAAAAAAGGCTGCCTCGGCAGCCTTTTTTATTGCTCGAGAAATGGGGTCAGCCAGCGCTTTTCAGCACCATCTGCACCACACTGAAGACGACCACGATAAACACCATCACGAAGCCCACGGCCGCAATCACGTAATTGCGAAAGCGGCCGTGCTGAAAATCGCGCTCACGGTTGCGGCTGCTCTGCACACCAAATGCTGCAGAAATTACACTGCCAACAACCTGCAGCGGGCCGGGTTTTTTCTCGTCTTTTTTGTCGGGGTCTGTCATTTCATGTCCTTAACCAGTCAGCCCATCTTACCGTTTACATAATAGCCTTGCCGAGTCCGCCAAGGCTAAGTGCTTTTCCCGCATAGCCTTAGCGGACTTTCCGCGATGCCTCAGGGATCGTAATCCAGAATGGGAGATAGCCAGCGTTCCATGGTTGCCATTTCCATGCCTTTTCGTTTGGCGAGATCGGCGACCTGATCTTTGGCTACACGTCCCACCGCAAAGTAGCGCGAGTCGGGGTGCGAATAATAAAAGCCGCTGACGGCGGCGGCGGGGAACATGGCCAGGTGTTCGGTAAGGCTGATTCCCGTTGCGTTGGTGGCATCAAGCAGCTCAAAAAGGGTGCTTTTTTCAGTGTGATCCGGGCAGGCCGGGTAGCCCGGAGCGGGGCGAATACCGCGATAGGCCTCTTTGATTAATTCCTCGTTACTCAGTGATTCATCCGTCGCGTAAGGCCAGAATTCCTTGCGTACGCGCAGGTGCATATGCTCCGCGAAGGATTCCGCCAGGCGATCCGCCAGCGCTTTAACCATAATGGCGCTGTAGTCGTCATTGGCGGCCTCGTACTCTTGGGCGAGTTCGTCGGCGCCGATGCCGGTGGTCACCGCAAAGCCGCCAATATAATCCTTAACACCACTGCCTTCCGGCGCAATGTAATCAGCCAGGCTCATTTGTGGTTTGTTATCGGCCTTTTCTGCCTGCTGACGCAGGTGGTGAAGGATATTGATTTCCTCGCCCTGTTCATTGAAGACGGCAATATCATCGCTGCCACGACGCTGCGCGGGCCAGAAGCCAATAACGGCATTGGCGTGAATCCGCTTTTCGTTGATCAGCTTGTCGAGCATTTGCTGGGCGTCGTTAAACAGGTTCTGAGCGGCTTCGCCGACTTTTTCGTCGTTGAGGATTTTGGGGTATTTGCCCGCCAGCCCCCAGGAGATGAAGAAGGGCGTCCAGTCGATAGTTTCACGCAGTTTTTCCAAGGGATAATCAGTGAACACGCGGGTACCAAGGAAGGCTGGCGTCGGTGGCTGATAATCGGCCCAGTTGATATTGAGGCCGCGGCTGCATGCCGTCGGGTAGTCGAGCAGTCGGGTTTTACGCTGATTACCCTCGCGGCGCGCGCGAACGCGCTCGTACTCATCGCGTCGTTCAGCCACGAAATTGGCTTTCATGTCGCGGCTGATAAGTTGTGTCGCTACCGCGACGCTGCGAGAGGCATCGGGAACGTAAACGGCAACGTCGTTTTGGTATTTCGGCTCAATTTTTACTGCGGTGTGAGCCTTCGATGTTGTGGCACCGCCTATCATCAGCGGTACCTGAAAGTTCAGCCGTTGCATCTCACTGGCAACGTGCACCATTTCATCCAATGACGGGGTGATCAGCCCGCTTAGGCCGATAATGTCGACATCTTCGGCCTTGGCTGTCTCCAGGATCTTGTCGCAGGGCACCATAACGCCCAGGTCGATAACCTCAAAGTTATTACACTGGAGCACAACGCCAACAATATTTTTGCCGATGTCGTGGACATCGCCTTTCACCGTGGCCATCAGCACCTTGCCGTTGGCCTTGGCACCGACTTCTTTCTGAGCTTCGATATATGGGTTCAGGTACGCAACGGCCTGCTTCATCACGCGGGCAGATTTCACCACCTGAGGCAGGAACATTTTGCCGTCGCCAAACAGGTCGCCGACGACGTTCATGCCGTCCATCAGCGGCCCTTCGATCACGTCAATGGGGCGGGCTGCCTCCTGGCGTGCAGCTTCGGCATCTTCCTCGATAAAGGTGGAAATACCTTTCACCAGAGAATGCTCAATACGTTTGGCAACGGGCCATTCGCGCCAGCTTAGGTCTTCTTTCTGAGTGCTGCCTTTGCCGTCACCGCGATATTTCTCGGCGATATCCAGCAGGCGCTCTGTTCCGTCATCGCGCCGGTTGAGTACCACGTCTTCGACGGCATCGCGCAACTCAGCAGGGAGGTCGTCGTAGATGGCGAGCTGGCCAGCATTGACGATACCCATATCCATGCCAGCTTTAATGGCGTGGTAGAGGAATACAGAGTGGATGGCCTCTCTGACGGGGTTATTGCCCCGGAACGAGAACGATACGTTGGAGACCCCTCCGGACACCATCGCATGAGGCAGTTCACGCTTGATGTAGGCGGTGGCCTCGATGAAGTCGACGGCATAGTTGTTGTGCTCTTCTATGCCCGTGGCAACGGCGAAGATATTGGGGTCGAAAATAATGTCCTGGGGCGGAAAGCCGATCTCGTTGACCAGAATGTCATAGGAGCGCTTACAGATTTCGGCCTTGCGGGCAAAGGTGTCGGCCTGGCCGGTTTCGTCAAAAGCCATTACCACGACGGCCGCACCGAACTTCATGCACTGACTTGCGCGCTCGCGGAATTCCTCTTCGCCTTCTTTAAGAGAGATCGAGTTCACAACCGGCTTGCCTTGAATGCACTTCAGTCCGGCTTCAATGACGTCCCATTTCGACGAGTCGACCATGATCGGCACACGGGAAATATCCGGCTCAGAGGCAATCAGATTAAGGAAGGTGACCATGGCTTCCTTGGCATCCAGCATGCCTTCGTCCATGTTCACGTCGATGATCTGGGCACCATTCTCCACTTGCTGCCGGGCTACCGACAGGGCTTCGTCGTAATTGCCCTCGAGAATCAGGCGCTTGAATATTGCGGAGCCGGTGACATTACAGCGCTCGCCGACATTGACGAACAGGCTGTCGGCGCTGATATTGAAAGGCTCAAGCCCCGACAGGCGGCAGGCGACAGGGAGTTCAGGCAAGGGGCGCGGTGCGATGCCTTCGACGGCTTTAGCGATCGCTTCGATATGTCCCGGTGTGGTGCCACAGCAACCGCCGACCAGATTCAGAAAGCCCCGCTGAGCGAAATCGCGAAGCTCGTCATGCATGTCGGCGGGGGTTTCATCGTACTCGCCGAACTCATTGGGCAGGCCCGCATTGAAATGGCCGCTGAAATAGCATTCCGCAGTTTCAGAAAGTTCTTCAACAAACGGTCGTATCTCACTGAATCGACGACCACAGTTGGTGCCAACAATCAGCGGCTTGGCATGGGAAATACTGTTCCAGAAGGCACTGGGCGTCTGACCGGACAAGGTACGCCCGCTGGTGTCCGGAAAGGTCACCGAAATCATGATGGGCAGTTCAATGCTCTGATCTTCGAAATACTGCAGAACCGCGTAGACGGCGGCTTTGGCATTCAGGCTGTCGAAAATGGTTTCAATCAGCAGCAGGTCTACGCCACCGTTCACCAGTCCGCGCACGGCGGCATAGTAATCCTCAACCAGCTTGTCGAAGGTGATGTTTCTGGCGCCCGGATCGTTTACGTCCGGCGAGATGGATGCCGTCCGCGGGGTGGGGCCGATCACCCCCGCCACAAAACGCGGCTTGGCGGGATTCTTTGCAGTTTCTGCATCCGCGATCTCGCGAGCGAGGCGAGCGCCGGCCAGGTTCAACTCTTCGGCAATCTCGCCCAGTTGGTAATCGTCCTGCGCCACGGCGGTGGAATTGAAAGTGTTGGTCTCGATGATATCGGCACCGACATCCAGAAACGCCTGATGAATGTCGCGGATCAAATCGGGGCGGGTGAGGGTGAGCAGGTCGTTATTGCCGCGCAGATCGAGGTGGTAGTCGGCAAAGCGCTCGCCGCGGTAGGCGGCTTCCTCCAGTTTGTATTCTTGAATCATGCTCCCCATGGCCCCATCTATTACCAAGATGCGGTCTTTTAAGGCGGCCTTTAGGGCGTCGGGGCGAGGGGTTGAAGGCTTCATGAATATCCTGATGCGTAAATAGCGTGTTAACGCCCCGAGGCTGTGGCCGATAGGGGCTTCGTGTTAAACTGCGGAATTCTATCAGATACTCTGCTGCGCATAGAAATTCATCGTGTGAGTTTTCCCGTCAGTGCGCAGTGTCAGAATGAGGTGAACATGACAACAGAGCAAGCCAAGGTTAACTTAACGATTACTGAGTCTGCCCAAGGCTATCTTGCTGAGTTGCTTTCCAAACAGGACGATGTCGTCGGCGTTCGTGTATTTATCACCCAGCCAGGCACTCCCAAGGCTGAGACCTGTATTGCCTATTGTCGGGACGGCGATGCCAAAGAGGACGACGTGGTGGTGCCCTATGAGGGTTTTGAAGCCTACTTCGAGCTGCGCAGCGCCCCGTTCCTCGACGAAGCACTGATTGATTACGCGAAAGACCGTATGGGTGGTCAATTGACCATCAAAGCACCGAATGCCCGGCTGCCCCGTGTTGACGCCAACAGTCCAATGGAAGACCGCGTGAACTATGTGCTCTACAACGAGGTGAACCCTTCGCTGGCCGCCCACGGTGGCGAAGTCTCGCTGCTGGAAATCACCGCTGATAATTACGCCGTCTTGAAATTCGGCGGTGGTTGCCAGGGTTGCGGTATGGTTGACGTGACCCTCAAAGAAGGGGTCGAGAAAACACTGCTGGAGAACATCCCGGAGCTGGCAGGTGTGCGCGACACGACTGACCACAGCAATACTGATAACGCGTATTTCAAGTAAGCCTGCAGTTTCTCGCGGCATCGCGCCGCGTTGAAGAAGGATTTACCCCATGATTCAGCTTCCCTACACGCGCACCCGGATTCAGGTGCGCTTTTCTGACCTCGATTTCCTTGGGCACGTTTCTAACAGTGTCTACGCGCAGTACTTTGACTTGGCACGTATCGATTTTTTCACTGAGGTGGAAAAGCTCTCGCCGGCACCTCACAACGTGGTTGCCAGTGTGAAAATGGATATGTTGCATGAAATTCGCTTTGACCATGAAGTGGTCGTCGATAGCTGGTGCAGCCGGGTTGGCAACAAGAGCATGACGATAGAGCATCATATCTACGCCAATGGCGAGTGTGCCACGACATGCAGTACGATCATTGTGGGCTTTGACAGAAAGACCCGGGCGGCGATTGCTTTGCCGGAAAGCTGGCAGCCCACCGACTCCTCAAAGATTCCACCTCCGCCCGCGCGCTGATGCTCAATGCGGATTGTCCCTGCGGCAGCGGTGAGCTCTATGCCGATTGCTGCCGCCTGTTGCATCAGCAGCCGTCCCGCGAGGCCACCGCAGAGCAGGTAATGCGCTCGCGTTACAGTGCTTATGTACTCAGAGATATCGCGTATCTGCGCGAGTCATGGCATCCCAAGACGCTCAGCGCGGCGCCAAAGCCGGGCGAGGCGCTGGAGACTGAGTGGTTGGGGCTGCGCGTTCTCGATCATCGTGAGAACAGCGACGGCGATGCAGACGTCGAGTTTGTGGCATTTTTCCTTGATGGGGGAAAAATCCAGCAACTCCGGGAGCGTTCCCGTTTCAAGCGTGTCGATGGGGTGTGGCGCTATGTTGATGGCCGCTTTTTGCCGCCCGTCAAATTGTCCCGCAACGATCCCTGCTGCTGTGGCAGTGGCCGTAAACAGAAGAAATGCCATCCGGAGTGTTGAATGTCTGTTCCTCTGCGTATCCTTTCCTACAATGTTCACAAAGGGTTTAACGCCGATAACCGGCGGTTTTTGCTAGAGGAAATCCGCGAAGGGATACGCCGCGTCAACGCAGATATCGTGTTTCTTCAGGAGGTAGTGGGACAAAACCGTCAGAATGCCCAGAAGCACAGTAATTGGGTTGATGCGGGGCAGTTTGAGTATCTCGCGGATAGCGTCTGGAGCCACTATGCCTATGGTCGGAACGCTGTGTACCAGCATGGCCACCACGGCAATGCCATACTGAGCAAATACCCGATTATCGCCGTCGACAATGTCGATATTTCCGTAATGCGCCGCTCTCAGCGGGGGCTGCTTTTCGCTAAAATCGCGCCCGGCGTGCAGCTCGTCTGCGCTCATATGGGATTGTTTGCCTGGGAGAGACGGCGGCAGCTCAAGCGGCTTGATGAGCAGTTGAATGACCGCGTCAGCGGGGATGATGCGCTGATCATTGCGGGTGATTTCAATGACTGGCACCAGCGATTGCACCGGCGCTTTTTAAACCTCGATCTGAAAGAGGCGTTCTGCGAGCAATATGGACGACCAGTGAAAAGCTTCCCATCGAAGAGGCCGCTGTTGCCACTGGACCGGGTATATTTTAGAGGATTGACCTTACGCCACGCCCAGTTGCTACACGGGGAACCTTGGGAGTCACTGTCGGACCACTGTGCGCTGTACGCGGAGTTTGAACTGCCCGGTGAGCTGAATGCGGCTGGAGGGTTAAAGTGAATGCTCCCAGAATAAAAAAGCCCCGGTAAACCGGGGCAAACAGCCATAGATGGTGTAGAAGCATAAAGCTTTACGCGCGGATCTCCCATCTGGATCTCTTAGAAACAAAAAAGGCGCCAAAAGGCGCCTTTTTATATTACACACCGCAATGTCAGACATTGCGCTTGCGTTTGGGCAGGACATCCCGAAGCTTGTCACGCATATCGCGCAGGGCCGCTTCCGTTTCTTCCCAGCCGATACAGCCGTCGGTTACTGATACGCCGTACTCCAGCTCAGACAGATCTGCCGGAATTTTCTGGTTACCGGGGCGAATATTGCTTTCAACCATCAGCCCGACAATCGAGGCGTTGCCTTCAATTACCTGATTGGTCACATTCTCGATCACCAGCGGCTGCAGCTCTGGCTGCTTGTTGGAGTTTGCATGGCTGCAATCCACCATGATGTTTTGCGGATAACCGGCCTTGTCGAGCGCAGCCTCACAAAGTTTGATGTGTACCGAGTCGTAATTCGGGCCGGTGCTGCCGCCGCGCAGTACGACATGTACATAGCGGTTGCCACGGGTGTGGATAACCGCAACCTGGCCTTCGCCATTAATCCCCAGAAAACGGTGAGGCTTCACGGCCGAACCGATCGCGTTCATGGCTACATCCAGGTTGCCGTCCGTGCCATTTTTAAAGCCAACTGCGGAGGAGAGACCGCTGGCCATTTCCCGGTGGGTTTGAGACTCCGTCGTGCGGGCGCCGATGGCGGACCAGGAAATACAGTCCTGCAGATACTGCGGCGAAATCGGGTCCAGTGCCTCGGTCGAAGTAGGCAGCCCCAACTCGGTGATGTCGAGCAGCAGCTTGCGGCCGATATGCAGCCCATCTTCGATTTTGAAGGTGTCATTCAGATAGGGGTCGTTAATCAGCCCCTTCCAGCCGACCGTCGTGCGGGGCTTTTCAAAATAGACACGCATGATGATAACCAGCGTATCTTGCAACTCGTCTGCCAGCGCTTTTAAACGCTGGGCATAGTCCATCGCCAGTTCCGTATCGTGGATAGAGCAGGGGCCCACCACGATAAACATACGGTGGTCTTTGCCATCGAGGATGTTGCGCACGGTTTCACGACCTTCAGCCACGACAGCTTTGGCTTTGTCACTCATGGGCAGAGCGGCTTTCAGTCGCGCAGGAGTAATCAGCACTTCCTGTGCGGCAACGTTTAGGTTTTCAATAACGGTTTCTGGCATAAAACTTCCGGATTCTGTTCCGCTGCAATCGCAATAGAGCCTGATATTCTAACCGAAAAAGACCGCAATAAAATATCAAGGCGGCGCCTCTGGCGCTAAAATACGCGGATTTCCAGCGAACCGGGCATTGAGACGCACAATGAAGCGAACAACCCTATTGGCCATTGGCCTGTTATCCGCTGTCGGCCTTTGGGCGGCTGAGCCCGACGATGCCGACGTCGGCTCAGTAGTGCGTCTGTCTCCGGTGGTGAGAGAACAGCCGCACAATGCCATCAGTGATATGCCCTGTGACTCCCTGGCTGAGGTGAGGGCGGAGTCCGAAGCTGAGCAGCGGCAGCTACGCGAACGTCAGCAGCAGTGCTTGCAGGCTTACCGGCAGTTTATCCCGGCGACAGGACTGCGTTGATGGCGAAAATATTCAAGCCTGGAAAGCCGGACAAGCGACGTGCCAAACCCCGGACGCCGCCGCAGAAGATCGAGACATTATCCATTGAACGTCTGGCGGATGATGGCCGAGGCGTAGCGTATCACGGGGGAAAAGTCGTATTTGTGGCGAACGCGCTGCCGGGAGAGCGCATCAATGTGCGCTTGCTGCGTCAACAGAAACGCTTCGATGAGGCACTGGCGGTGGAGATTCTCGATGCATCACCCAGCCGTCGGCCGGTGGCCTGTGCTCACGCTGGTGATTGTGGTGGCTGCCAGTTACAGCATCTGGAGCTCGCGGCTCAGCGGAGCTACAAACGCGATCGCCTGCAAGCCGTGATGGATGCGCAGCGTGCGAATGTTGAGGTTACGCTGCTGGCGGCTGAGGCCGTGGGCTACCGCCACCGGGCAAGGCTTTCCTACCGCGCCGGTCACTTGGGTTTTCGGGCTGCGGCCAGCCATCACCTGGTGGATGTTGAGGCCTGTCCTGTACTGGAATCTGTGCTGGAGCCTGCGGTGATGGCAGCGCGTCCATTACTTTTGAGTACGCTTAAAAACCTGAAAACGGCGGAATTGCATTTCGCCTGCGATGACGACGGGCGTGTTGGACTGGCCCTGACGCTTCCGCATGAGGTGGACACTGACTGGTGTGAGGCGCTCAAAGTCGCCTTGCAGCCGTTAGAGCTTCATAGTGTCTCCAGTAATCAAACGCGCTGGAGCGGCGGCTTTCCAGCGCTGCGTTACGGTGGCGAGCTGGGTGTCAGTTTTGTACCGGGGGACTTCACGCAGGCCAACCGCCCCCTGAACACCGAAATGATTGAGCAGGCGATTACCTGGTTGGCTCCACGCG
Source organism: Spongiibacter tropicus DSM 19543 (assembly GCF_000420325.1). Classification (NCBI taxonomy): domain Bacteria; kingdom Pseudomonadati; phylum Pseudomonadota; class Gammaproteobacteria; order Cellvibrionales; family Spongiibacteraceae; genus Spongiibacter; species Spongiibacter tropicus. The sequence continues at coordinate 98,028 of NZ_ATUS01000001.1, read as the reverse complement.
CTGGCGAGCAGATTGTGGATTATTTCTGTGGTTTGGGGAATTTCAGCTTCGCATTGGCCCACAGCGGGGCCCATGTGCTGGGGCTGGATATGGGGGACGCGATGCTCGAGCGAGCCTCGGCAAGGGCGGACGCACTGGGGCTTAGCATTGAGTTTGCCAGGGCTGATTTGTTTGACAGTGAGAATATTGTGCTGCGCGGTGCCGCCAAGGTCTTGCTTGATCCGCCGCGCGCCGGTGCCAAAGCCCTGTGTGAAGCACTGGCCACGTCGAAAGAGCTGCAATCGCTGGTTTATGTGTCTTGTGATCCAGCCAGTCTGGCCAGAGACCTCAGCATCCTATGTGAGGGCGGGTTTCACATTCGTGAGGCGGTGGCGGTGGATATGTTCCCTCATACCCACCACCTGGAGTCTATGGTCTGGCTCAGTCGTCCATCTGCTGGATAATATCCTCAGCATAGCGCAGCACGCCGTCCCGCTTTTTCGCCGGGTCGTCGGTATTGCCATGGTAGAAAGGCCAGGGCTGGGTGAGGATATGCGTCACGCCGTGATCCTCAAGGTGCCGGTAGCCATCCGGCGTAAAAGCGTCGGAGGGCGTTGCCATCACCGAGAATGGCGTGTTCTCAAGTCCCAGTTCCCGTCGGCACTGTTTGATGAACTCCAGACATTCAATGATCTCGGCGCTGGTCTGAAGGTCGCTGACCCAGCCATCACAGCGTGCAGCGCGGCGCATCGCCGCCTTGCTGATACCGCCGACCCAGATTGGCGGAATTTCGCTGGGCGCAGGATTCATCTCCAGTGGGTCAAACTGATAAAACTCACCGCGATAGCTCACCATTTTACCGGTCCACAGCAGCGGCAGAATCTCCAGAATTTCGTCAGTGCGTTTGCCGCGCGTGTGAAAATCCTGCTGAAGAAGCCCGAACTCATCTTTAGACCAACCCACGCCGATAGCCGGAATCACCCGGTTATTGGAGACAATCGCGGCGGTGCTGATGGCTTTGGCAACGAGAAACGGGTTGCGCATCGGCAATACAAAGATGTTGTTGGTGAACTTCAAGCGCTCGGTCACGGCGGCGAGTGCACCAGTCATGACCCAAGGGTCAGGCCAGTCGGTGAACGGTGCCCAGCGGCGCGAGCCGTCGTCGGTATAGGGGTAATCGTGGCTGAGTGTTTCGGGATTGACGACGTGGTCTGAGAACGACATCGCTTCCCAGCCGCTCTGATCCGCGGCTACGGCCAGCTCGCGCAATTCGTGAAGCGGACAAAACGAAGAAGATAGAACAAATTTCATGGTGCACCTGTTGTTATTGTTGGTCGTGATGCGGGAGTCGAATTACAGCGAATGTTGCTCCCGAATGTAATGGAGGAGGCCATCTGCCGCTTTTTCCAAGCTGCGGATAACCGTATCAAACTGGTCGGCCTTGCCATAAAAGGGATCTGGAATCTGCCGGTTGCCACCGTGGTGACAGTAATCGAGGAAGAGCTTGATCTCGCCGTCGAAATTCTTCGGCGCCCAAGCCATCACATTGCCCAGATTGTTGCGGTCCATCGCGATCAGATAGCTGCCCCGATGGTAATCATCGTCGTCGATCTGCCGGGCGATTTGCTGGCTGATGTCATAGCCCGCTTTGGCGGCGGCAGAGACGGAACGCGGGTCGGGTGATTTGCCGATGTTAAAGGCGGCGGTGCCACAGGAATCGACCGTTATGCGCTGATCGAGCCCGGCATCGCTGACTTTTTTCTCAAAAATTCCCTGAGCGGCGGGAGAGCGGCAGATATTACCGAGGCAGACAAATACAACATGGATGGTCATGGCAAACTTCAATCTGTGCGTGAATAAGCGACGCGCTGGAGGCTATCACGGGGGTTCCTGGCCTGCCATCACCCGTTTGGTTGGCGCTGTGCTCTAGTACCGCGTGTCAGCGTGTCTCTTGCTCTGCAAGTAATACCACGAATTTAGCGTCGGTATTGATGACCCGGCAATTACCGAAGCGCTTTTTCAGGCTGACGTGGTAATTAAGGTGGCGGTTACCCACCACGCAGAACTGTCCTCCGGGACGGAGGAATCGTTTGGCATCGGCAAACATCTGCTGGGCAATGTGGTCACCGAGCTGCTGTTCTTGATGGAAAGGCGGATTGCAGAGGATCAAATCAAAATGCTCACCACCGTACCCCTGCAAGCAATCGCCGGCATGGAATGCGGCACGCTTTTCCTCAAAGCGGTTTTCCCGCCAATTCCGATGAGCGCTGGCCACAGCCATGTAGGACTCGTCAAAAAAATCGAGCTGAGCGTCGGGCCATTGTCGAGTCGCCATTAAGCCGAGCAGGCCATTGCCGCAGCCCAAATCGGCAACGCACGCGGGCGTATTGAGCTGCGGCAGGCTTGCGATCAGCAGGCGACTGCCTCGGTCCAGTTTCCCTCGTGAAAACACATTGCCGCGATTACCCAACTCAAGCTGGTAATCTTCGGCATAGAACGGTAGCCAGTCGTCATCAGGGGCGACGTTTTGCTTCACTTGATTGAGCCGTACGAGGCGGGCTTTTTTCCATGCCAGTGACGCGGCGGCGTCGCCGATGCTGTCGCTGATCACGGCCATTGTGGCGGCATCCAGGTATTTCGCCATAATGCCTGCGCAGAATGCATCGGCATTAGGCAGGAGGGGGGCTATCTGCTGGAGTTGATAGCGCATCAGCGTGTGGTTGCGAGGCAGACGATAGATCACACGGTCGAAGTCGCCTTGTGGGATTTCAGTACTGCTCAACAATGTGGGCGCCTTGCGGCCATTTACAGCACAATTTTCCTGAGTGGCCAGATGGCTGACCGCAGAGTCTGACCAGGCAAGGCAATCGTAGTCGGCCAGTGCGCAGGCCAGTGCGCCAAAACTGTCATTAACGATAAGCAGGCGGGCGCCGCTTGGCGGCGGGGATTCCGCCAGATGCTGCAGCAAGTAGTGATCGGCATTATCCCATGCTTGCAATACTTCATTGCGGCGACGAGGTCTGCGCTGAAGTTGGATCTGCCCAAAAGGATTGTCAAAAACGGTATTGCTCAAGCGGCTTACAGCTCCTCAAGCAACATATCGCGAAGCTGTTCCCGTTGGAAACGGTCCAGAGCGAGGCCGTCTTGGAGGTAGGCTTCTATATCGCCGTAGCGCTCGGCAATCACTTCGAAGGCGGCATTGATATACTGAGGCTGCACATGGAACAGCGTGCGAATGACCGGCTCCTCAACTTTGAACACATCCATTTCCTGGATTTGGCGAATGATTTCGTCGATACGCGCCGCTGTGTAGTGATTGGTCGCGAGGTAGTCTTCCATCACCGTCTCCTCAGAGACGCCAAGGGCACGCAGCAGCAAGGCAGCAGCCAAGCCGGTGCGGTCTTTGCCTGCCGTGCAGTGGAATAACTGGGGATAGTGGTCGTCGCTGAGCAGCGAGTGTATCCAATTCCTGTAGGTGTCCGTGAAGTGCGTCACCATGGCGCGGTTGGCACTCATCAGAAACTCAACCATGTCCTCGGCGCTGACATTTTGCTCCTGCAGGCGAGCGGTCACGCGCTCGATCTGGGCGGCCTCAACATTAATGGGTAGTGGGTCGATCAGGATGCGACTTTCCGGGTGCAGGGTATGGGGCGCCGTATTGCGTTCTTCATCGGAGCGGAAATCGACAATGCGTTTAACTCCCAGTCGCTGAAGGTAGCGCTGATCCTGCTCGCTCAGTGAGGAAAGCTTGTCGGTACGATAAATCTTGCCCCAGCGGGTATAGCGGCCATCGCCGCTCAGATAGCCACCCAGGTCTCGGAAATTGTGGGCCTGCTCAAAGGGCAGTTTTCGCAGCGCAAGGCGCTCTTCGGGTGGTAGCTGCGCGGGTATCGGGCGTTCATCGGCACTAAGCTGGGAAAATGCCGATTGCAGGTGCAGGGTTTTCGCAATGTCGTGTTCGCTCATCCGGATTGCCTTTGATTATTTTGGGGTTTGGCTGACTGGCGGCTGGCGCGGTATTCCCCTGGTGTCATTCCCGTCCATTTTTTAAAGGAGCGGTGAAAGGCGCTGGGTTCGTCAAAGCCCAGCAGCGCTGAGACGGCGTTAATTTTTAGCTCTGGTTGGTTGAGCCAGCGCAGAGCGTGTTCTTTTCGCAGCTCATCTTTGAACTGCTGGTAGGTTGTCCCCAAATCCTTGAGGCGTCGGCGCAGCGTCCGCACCGACATGCTCAGGTGTTCCGCCATGGTGACAACACTGGGAAATTCGTGGCTCAGGTCCGTGCCGACAATGCGCTTCATCTGTGAGAGCAGTGAGGTGTCATCATCATCCTGGGCAACCAGCAGATGGTAGGGCGCGTCGCGTAGAAATTTACGCAACGACTCTTCGGTGTGGATCAGCGGGCAATCCAGACAGTGCTCTGCCAAGACAAAGGCGTTGTCACTACAGCCGTACTGAATTTCGCAGCTGAACAGCTGCTCGAAATACTCGGGATTCTCGGGTTTGCTGGCTTGCATACGTATCGCGACGAGATCCAGCGGCTTGCCGATTAACCACTGACAAAAGCGGCGCCAGATCGCCATGGTGTGGGCCATGGTGTAACGCTGCTCATCGGTATCGTCACTCTCTGCCAGCTCCATGTCGGCGGGAAAGCGATACAGCCCGGTACCATCGCCGAGCCGCTCAACCGGCCGTTTGGACGCGCTGGGCAGTTCTCTCAATGTGCGACAGAAAATAATGAATTCCGATGCCCTGCGCAGTGCCTGCTCAAGCGTTTCGCAGTGAATAATAAACAGCGACAACATGCGGAAGCTGCCAGCCGGCGTTTTTTGCCGCAGTCCCAAACCGAAGGATTCGTCTTGCAGCAATGACATGACCCGCCGGTAAATAACCGAGTAATAACGCGCGTCAATAGGGGCTTCAAGGTCCGCATTATCAGCCAGTGGGTCGATGGGCAACTGCAGTGAACGCAATATCTCCGCGCTGTTGTACCCCTGCGCCTCAGCCACCTGCAACATGCTGCGGGCATATTTCAGCGGCACGGGGTCTCGTTTTGCATGGAGGTTACTGCTGCGCACGGTGTCTTCCCACGGCGGTTTAATCGCCCAGTTTACGGCAATTGGGGAGAAATTTCCCGCCAGAAATGACAGGCAACGGCGCGTGAATGAAGGCTTTCCGACTCAAGCCGTGGCGCCGTTTCCTCGCATTTGGGGCGGCGGTGTGGACATCGCCCGGCAAACCGGCATCCTGTGGGCATGTCCATGGGAGAGGGCATGTCTCCCTCCAGCGCCACCACGGGCAGTTGTTCGGCTCCCAACTGCGGAACCGCAGCCAGCAGTGCTTGGGTATATGGATGGGCGGGATGCTGACGAACGGTCTGAGCGTCGCCGATTTCCACGATCTCGCCGAGATACATGACGGCAATACGATCGCTGACGTGCTGTACCACGGAGATATCGTGGGAGATAAACAGCATGCTGAGCCCCAGCTCCCGTTGTATTTCCAGTAGCAGGTTCAGGATTTGTGCCTGCACCGACACATCCAGTGCCGAGACCGCTTCATCACAGATCAGCAGTTTCGGTTGCAGGGCGATAGCTCTGGCGATGCCAATACGCTGGCGTTGGCCACCACTGAATTCATGTGGATATTTATCTTGGGCGGACTGCGGAAGTCCAACCTGGTCCAGCAAGGCGGCGACTCGCTTTTGCCGGTTTGCGCGATCGCCTGCCCGATGAATAATCAGCGGCTCTTCGAGGATGGCGCCTACTGTGTGACGGGCATTCAGCGATTCAAACGGGTCCTGGAAAATCATCTGCATGTTGCGGCGCAAAGGCCGCATTTGCCGGTCACTCAGCGCACTGATCGGCTGCCCCTGCATGCGAACCTCTCCGCTGGTCGGGCGGTAAAGGTTTAGTAGCGCCTTGCCCAGGCTGCTTTTGCCACAGCCGGATTCTCCGACCAGTCCCAACGTTTCGCCGGGGGCGATATCAAAATTTACGCCATCGACGGCGCGCAACGCGGGACCGCGACGGAACAGGCGGCGAGCAGGGTAAAAGTGCAAGGCGAGGTCACGCACCTGCAGCAGTGGCTCAGTCATTCAGTCGCCTCCAGTGGTGACAAGCGACTTCACCGCCAGCGCTATCCCTCTCGATAGCGGGTAGCTGCTGGCAGCGGTCATCTGCATAAGCACAGCGGTTCGCAAAACGACAGCCCGGCGGCATGGCATCAATGCTCGGCACTTGCCCCGGCATGGCAGTCAGCAAGGTCTTCGGGGCTGTCGCTGACGCGGGCAGGGCTGCCAGCAATCCCCGGGTATAGGGGTGTTTGGGAGACTGGAACAGCGCTTTCGCGCGGTTCTGCTCCAGGATTTTTCCGGCATACATCACCGCGACCCGATCGGCGAGCTGGGAAACCAGCGCAAGGTCGTGGGTGATAAACAGCATTGCCATGCCCCGTTCGTCCTGCAGTTTTTTCAGCAATTGCAGAATCTGCGCTTGAATAGTGACGTCCAGCGCTGTGGTAGGTTCGTCAGCAATCAGCACTTCCGGCTCGGCAGCAAGGGCCATCGCGATCATCACCCGCTGGCGCATCCCGCCGGAGAGCTGGTGAGGGTAGGCTATCAGCCGGGATTCAGGAGCTGGCAGCCCCACATCTTTTAGCAGTTCAAGGGTGCGGTCTCTCCGGGCACGCCGCGCCAATTCCGGTCGGTGCAGGCGCAACACCTCGTCGATTTGCTTGCCGATAGGCTGAACGGGGTTCAAGGCGGTCATGGGGTCTTGGAAGATCACCCCGATACGATGACTGCGAAGTTTACGGAACTGTTTTTTCCCAAGACGGTGAACGGCCTGACCCGCGAGAATAATCTCGCCGCTGTGGAGGCGAACCTGGGGCTGGGGAAGAAGATGGAGCAGTGACATCGCGGTAAGGCTTTTGCCGCAGCCGGATTCGCCCACCAGAGCCAGGGTTTCACCCGCCGCAATACGAAACGAAATATCGCTGACCATCAGGCGCTCATTGCCCTGCTCATCGCGAATGGCGATGCTCAGCTCGCGGACTTCAATAGCGGGATGAGGAACGCTTGTCATGGTGTCTGTGCCCACTGCTTGTTAACAATCTTCAGCGGTGGCAAGCCCTGGTGTTCGTCTTTTGCCGTCTCGATAGCCTGTTTTTCCCGCTCATCAATCCAGAACAGACCGCCGTTGCTACCCATCGGGTCAAACAGACTTTCGCTGGTCCGCGTACCGTGGAAGGCAGGCAGTTTGAGCCAGCGCCAGAATGCCTCACGGGTATAGGGCACTTTGAAGGTGGGGATAAACGAACCCTGATCGAAAATGAGCTGTTCGAGTTCGTGAGCAAGCTGCACACGGTCTGCCTTTTTCGTCGCTTTACGGTAGGCGTCTATTTTCTCGTCTATTACGGGGTTGTCGGTGTTCGTCACATTGTTCGTCTGAGGCTTATGGGCATTATCGGAGTGGTAGAATTGCCAGTAACGCGGCGACAGCCCGCCTCCCGACCAGCCCATCCAGGCGGCTTGGTGTTTGTTCTCCATAATTTGCTTGAAGGCCGCCGATGGGTCCAGGAGCTGCAGCTCGAATTCAATACCGGCTTTGCGTGCTTCCTGGGAGAGGATCACCAGGCGATCATTGTGGCCGCTGTTGTAATAGGTAATGCGCAAGCTCAAACGCTGACCTTCTTTCACACGGATGCCATCCGGGCCGCGTTTCGTCCAACCGGCTTCGTCCAGCAGCGCATTGGCTTTCTTCAGGTCGAAAGGTCTGGCGTGAATATTCGGGTTGCTGTAGTCACCATAACCGTCGTGGGTACGCTGCAGGCGTTCATAGTCACCGCGAAGCACCGTGTTGATGACTTTGTCGATATTCAGGGCATGGGCTATCGCATACCGCACGTTTCGATCTTTCAGCAGGGGGGCATCCTCGTTCAGGAATAGCCCACTGATTGGCTGGGGGACCTCATTGTAGAACTTGATTTTGCCCGCATAGCCCATGTCGTAGATTTTTCCCTGCGCCTTTTTGTGCCAAAGCCGGGGCATGAGGAGCGGGAAGCTGTCCAGTTCGCCTTTGCGGAAATATTGATAGGCGATGTTCAGATCGCGTATCAGCTTTACACGAATATAGTCGGGATTGAAGCGGTGCTGGAAATAGCGCTTGTCGTTAGCCCACCAGTCACTTTTGCGCCGAAACTCAATGTACTTGCCTTTGCGAATACGGTCGATGGCGTAGGGGCCGGTATTCGGCGCGATTTTCCAGTTGTAGTCACGCACCCAATTTTCATCGAGCTGGTGAAAATGCGCGGGAACAGGGGAGATGCTGTATTCGAAAAGCATTTCATCGCGCGGTTTCGCCACTGCACCGAGGACGCCAATAGTGTGGTCGTCGTACTTGACGACATCGCGAATGACTTCGCTGTAGTAGTTGTTATACCAGGGCGCAAGTATGTGCTTTGATCGCATGAACGCGAGTGCAAATACGAAGTCCTCCGCGGTGACGGGCTGTCCATCAGACCAGCGGGCATCCGGGTCAAGGCGATAGAAAATGCTGTGACCGTCGTCGCCGAACGCCCAGTGAGTGGCCAGCTCCGGAATGGGATTCAGTGTATTGGGGTGGACGCCGACCAGGCCTAAATTATTGGCGCGCATATAGCTCGCAAAACTGCCGTTGGAGTCGGGCCCGACAAGGCGCAGCGTCAGCGGAAAGGTGGTAACGAAGGTGCGGAAGCGGCCACCGCGTTTGGCCTCAGGGCTGGCAAACGTCGGATCACTGTTGTTGGTTTCCCAGGTCAACGTTGGCGGTAATTCTGCGGGCAGCGCTGTTGCGCTGTCGTCTGCATGCAGCGTCAAGGAGTTCAGCAGCAGGCCGATAACGACCAGCCACAGGCAGTTTCTAGCGGCCTTAGTCATAGTAGCTGAAGGTCCTGGGGTCATAGGCGTCACGGATGGCTTCACCCACATAGGCCACCAACATCAGAATCAATGTCATCGCGAGAACGACGGAGCTGACAATCCACATGGATTCCAGGTTTTCCGTTCCCTGTTTCAGCAGTTCGCCCCAGCTCGGCGTCGGCGCAGGCAGACCAAAGCCCAAGTAGTCCAGCGCTGTCAGCGCGGTAATCCCGGACGCCACGGAAAAGGGGACGAAGGTCACCAGTGTCGAAACGCTATTGGGCAGAATATGCCGGAACACAATGCGTGAGCCGGAGGCGCCAAGCGCTCGCGCGGCCATCACATAATCCCGTGCCACCTCTTTGTAGGTGGCGGTACGCATATACCAGGTCATTCCTGTCCAACCGAAAAACGCCATGATGAAAAGCAGCGTCCAGAACCCGGGGGTGATGACCGAGGCAACAATCATGATGACGTAGAGAAACGGCACGTTCGACCAGATTTCGATCAGGCGCTGAAATATCAGGTCAAAGGCGCCGCCCCAGTAGCCCATCATGCAACCAATGGCGACACCGATGGCATAGTTGAACAGCAGCAAAATCAAGGAGAACAGCATGGCGGTACGGAAGCCGTAAATCAGTCTGGCGAGAACATCGCGTCCGCTGGTGTCTGTGCCCAAATAGTGGCCGGTAGCCAGAGAGGGCGCATTCGGCGGGAAATCTCCATCTATCAAGTCGTTTTCCAGCGGCCCGAAGGGCACCGGCGGCATAAGCACCCAATTACCTTGCTTCTGATCGGCAAAATGGCGCTGCAGATCCCGATAGTTGGCTTCGTAATCGTAGTCCTGCCCAAAATCTCTGCCGCTGTACTGGGCCGACAGCGTGGGAAAATAAAGCTCGCCATCGTAGGCAACAATGAGGGCGCGGTTGTTAGCAATAAACTCAGCCGCAAAGCTCAGTGTGGTCAGTATCAGCAGTAACCAGGCAGAGACATAGCCTCGACGTGACTGCTTGAATCGCCGCCAGCGCTTTTGGGCAATCGGGTTGCTCAGCAGTGCCATCAATGGCGTCCTCCGCCGAAGCGAATACGGGGGTCGACCAGCGCAACACAGAGGTCAGACAGAATGTTGCCAACCAGGTACAGCAGCGAGGAGATCACCAGAATCCCCATGACAATGGGATAGTCGCGCTCAATGACGGCCTCGTAGCCCAGCAGGCCAATTCCATCAATATTGAAGATGGTCTCTACCAGGAAAGACCCGCCGATGAGCAGCGAAATATTGTTGCCGAACGAGGTGGCAATCGGAATGAGGCTGTTACGCAAGGCGTGGCGCCGTACACTCTGGCCGACGCTCAGTCCCTTGGCCGCAGCCGTGCGCATATAGTCGGCGGAAAGGTTGTCCATCAGCGCATTTTTCATCATCAGCGTGGTGACGGCGAAACTGCCGGCCAGGTAGGCGATTAGCGGCAAGACCGCGTGGTGAAAAATATCCTTTGCCTTGCCCAAGGTTGATAAATCATCGTAATCATCCGACACAAAGCCGCCGAGGGGAAACCAGTCGTAATACCCGGCAAACAGGGAAATCAGCGCGATGCCGATTACATAACTGGGCAGCGCGTAGCCGAGGAATACCACGGCGGACGACATACTGTCGAAGCGGCTTCCATGATAGATGCCTTTCATTAGCCCAAGGGGAATACAGACGAGGTAGGTGAGGATCAGCGTGGTAACGCCGTAGAATATCGACACCGGGAAACGTTCGCGAATAATCTCCCAGACCGGGTCCTGATAGCGAGTGGACAGGCCAAGATCAAAGGCGGCCACCTTCTTCAGCCAAAGGGCATAGCTGGTGAGCAGCGGCTGATCAAAGCCGTAGTAGCGCTCCAGCTCTGCCAATTGCTCGTCAGACAGCGTACCGCCGCCTTCGCTGCGGTGGAGGCTGCCAGCTTCGCCGCCGAGCTGGGCTTGGGTCATCATGCGCTCAATAGGACCACCGGGCACCACGCGGGTAATGCTGAATACCAGCAAAGTGATGCCGAGAAAGGTCGGTATGATCAGCAATATTCGGCGCAGAAAATAGCCGGCCATGAAAAGCGTCCTGACAGGGCGGGTTTCGTTAGAGGTCGGCGCGCGTTACGTCGACGTACAGCGTCAGCGACTGACCGGGCTGTAGATAACTGCTGCGGCCAATCCCATTCCACTCAAGAATATCAGCAACTTTGAGTTTAAAGCGACTGGCAATCGCCGAGAGTGAGTCACCGTTGCGCACTTTGTAACCCACCTTGCGAACAATGCCGCTGGGCGCCGATGCATTGGTCCAAATGGAGAGTTGTTGGCCGGGTTTAATCAGGGCGCCCTGATCCAGTCGGTTCCAGCGAATCAGTTGATTGACGCTTACGGAGTGGGTCTTGGCGATTTCGCTCAGGGTGTCACCGCGGCGAACCGTGTAATTGCGTTGCTGACGGCCGCTGCTGGCGACGCCGCGATTCAGGTTGTCGAGGGGCGCCGACTGGCTGCCACCGGGAATCAGCAGTTCCTGCCCAATGCGCAACATGTCGCTGTTCAATTCGTTAAATCGACGAATGCTGGCAATGTCGACATGGTGACGCTTCGCGATGCTGATCAAATTGTCGCCTTTGGCAACCTTGTAGCGGGTCCAACGCACGCGCTGTTTTTCTGGCAGGGCGGCCAGCTGGGTCTGAAATTGTGCGGCATTGCTGGTGGGAATAAGCAGGTAATGGGGGCCATCGGGGGCCGTGACCCAGCGATTGAATCCGGGGTTGTAGCGGTAGAGCTCTTCGACAGTGATGCCCGCCAGACTCGCTGCCTTGGCAAGATCAATCTGTCCACCGGTATTGATCTTGGCAAAGCGTGGCGCGTCTTCCACATGAGGCAGGGTGATATTGTAGCTCGCCGGGTTTCTAAAAATCTTTACAAGTGCCAGTAGCTTTGGCACATAACGCTCTGTTTCTCTTGGTAAATCCAGCGACCAGAAGTCGGTGGGGCGGCCCTTTTTCTTGTTGCGTCGTATCGCCTTGTTCACGGTACCTGCGCCCGCATTATAGGCGGCCAGCGTCAGCATCCAATCGCCGTCGAAACGCTGGTTTAGCGAGCTTAAGTAGTCCAGTGCGGCGTCTGTGGCGACCAGAACGTCACGTCGGCCGTCGTACCACCAGTTCTGTTCGATACCGACATATTTTGCTGTGTTGGGAATGAACTGCCAGAGGCCTGCGGCGCGTCCGTGGGAATAGGCGAAGGGGTCGTAGGCACTTTCGACGAAAGGCAGCAGCGCGAGATCAACGGGCATGTCACGGGCTTCAAGCTGCTCAATAATATGGTAGATGTAGTGCCCGGCGCGGTCGCTTACCTTCGTCATGTAATGACCGTGTGTTGCGTACCAGTCTTCCAGTTTTTCCACCCGGGCGTGGCGGGCTATATCGGTAAAGCTGAGTTTGGCGGCGATTCGCTCCCAGACGTCCTGATACTCGGGGAGCGATGGCTGGGGCTCCGGGGCCACGGCTTGGGTCTTACGGACAACCGTGAGCTGGCGATCGGCGGTGCAGGTGGCACAACTGGCGCGATAGTCAACTGCCTGCTGGCGCGAGGGCTGACTGACACAGGCAGTCAGCAATACGCCAAGTGAAATGATCAGGAGTCTCGGTGCACGGGCCAAGTTCACGCCCCAGGTCAATGTGTCGGTCGTTGTCATTATCTTCAACTATTATCTTTCCAGCCTCGCAGCGCGGCAAACACCTCAACCTGACTCAGCGTGTCGCTTCCTTCGCGCTCGCAGATTCGCGCTCGCAGCGAGGGACTGTCGGTTCGTAAAAACGGGTTGCTCGCGCACTCTTGGGCAAGAGTGGATGGCAGTGTGATCTCTCCACGCTCACGCTTTTCGGTCACTACGCTATAACGGTCGCGCAGTGTGGCGTTTTCTGGCTCGGCTTTCAAGGCAAAGGCCAAGTTCGCCAAGGTGTACTCGTGGGCGCAGTATACACGGGTTGCCGCCGGAAGGTCCTGAAGCCGCTGGAGGGAGCGCAGCATCTGTTCGGGGCTGCCTTCAAACAGCCGGCCGCAGCCCCCGGCAAAGAGCGTGTCGCCACAAAATAACTGGCCGGTTTCTGCCTGATAGTAAGCCAAGTGATCCAGTGTGTGGCCCGGAACGGCGATGACCTGATAGCGGTGGTCGAACAGCGTGACCGTATCGCCATCCTTGACCGCTTGGGTGATGGCCGGGGAGGCGGTGGCGGGCCCAATGACAGTGGCAGTCGGCCACTCAGACAGCAATTCGGCGATGCCGTTGACGTGGTCGTAGTGATGATGCGTTACCAGAATTGCGGTAAGCTCAAAGCCAGACTCGCGCAAAAAGCGCTGTGCCGGAGCAGCATCACCGGGATCGACAAGCACGGCGTTTTGGTCGCGGTGAATGCACCAGATGTAATTGTTGTCGAACGCCGGAATCGGCGTCACAGACAGAGCGTCCATAAATTGCTACCTCGTTTGGCTCAGGTTAAACAGTTATCTCTTGCCAGACAAGCTCTCAGGCAGTGATCACAGGGGCGCGACAGAGGTGAACAATGGCTAAATGGCGTACACAACACTCCCCGGAAATTCTGCTTCCCGCGCTGCGGGAATGGTTTCGGAGTCCAGTCGGCTGCACCGTCTTGCAGGAAGAACAGGCATTGATTAATGCCGCGCTGGATGACTGCAGCACCGAACGCAGGAACCTGCTCAAGCTCAGCATGATTCCCGAGCGGTTTCAGGTTGATGACCGACTTTGTCACCGCCCAATTCACCTTGGCAGTATCGGTCAGTATGGCTTTAGCCAGGTTCTCGACGCCGTCTGCGAATTTGACCAGCTGCCCATTGCCAATGAATCGGTGGATATGGTCGTCCTTCATCACTTACTGGAGTTCGTCAATAATCCGCACACCGTTCTCAGAGAGGTTGAGCGCCTCATCGTTCCCCATGGGAAGCTGGTGATTTGTGGTATCAACCCCTGGTCGCCACTGGCGTTGCGAGGAATGATGGGGCGTGTCAAACGCAGCGCCATGTGGCAGCACCACAGCCTTACGCTCAACCGGCTCAATGACTGGCTGTCGCTGCTTGGCTTTGAACAGGCGGACTTGCGCTACACCTTTCACCGGCTGCCGATCAATACGCCAAGCTTCTTTATGAACCATCGGAGCCTGTCGTCAAAACTGCCGATGGGTGGTGTTTTTGTGCTGAGCGCGACAAAATACCGCGCGCCGCTGACGCCGTCTGCCAACCTGCGCCGGCGTTCCAATATCATCCCGCACCCGGCCATGCTCGGTGCAACGCGCAATCTCAGAGAAAAACCTCAGGAATGACAAAAGCAAGTAAAGTGGAAATCTTCACCGACGGTGCCTGCCGCGGCAACCCCGGCCCCGGCGGCTGGGGAGCGTTGCTGCGCAGCGGCACCACGGAAAAGCCGCTGTATGGCGGCGAGCCGGATACAACCAATAATCGCATGGAGCTGACGGCAGCCATTGAAGCGCTGCGCGCCCTGAAACGTCCCTGCAAAGTTGCCCTGACGACCGACTCCCAATATGTGCGCAAAGGCATTACGGAGTGGCTGCCCAACTGGAAAAAGCGCAATTGGAAGACGGCAGCCAAAGCCCCGGTTAAGAACGCCGACCTGTGGCGAGCCTTGGATGAACTCGCTGCCAAGCATGACATTGAGTGGCATTGGGTAAAGGGCCACAGTGGTCACCGCGAGAACGAGCTGGCCGATGCTCTGGCCAATCGCGGTATTGATGAATTAAAGAGGTAATCATGCGGCAGATTGTTCTGGATACCGAAACCACGGGTATCGACCCCAATGACGGCCATCGAATTATCGAAATAGGCTGTGTCGAGCTGGTTAACCGCAAGCTCACCGGGCGCCATTTTCATGTGTATATCAACCCCGAACGAGAAGTCGAGCAGGGGGCGATTGAAGTTCACGGCATCACCAATGAAATGCTGGCAGACAAGCCGGTATTCTCATCGATTGCCGATGAGTTCCTGGAGTTTGTGCGCGGCGCCGAATTGGTCATTCACAACGCGCCCTTTGACGTGGGCTTCCTCGATATGGAACTGGGGCTGATGTCGGCCCAGCCTCGTATTCGCGAGATTTGCGGGGTTCTCGACACCCTCGTCATGGCGCGTCAGAAACATCCGGGGCAGCGCAACAGCCTGGATGCCCTGTGTCAGCGCTATTTTGTCGATAACTCCCAGCGCGATCTTCACGGGGCTCTGCTGGATGCGGAGATCCTCGCCGACGTCTATCTGGCGATGACCGGTGGTCAGACCAATCTGGCGCTGGCGGGGGAAGAAGACAGCAGCGCTGAGGGCAGTAGTGGTATTCGTCGACTTTCGGCTGAGCGTCAACCGCTGCGGGTGGTGCGTGCCAGCGATGTCGAACTGGCGGCCCATCAGGAGCAGCTGGATATTATTGACAAGGCCAGTGGCGGCCAGTGTTTATGGCGCTCCTCTCCGGAAGGGTGACAGCCAATACTCAAATGGACGCAGGCATTTACTGTGTCCCAGTAGGTATTTCGCATTGCAGAGACTGGGCAGCGTCGGCAAGACCTGCTAAAACTGCGCCATTGCAGCCGGAAAGGGTCGGCCTATCAAGGTGCCGGTCTGCGGCGGAATCAGGTGGGGCAATCACGCGTGTTAAAGCCAGTTGAAATAAAAACAGCCATCAATACCAGCTCCTTTGCGCTGGTGGATGCAGAACTGAATAATACGGTCCAGCAAGCGACCAATGTGTTTGAGACCTTTCTTGCAGAGCGACATGACCTGCAATTGCTTGAACATTGTGAAACAGATCTTCGGCAGATTGGCGGTACGCTACGCTTGATTGAAGTGCGTGGCGCCGCGCTGATCGCCGATGAAATGCGAGCGCTCTGCCAAAGTATTCTTGCCAACACGCAGGAATTGCCCGAGGCACAGCTGAACGCTCTGAGTACGGCCTTTTTTGTTCTGCCCCGGTACCTGGAGTTCGTGCAGAGCCACGCAGAAGATATCCCTATTCTGGCCATTACTCACGCGAACGAACTTCGAGCGGCTCACCGGCAGTTGCTGCTGCCAGACAGCTATTTCCTGCCTGAAACCGGGTTTCTGTTCAGTCGCGACAGCCGTCTGGTATTGCGCAGTGAAAATCTGTCAGAGGCGGACTTTCAGGCCTTGCTGAAACGCGTTCGCCAAGCGTATCAGCGGGGCTTGCTCGGTGTGCTGCGCGATGCCCAGGTCGAAATGCAGTTGACGCTGATCGCCCGTGCCTTGCGCAAGCTCTGTTCGGCGCTGACTGGCGGCCCCCAGCAGCGTTTCTGGTTGCTGGCGACGGCGGTGATCGAGGCGTTTCTGAACAAGGGGCTGGAGCTCAATCCGCGACGTAAGCGGGTACTGTCTGCTCTGGATGGACAGCTCCGACGCCTGGCGGCAGGCAAGCCGTCTGACGATGTTCTGGAAGCTGAACTGCTGTTCCTGCTCAGGCTTTCTGCGTGGCAGGAGGGGCTGGGCGGCAAGCTTCTCAGAGCCATTGGGGCGTCACCCTCAGAACTCGATGATGCTGAACTGCAGCGCCTGCGCCAGCAGATGCTCGGGCTGAGTTATGACACCGTATCGTCAGTATTGAATGAATTGCGCGGCGAGTTGCGTCACGCCAAGGATATCCTCGAACTCCTTGCGCAGCATGGCCGAAGTGATGACGAAGAAATTCGACCACTGAGCGAGTTACTGCAGCAGGGCGCCGATGTGTTGCTGGTACTGAACCTGCCTTCCTTGTCGGAAGTGTTGAACACGCATTCGAAAGCCTTGCTGAGTTTTGTTGGTAAAGACCTGAGTCGCCACCGCAGTGAACTGGAGGAATTGGCGGAGACGCTGTTGTTTATCGAGAGCAGTCTGGCGCAGATCGACCGCCGCAAGCTGAACTACGACGAGCTGAATGCGCTGAGTATCGACAAACGCGACAGCATTAGTGCCGATAATCAGGTCAGCGAAGCGACGGCGATTGTGCTGGACGAGGCAAAGAGCGCAATCAGTCTTGTTAAACGCGCGATTGCCGCCTATATCGACTCGGGCTTTGACGCCACCCATATCGCCAATACCCCGACAAGCCTCAATACCGTCAGAGGGGCATTCCAGATGCTGAAAATGCGCCGTCTTGCCGCTGTCGCGGTGTCGTCGGTGGCATTCATGCAAGCGTTTGTTGCGCGGGGAGATATCGATCCTACGCGGGATGCCCAGTCTCTCGAGACATTGGCAGACGCCATGATCAGCATGGAGTACTACCTGGGCGAGATGGAGCGGCGACACCTGCCCGACGACAGTATTCTGGGTATTGCCGAAGAGGCCCTGCAACAACTGGGCTACCCCGTCGCCACAGCTGAGCCGGAATATGTGGCTTCCTGATCTTGATAGCCTGCTGCTGGCGCTGTGTGGTGTCAGCCTTGGCCTGACCCTGCTACTACTCCTGCTGTTGCGACGGCGGCCGCTCGGTGCAACGCTTGCCTTACTCCTCGTCGCGCCACTGACGGGGGGCGTCGTGTTCCTCAGTCAGGATTTGCTGGCCTATCGCAACCTCGCGGAAGAGCAGCGTGTTGCCACAGTGTTTGTGGCCGAGGATCCGGCGAAGGGATTTCTTATTCACGTCAATACAGATGACCAGCAGTTAGCGCTGGATGCGACAATGCACGGCGATGAGTGGCGATTGGACGCGCGGATACTCCGCTGGGACGCGGCGCTGGGCAAGCTTGGGCTCAATAATCTGGTGCGCTTGGAACGCTTGAGCAGTCGCTATCGTGATCCCGCTGATGAGGCGCAACAACTGCGCAGTGTTTATCCCTTGCAAGGGGGAGAATGGGTCGACTCATGGCAGCTCTTGCGAGACCAGCCTTTTATCTGGGACTGGGTGGAAGTGGACTTCGGCAGCGGAGTATATGCGCCCCTGGTTGACGGTGCGCTTTATGGCGTCTATCTCGGGCGCAGTGGTATGTTTATCAAACCGGAAAACCCAATTGCCATCAACGCCTTGCAGCACTGGTGAGCTTGACCCAAACGGCCAGTCATAAGACTATGGCGATCCTTTTGCTTTTTCTCTGGAGCCACCTTGGACTTTTTGCTTGAGTACGGTCTGTTCTTCGCTAAAGCGATTACTGGCCTGGTTTTTATCCTTATTCTTATCAGCTTGATCAGCTCGTTGTCCCAGCGCAACAAGCGCGAAAACGAAGACGGGCACATAGAAGTCAGTCGGCTTCACGAACGCTTTGAAGACTGGCAGGACACCCTGAACTATGCGCTGATGAATGATGAGCAATATAAAAAGCTGCGCAAAGAGCGGCGCAAGCACGAGAAAGCAGAGCGCAAAGGCAAACTGAAATCCGACAAGAAACGGCTGTTTGTTCTCGACTTCGACGGTGATATTCGAGCGTCAGAGGTCGAGTGTCTGCGCCATGAGATCAGCGCCATTCTGACGCTTGCAACGCCACAGGACGAAGTGTTGCTGCGCCTGGAAAGCCCCGGCGGACTGGTGCACAGCTATGGTTTGGCCGCATCACAATTGCAACGCCTGCGCGACAAGAATATCCCGCTGACCATTGCCATAGACCGCGTGGCCGCCAGTGGCGGCTATATGATGGCCTGTATCGGCAACCGCCTGTTGGCCGCGCCGTTCGCCGTTATCGGCTCCATTGGTGTGGTTGCCCAGCTTCCCAATTTCAATCGCCTGCTGAAAAAACACGATATCGATGTTGAGCTGCATACGGCTGGTCAGCATAAGCGCACACTCACGATGATCGGTGAGAACACGGAAGAAGGCAGGAAAAAGTTCATTGAAGAACTCGAAGACACTCATCAGTTGTTCAAAGAGTTTGTGGGAGAGCACCGTCCGCAGTTGGATATCGACGCCATCGCTACCGGGGAGGTCTGGTACGGCCGCCGGGCCGTCGACCAAGGTCTGATTGACGGCCTTTCAACCAGCGACGACTATTTGCTTGAAAAGCGCGATGAAGCGGATATTTATGCCGTTAAATTCAAATACAAGCGCAGTTTGCAAGAACGCTTGGGCCTGGCTGCTGAAGGGGCAGTTGATCGCGGGCTGTGGCGCGTTATCGATAAGCTGCGAAGCAGCCGCTTCCACGGCTGATTACGGGAGGGCGATATGTCATTCAAAGCCATTCAGGTTCGAGAAGAGCAGGGTAGCTACCGCGTAGAGTTAATTGATAAAAGTGACTTCCCCGAGCCCGAAGAGGGACAGGTGCGGGTTGCAGTTGCCTATTCATCGCTGAACTACAAAGATGCACTGTCTGCCGCCGGGAATAAGGGGGTTACCCGTAGTTTCCCCCACACACCAGGCATCGATGCCGCAGGGGAGGTCGTGGCCTCTACCTGCGATAACGTTCAGGTGGGCGATAAGGTCATCGTTACCGGCTACGACCTCGGCATGAATACCGACGGCGGCCTGGCGGAACAAATTCAGGTTCCGGGAAGCTGGGTGCTGAAAATGCCTGAAGGCCTGGATGCTGCCGAAGCGATGGGCCTGGGGACGGCAGGTCTCACAGCGGGACTTTGTGTCGACAAATTGCAGCGCCAGTTAGGCGAACTTCAGGGCCTGCGCATCGCAGTGACCGGGGCCAGTGGCGGTGTCGGTTCTATCGCCGTCGCGCTGCTCAGTCATCTCGGTGCAAGAGTGACGGCGATCAGCGGCAAGGGGGAGCAATATCCCATGCTGAAGCAGCTTGGCGCGGATCAATGCTGTTCACCTGATTTGTTTGACGATGCGGCGAAAAAGGCGATGGTCAAACCCCAGTTTGATGCCGCTGTTGACACGCTTGGTGGTGAGCCACTGAGTAACCTGCTGAAAATGATCTGCCCGGAAGGCGCTGTGGCCTGCTGCGGTATGGCTGCCGGCACGGATATCGAAAGCAGCGTGTTCCCCTTTATACTCCGAGGTGTTTGTCTGCTCGGCGTCGATTCAGTGGAAATTTCCCCTGCCAGAAAAGCGGAAATTTGGCAGCGTTTTGCCGGTCCGTGGAAGTTATCATCCGACCAGTGGTCAAACCTTCTGACTGAAATTGAACTGGCAGCCGTTCCCGATCAACTGGCGCGGTTTCTTACCGTTTCGGTGTGCGGGAGAACCCGAGTCAAGCTGTAAATGTCCGAGTCTTACTGTGTCTGCGCGCGCCGCCAGGCGGGGATTACCCGTCGCGAGGTGATTTGGGTGCTCGTTATTGTTGCGGTGCTTGCTATCTATGTAAGCAGTTTGGTGAAGCACCGCGCGGAAGAGGCAATGCACCACCACGCCGCAGCAGACCTCGAACGTATCTCGCTAGCGCTACACCAATACAAACTGGACAATCTGCGCTACCCCAGCGCGGAGCAAGGCCTGAGCGCCTTGCTGCAGCCCCCTCAGACAGCCCCGCTGGCACCCAACTGGGCGGGGCCCTACTTGAGCCGGGCCAACCTGCTTGAAGATCCCTGGCAGCGACCCTATCGCTACAATAGCTCCGACGCGCCGCCTTCTTTCGAGCTGACAAGCTTTGGCTCGGACGGAGAAGCCGGTGGCAGCGGCATTGATCGCGATGTGTTGCTCCGTTTTCAAAGTGACGCCGACTACTAGCTCCAGCTAATCTGATCCCAAACGTCCCCAGCCTTTACACGGTCTTGCCGCAAGCTCGCACTACTTCTCATTTTTTCAAGTTAGATTACTTGTCGCGATTCTGAGCCACTATAGTAAAAACTGACTCACTCCCTTTTTGCTTGTAAGACAGCGCAACTGAAAGTTGTGATATCTCAAAAAACGAAGGTATTCGTCATGTTTTTCAAAAGGTTCGAGAATAAGCCGAGCACCCAATCGAAATTTCTTATCATCACCATTTGCCTGACGCTGGCTGCTTGCTGGCATTCTGATTCGAACTCCAACGCAAGTAGCACTAGCCGGAGCCAAACAATCGGAGCGTCGGGTGGAGAAATCGTGTCCAGCGATGGCCTGTTAAGACTCGAGATACCTGCGGGAGCGCTGGAGCAAACCGTTGAGATTCGTATTGACGCTCTACGCGTGAGTGATGTCCCTGATGCGCTTTCCTCGGAGAGTAATCTCAGCTACTACGAATTGGGCCCAGATGGATTAACTTTTGACGCTCCGATAAAGGTTGTTCTTGAAGCACCGATAAATCCCGTGGCGCGCCGGGGTGAATTTTCGCTTCCCATACTGGCATTGGGGACAGTGGACGACGAGGGAGTTCCAGAAGTACTGCTCGATCAAACTGTGATTGTCAGAGAGGACGCGGGGAGTGCAAGCGTTACTGTAGAAGGCGCGCTATCGCATTTCTCGCCACTTATTCTCCGACGTGGTTCGCTAAATGATGTGGACTTCTTGGTGTCAGGCGTGCCTGCGCAAATCGAAGTTGATGACCCTGTTAATGCCAGCTTCACGGCGGAACTTAGAACCGGTGGCGGTGCGTCGCGCTTTCTTGATCGGCGAGTGGGAGTCTGTCCTGCGTTCAACCCTGACAATCAGAGTATTCTCGAGACTGCCGCCGGAGATTGCTTTGATACCTCCACACCACCAGCGTTCGAGATGTTTCAAGTGGAGCGTGAAGACGGCACTCTTGGGCCTGCCCAACAGAGCGTAGTGCTGTATTGCCCTGGTGTCGGGCGAACCTCGCTGGCGTTCATCGCTGAAGGTGGTGTTGTCTATGCCAACACCCTGTTCGCAACCGATACATCGGGAGACGATTTGGGCCGTGTTTATGAATACAGTTTTTACTCTTCGACGCCAGTTGATTGTGTCGATGCCGGAGGGGAAGAACCCGACTCCACGCCGGAACTGGGGCTATTTTCCGCGCCGAGTGGCTTACAACTGCTCGAAACACTGCAGTTAGTCAGTGAAGCAGGCATCAATGCCCTTGCTCCGACAACTCAAGTGCTTGGCCTGCTGATGGCTGGCGACCACGGTAGTGCGCTAATTCGCGCCGATAACGGGAACATTATCGCGGATCAAACAAGCGAGAATAAAACCGGCTTCAATCTTCAGGGGGCTCATCTAATTGCGCAACTCGCCACTTCGGGTGAGAGGAGTACCGCGGCCGCCATTGTTGAGTACGGCGTAGGGGCGCAAGGCTTTCTGATGAACTTCAGCCCCGATACCGGAGAATTTGGGCCGGGTGGCAATATTCGGCAAGGAGCCCATACCGATGCGGCCAATGTGCCGCCCGGAACAATCTTTGCGAACGAAATGGTTGTCACAGCCGATACCGAGATTCGTTTCGTTAGCTACGATAGCAGCTTTGACGGATATTCGTGGTCTGCATCTCTCGACTACAATTTCCTCGAACCTGTCAGCGCGACAGGGAAAATAGACGGTGGTGCCATTTTGGTGGTAACAGAAACTGGGGATCTCTACTTTGACGACAGAATTGGAGACAAAGAAAATGTCGGTTCTGTGGGGGAGAGTCCTCGAAAAATTCGCTGCAGCGCGGACGGTCCAGTTTGCGCTGTGAGTGATTTTGCCAATGACCAGGTGATTCCACTTGTTTGGGATGGTGTCGGCACTCCCGTTATTCTTGAGCCCCTGCCGGTCGGCGACGGGCCGGTAGGCATCGATATCTGGTACGACGAAGACTCCGGCAATAGCTTACTGATCAGTGCCGGATTCAATGACAATACATTCCATATTATTGAGCTGGACAGTGAAGGTGGCGAAGTGGCGACGTCTACCCACGCTGTTGAAGAGGGGTGTTTGGCGCCGGGGCATCCTTCCATTGTTGGGGAGTACAGCGATACCGAGGATGTAATGGTCGCCGTGCCTTGCTACCAAAGCAGCAACTACTTTATTGCCGTTGTCCCACGAACGCCGTAGCGCGTTCAAGCGCGGGCAAGGCGTTAGCGGGGCAGTGTGATTCCCTGAGATTGAAGCCAGGCTTCGTCCAAGGCCCATATAACGCGGTCGACGTCGGGGCTGGCGGTGACCAGTGTATGCGCTCTCGACTGCATGTCGGCAAGGCGTTGTTGAGCCGCAAAGAAACGCTCGTCGTTGACGGATATGCCGCTTAGCGCCGGCTCAATGACGCTGATAATCATCGGTACGGGGACGGACGCCGAGCGCGGGGATGTCATCGTCGCCACGCCATCTTTCAGGCGTAAAACGCGAAATGTGTAGGGGTAGCTGCTGAGTTGTTCATCTTGTTTCAGCGTAGCATTCAGCGCCCTGACATCTGACGGCTCGTAAAATATGTTGAATACGATAAACCCGCCCAGCGCCACGAGCAGAGCCGCATAGATTTTCATTCCACGTGACATATCAACAACGCCTTTTGACAGGAAAGCCCTGAGCAATATTACGCGCTTGTTGGTCGCTGGGGGAAGTGTGCTGCCCAGGTGGGGCGGGACGCGCGCTACGACTAAGGCCCGCGTCGGCGGGCCCATTGCATCATTGCCAAGCCAATAAGGCACCACAGTGACAGTGCGCCGCCACCCGATGCCGAGCGCGATTGCAGTGACGGTGTCCCGGAATCTTGCGCATCGAGCGTACTCAGGGTCCAGACAGGAAAATCGCCAGAGCTCACCGTTTCCTCGCCGCGGCTGGCCGTGATGCGTAACCAGTACGGCGAGTCCGCTTCAAGATCGGTAATCGTAAAGTCATTCAGGCTCGGCAGGGCCTCACTCGTCCCGTCGATCGCTATCTCGGTCGTGTAGTTGGGAAGCTGCTGGCTGAGTTCAATGCGGTACTGGGTATCGGCTTCCGCCAGCCAGCGCAGCGTGAGGGAATTGCTAGTGCTAGGCACGACATCAATCATGCTGATAGTCAATTGTTCCAGTGGGGAGGCTGCGGTAGCGAACAAGAACCGACGCTCGCTCTCCGCAAACGCCCGAATGTCGTCGCTAGAGAAGGGATACGTATCGGGCAGTTGAGGGTAGGACTGTTGGTCCAACTGCTGGGCAATCGCTTCCATCTGCTCGAGATGCCAAGCGGCCCAGTTCGACGACGCCAGGTTCAAACTACGCGCAGCAAACACCGCGCCGGACATATGCCGCCAAATGTCCGCGGCGATTCGCTGTTTCAGCAATAGCGTCTCGATCGCTGTGTAATCGCTCGGCTGCAGCGCACTCCGTAACTGCTCCAGGGTCTCAAGATTTCGCCGCGCGAGGTCACTGGCTTCAAACTTTTCCTGCCCCAGCTCCTGCAGTGTCTGGCGGCCGGGTGAGAGCAGGGCGGCGGTAATCGGCGTGTAGGCGGGCTCCCACTGAGAGATGCTCTTATCGATCATATTGCCCAGGGCATCGGTATTACTGGACGGGAGGTCGCTGCCTTTCTTGAACGCCCACTCCCCCTTGGCGTAGTACATTTTTCGACCAATCCAATAAGTGCGGCGCAGAATGTCGGCCAGCACGTGGTGCTCATCGCTGCCCGCAGGGAGGTCGTACTGCGATTCCACGAAACGACGAAGAATCGTCTGCGCGCTCACACTGGGGTCGCGAACGAGCTGAGCCTGCGCAAACAGATTGGCTTCATTCAGGGTTTCCAGTGCTGAGTATTCGTAGCGGTCGACCCGGCATGTTGATCCAATAAAGCGGCCCTTGCCCGTGGCTTGACGCTGGGCGGCTTCGCGATAGCGCTGTACGAAGTACTCGATCGCAACAAAGGGGAGCGCTCCACGCCCCCAGTATTCCCCGGCGCAATCCAGCTCGAAAAACTGATCGTGATCGCCGACGTCGGCAATTAAGGGATTAAGCGGGTAATAGGGTTCAAAATCATTGGGTTCGGCTTTAGACATCACCACAATGGGCCGCTTGGTTTCCTGCAAGGCATTGCGAAGAATCGGTATCTCGTGCCCCTTGTGATAGAAAGTTCGCACGTACACCTGCTTGCCGAACTCATCCATTACCACACGAGAAACCGCCTCGATGATGGCTTTGTAACGGGCCTTGGGCTGTGCAAACTCCAATGGCTTGCAGCTTGGAAGCACGTACTGCAACTCGCTCGGCGCGCTACCGAAACTAATCATCACACCGTCGATTTCCGGCGCGGCTGTCAGGGCATCCCGGTAGGCCTGCATTTTTTCCTGCATCTGCTCACCGTCCAGGTCAAAGCAGTAAGCGAGCGTATCTGAGGTGTTAAGCTCCTGCATCCAGACAATCGCCTGGCCACCCTGACTATGGATGGCACTGGCCAGTGTCCGGACGCGATCTACGACCTCTGGTTCTGACTGGAACTGGTCGACGCGGGTGACAATGCGGTGAGAGAGCTGAACATGTGTCACGCCGAATTCTTGCATTCTGCTTATCGCCGATAAATTGTAGGCCATGTCGTCATGCGTCAGCGTCCAGCCGTGAAAGGGCAGTGGCGCGGCGGTGTTGGCATGGCTGGGGGCAATTAGAAAAAGGGCAATAAGCAGCCTGCACATCGTTATGACTGCGCGCAGAAACGTCATCCGGAGAGACCTCGTCATGTATATTGGGGCGGTGTGAAGCAGATCTCGGCGGCGACTCGCAAAGGGGCGTTCTACCGAGAACGCCGCTGTAGTCTGACGCGCATATGTGACACCTTAAGGTCACGTTGCGCAGTATTCGGTATTTACTGAATGCTCTGGAAATGAGCGCTAAAGGGCGCGTGTTGAGAAATGTGTGTGGAGAAATAACTGGCCATATCCGGCGCTGCTGGGAATCGCGGCCTTGCTGATAGTGCTGCAACTGGTAACAGAGAGCGGCGTAACCGAGTTGAGTTATCAACGCCAGGCCATTCTGGCCGCTATGCCGTGGCGGCTAATCAGCGGACACTTTGTTCACTCGAACCTCATACACATGGCGATGAATCTCGCTGCCTTGATATTACTCGCCGGTTTGATTCCCGAGAAAAACAGGAGTTACCTCCTGCCGGTCGTGGTCGTCGTAGCCCTGCTCACAGGCGGATTTCTTCTGCTGATGGAGCCCCAGCTGGAGCACTATGTGGGCTTGTCTGGGGTTCTACATGGTTTAAGCGTGGTCATCGGCATCTGGCTGTGGCGCGAACACGCGATAAGCGGCCCAGTGCTGTTATTGCTGCTCCTGACAAAAATCGTACTGGAACAAAGCGGACTGCTGGATACTAGCAGCACGGAATCGCTGATAGACATGCGAGTCGCCACCGAGGCCCATTTATGGGGGGCGGTATCCGGCGTTACTCTGTGCGCGATGTCGGCACTTGCGCAGCGCCTCAGCCGAGCGTTGGGGCGTGGAGGTGAGTAGGGTGATGGTCTGCCTGAGCAACAGGGGAGTGAGACATTTCGGTATCTGCGGCGTGCAGGGTGATATCGCGCGTAACATTAGGATATTCTTGTTGTTATTCCGCAACACTCGTATAGATTAGCCTGCTGTATCGTTGAGTCGTATCGTATGCCCACCCAGCACCTGCCTTCACTTAACCTGATTCGTGTTTTTGAAGTTGCCGCTCGCCGATTAAGCTTCAAAGACGCCGCAGACGAACTGTTTGTATCGCCCCCGGCAGTCAGCCACCAGATCAAAGCGCTGGAAGAAAATCTGGGTGTGGCGCTGTTCAAACGGGAAAATCGCAAAATCTCCCTGACGGCAGAAGGCAAACGCTACTATCTGCATGTCAAACGCGGTCTGGACTTGATTGATACCGCCACACTGGCGGTGCGCAAAGAGCGGAAAAAACAGCGTTTTGTCATCAATACACTGCCAAATATCGCAACGCTGTTACTGTTTCCCAACATCCACGAGTTCCAGCCGAAATATCCAGAGCTAACAATCCAGATCGATTCCGATGTCTCGCGGGTTGATTTGGAACAGTCGGAAACCACCGTCGCTATCCGTCACGAATGTGGCAATGAGCCCGAGCTTACCTACCATCCCCTGGTAGAAATCTCGTTGACGCCCATCTGCACACGGAGCTACCTCGCCGAACATCCCGGCTTGAGCGCCGGCGATTTCAGCGGCTGCCGGATCATTAAAATCGCCAACGACAGTTACCAATGGCCACGATGGCAAACGCAGTGGGGCCTGCTCCCGGATATTGCAAACGAGCTGGTAGTCAGCACGGTGCAGGCGAGTATCGAGGCCGTGAAGAGCAACATCGGCGTCGCAATGGGCTACCTGCCCACGTCCTATCAATTCATGCGCAGCGACGATGAGTTGGTGCTGCCAATGGCCGAGAAAGTTACCCGGCACGGTGAATGTTTTTTGACCTACAGCAACAAGCATCAGGGTGATCAAGTCATTCAGGACTTCCATCAGTGGGTAGCGGGTATCATCGCCAAAGAATGGTCGAATAAGATAATCTAATCTGAAAGCGCTGAATTATTCATTTGTCAGCCCCGTATTCACAGGGGAAGATACTCGGCAATCGCAACGGAAAAGTGATCGCCAAAATGCCCCTCGACAACGCTAATACCCCGTATTCCAGTGCAAAACCGCTGCCCCTCACGCCACGCGAACGCCAGGTGCTCCAGGAACTCGCGATGGGTAAGAGCAACAAGATGATTGCAAATATCTTATCTATCAGCATGTACACGGTAGACGGATACGTGAAAGAAATTTACCGAAAACTCGGGATTAGAAATCGCGCGATGGCGACACTCGTCGCCGTCCAGCACGGCATTCTTAACCTGAACCATCTGGATATGGCCGACTTTTCGCAAAACAACGCTGCAACTCAGTAACGACAACCCAGCGCTGTAACATTTATAGAGGGAAGCTGATGCCCAAGCATACGAAGGCGAGCGGGGCGTTTACGGCCGCGTCAATAGTGGCCACCGTTGCCATTTTTTCTTTTTCTTCCACTGCCGTGGCGCAATTGGACTCGAACAGTCAGCCTCCGCCCGCATGAAATTTAAGCTCAGAGCAGCTCGAGAATCCCCGCGCCTTCATCGCTGTCGACAAGTCTTTTGGTGTTGTTGCGTTTTGGGCCCTGAAGGGCAAAGAGGGGATACAAACGGCGGCCTCCTACATGCAACGCGACTTCGCAGCACAGGTATTCGGAAAATGGGCTCAAGATTCCTCCAATAAATTAAAGAAAGGCGAACCAAACCGCTGGGGCATTGTGCCCGATAAAAAGGTGGAAAAAGCGCTGGAAAAGCACAAGCCGCTTCCTCTCGACAGAATATCCGAGTATCCGCCGCGTGAAGCGATGATCATGGTGACAAAGATTTACGGCGATTGCTTTGGTGAGCGCAGCGCAGAGCTCAATTTCGAGGAGATTGGCCTGATTCGCGGTGAATTCTCGGCCAATTTCTGCAACGCGGCAGCGGCAATGCCGAAAATGACGCACTACCTAGCAAAAGATAAAGCCTTGATGCATTGGGGGCGCTCGCAAATCGAGCATCGCAATGCGCGAGGGTGTGGATATGTTCCTGCCATCGCCTATGAATACGCGCTGGAAAACGACGCAGCGGGTCGAGAAGCCGCCGAGAAAGCACGAAAAATCGCAGCAGCTCAACGTCAGCAATATCTCGATAGTATTCGGGGCCAGAAACTAGCCAAAGAGGCTTATGAGGCGGGCCGTGCGCAGCGTGAATTCTATGCCAGGCAGGAACGCGATAAACAGGCAGCCAAAGACCAAGCCCGCAAACAGGCTGCAGATGCCGCATACAGAACAATGATCAACAACTCGCAAAACCAGTTGCCGTCAGCGCCAAACTCCAATCGCCGCGATTGCTACGACCAGGGCAACGGCAAGGAAATCTGCTTCACCGATTAAGTGCCCGACTTGCAAGCTATTGGGTTCCGGCGTCAAGCATGTCTGGACTGACGTCCGGATATGCCGTTGCACGGCAAGCGCAAGGGCATCGGTGTTCAGCGTTTTAATTCGAGGGCGTTCGTGTCGGCTACGGACAGTCGACAAAAGCAAGCGAGTTACGGGAACGGATTGACCGGGCTTGCGACGCCATTCAGTCCCCAAATGTTCGCATAATATATATTATGTAAAATATGGTATCTCAGCGAAGAAGGCATCGAGCTTCAGCGTGAAGCTGCGTAGCCCTTCTTCCACTTCGCATTATTGGGGCGGGTTAACTGCGTACTTTTAAACTGCTTTATCTAGTACTTACGTCGTTTCCAGAATCTTGTTCCTTTTTTGATATTAGAGAATTCCATGTTTCTATAACTGAATAGGCATGATTGAAGCATTCAAGAGCCGCGTCACCAGTAACCTCTTGTATAAACGGGGGTTCTACTCTTTCAGGCTTTTGCATGAAGTCAATGGTGAGCATTTTTTGCCCACCTCCTACATCCATGTTACCAACTGGAGGCATGATATATTTACCGGCAAGATCGCTTAGCTTGTAATGGACTAGGTTGTTTCGTAACGATGTAAGCTTTTCCAAACCAGACTTCGCATCAGAGTCTAGGTCGTGATTAAATTTTTCTTTAAACAATATCCGGAGCTTGGCTAGTACCGACGATTCACCCTGTAACTTCTTGTATCCTTTTCTAAGGTGAATAAAGCT
Organism: Spongiibacter tropicus DSM 19543; assembly: GCF_000420325.1. Classification (NCBI taxonomy): domain Bacteria; kingdom Pseudomonadati; phylum Pseudomonadota; class Gammaproteobacteria; order Cellvibrionales; family Spongiibacteraceae; genus Spongiibacter; species Spongiibacter tropicus. The sequence goes on along the minus strand of NZ_ATUS01000001.1, from coordinate 68,703 downwards.
CTTCAAATCCTCTTTAGGGATTATTTCCTCTGAGATCTCATTGGCAAATGCCTCTAGCGCCATTGCTGAAAACATAATGCCCATGATGCTCGATGCTAAGAGATGATTAGGCTCTTGATCTTCTTTTGCCTGCGTAGAGTTGACATAGGCCTGTTCTAGATAAAATTCGACTAGTGAGAAATGGAAGTATCTGATCGCATTAGATCCATCTATTTTTGCTTCGAATATTGTTGGCACTTATTCACCTATTTTTACATGAGCAGTCGTCCACGGGGCCGAGCCACCATCAATGATCGTTTCATTGGTTATTTAAATTCTTATATGGATTTCAGTTAGTGAAAATCTACCCCCTCAAAAAAATGTCCGAGATCGGCTGTTAACAGGCCCAGGATTTCGAGTTTGAGGAAGTATGCTGATGTGGCGTCGACGGTGTCGAGATTGCCGATCAGGCGCTTCCAGTCCTGAATGGGGAACGTATCGAGGTGCGGCTCATTCGGGTAGAAGAGCCGCTTGGTCCGGGGCGCCGGAAATGCCCCGCCGCTGTCCTGAATCCGTACCATTTCACCTAATTCCTTGGTGCAATTATCTATCTGTTATACGAGAGGTTTTCGCGGGGTGCAAGCCCAATAAGGCTAGGCAAAGCGGACTGAAGGCCGGTACACGGTCATCAGCTTCATGACAAGCTCTCGGTTTTATCGATGGCATGCGGGCTTTGAAATAGCCTCCACAAGACTTAGTTACCAACCATGATCTGTCCCCGGTACATTTGCATCTGGCAATGGAATGCGTACTCGCCCGCCTGTAATGCCGGCAAAGTGATCGACTTCAGTTTGTTGAGTGGCAGCGTTTCGCTGATGCTTAACTCGGGGATCAGCAAGGTTTCGGAACAAGGCGTTGGGTCTTTGCGCATGAATTTAATGTCTATCGCCTTCCCTGCGGGCACTTTGATTCTCGCAGGCGAGTACGTGCCGTTTTCGACGGTGATTATCAGGTCGTTTTCGCCAAGCTCGGCCTCTTTAGGCTTGTACAGCCAGAACCACCATACAATCAGTGCTATCAGCACGATACCGACGATATTGATCAAAAGCATATCTACTCTCCTTAACAGGATGCTGGTTGGCGCTCTCTAGTGTTCTTGTGCCTTAAACAGGCGCAGACGGTTGGCGTTTGTGACGACGGTCAGGGACGAAAATGCCATCGCAGCCCCCGCGACGACCGGGCTCAATAACACGCCAAAGAATGGATACAACACGCCCGCAGCAAAGGGCACACCGGCAGCGTTATAGACGAAGGCGCCGAAGAGGTTCTGTTTGATGTTGCGCAGCGTGGCTTTGCTTACCGCTATGGCATCGGCAAGTCCGTGCAGCGATCCACGCATGAGGGTGATATCGGCACTCTCGATGGCCACATCGGTACCGGTGCCGATGGCAAACCCGACATTGGCGATGGCCAGCGCTGGCGCATCGTTAATGCCATCGCCGGTCATGCCGACCACTTCACCTTCCATCTGCAATTCCTGAACTTTTTTGGATTTGTCTTCTGGCAGTACCTCGGCGAAAAACTCGGAAATGCCCGCCTTTGCGGCAACGGCCTTTGCCGTCGCGCGGTTATCACCGGTCAGCATGACGACGCGAATACCGTTCTGTTGCAGGCGTTTTATGGCGGCAATGGAGTCGTCTTTGATGGGATCAGCCACGGCGATAATGGCGGACAGCCGATTGTTCACCGCGAAATACATGGGAGTTTTTGCCTCAATGGCGAGATTTTGTGCTTTTTCGACGAACTCACCGAGGTCGATATTACGCTCGCGCATCAGTTTTTCGTTGCCGAACAGCAATGTCTTACCGTCAACGTCCGCCTGCACGCCATGGCCTGCAATGGCGCTGAAGTTAGCGACTTTGCTGCTCTCGATGCCCCGCTCTCGGGCAGTCTCAACAATGGCTAACGCGAGGGGATGCTCTGATCCGGATTCAAGGGATGCCGCCAGTTTTAGCACGGTGCTCTCGTCCTCCTCGCTAGCGATTAGAATATCGGTGACTTTCGGGGCGCCCAGTGTGATCGTGCCGGTTTTATCCAGAATCATGGCCGATATTTTCGATGCGGTTTGCAAGGCTTCGCCATTGCGGATCAGCACACCCGCCTCCGCCGCTTTGCCCACGCCCACCATGACCGACATGGGGGTTGCCAGCCCCAGTGCACAGGGGCAAGCGATAATCAGCACGGTGGTGGCTGACACAATGGCAAAGGCAAGCGCTGGATCGGGACCAAAATTGAGCCATGCCAGTGCGCTTGTGATGGCAATAATCATGATGACCGGCACAAAATACGCCGAGATCACGTCTGCCAAACGCCCTATGGGCGGCTTGGAATTCTGCGCGCGCTTGACCATATTGATAATTTGCGCGAGCGCCGTGTCTTTGCCGACGCGGGTGGCTTTGAACCGTATTGAGCCGGTTTTATTGATGGTGCCCGCCGCTACAGCATCGCCCTCGGCTTTTTCAACGGGCATCGGTTCCCCGGTTAGCATGGACTCATCTATGGCCGTATGACCGTCGATGACTTCACCATCGACAGGAATTTTCTCGCCCGGTCGCACACGGACAATGTCGTCCATTAATACCTGCTCAATAGCCACGTCGAGTTCTTTGTCGTCGCGAATGACTCTGGCAGTTTTAGCTTGCAGGCCGATAAGCCGCTTTATGGCTTCAGATGTCCGGCCCCGGGCCTTCAGTTCAAGCGCCAGGCCCAGGTCAATTAAGCCAATAATCATGGCTGTAGCTTCGAAGTACACATGTCGCGCCATTTCCGGAACGAGCTGGGGAGCGGCTACAACGACCATGGAGTACAGCCATGCGGTGCCTGTGCCCAGCGCGATCAAGGTGTCCATATTGGCCGAGTGGTTTTTGAAGGACTGCCAGGCACCGATATAAAAATGTTTACCCGCAATGACCATCACGGCGAATGTCAGGAGCCCTACCGCTAACCACGCAAGGCGCTCACCGGTCGTATTCACGGTCATTGCGCCGCCGACGATGCCGTATATCATCAGCGGCACACCTACGGACAAGGCGATGGTCATGTCACGCATCAGACGTTTGTAATAGGCCCAATCTGCCTGTTCTTTTTCCGCCAGCGCATCGTCTTCATGCTCGGCCGTTGCGATTTTGGCGTTATAGCCGGCCTTCTCTACCGCATTGACCAAAGCATCTGCTGGCGCCGTGCCCGCCACACTTACGGTGCGCATCGCAAAATTCATCTCCGCCTTTTCTACGCCCGGCACAGCATTCAATGCTGACTCGATTTTCCCGACGCAACTGGCGCAGCCCGCTCCTTCAATAATGAGCTCCTGCAGATTGGCGGTCTTGGCGTCATGATGGTGATGATCATGGGTGTGAAGATAATGGGGTGACGTTGTGGCGTCATTACTATGGCAAGATGCATCGCCAGATGTTGTGTTTGAACTCATGCCCTACTCCCGGCCTATTCGCATGGGTCTTTGATAAGACAGCCCAGCTACGTTAACGGCTTCAATACGTTGACTCGCTTCTTCTACCACGCTGATCCGCGGCAACTTCTTCAATCAAATGGCAAATCATAGGTCCCGTCGGCGCCTTTACCAGAACAGGAATCTGATTCAGCAAGTCGGTTATACACCTTTGTCTAAGACACAGGTCAAGCCCTTGCCGACGACGCTGTTGATATAAACGAACGGGAGAAGCCCTTTTCTTTGCCCCGGGGCCTGCGGAGCAATGTGGCGTGATACGATTTTGGCGGTAGCGGTCTGTTGTTGCGGTATATCGTTTTAAAATCAAAGGTTTGCTGCGGAAATATGGAGTCTACTCGCCGAACAGATCGGCATGAGCCGACATCTCTACACCAAAATATTTTTCGCGAGCCGTGACAGGAACTGCTGTCCTTGAGTACTGCTTATCACCCTGACTACTCCTAGCGGGAGTTACACTTATAGGGTAGAAACGAGGCGGATTAAGCAGATTTTTGGGTATTTTGAGCAAAAAAACCTATCCCTTATTCATCTGGAGAAGATTCAAATAAATCGTGATGACAAACCGGACATAAAACCTCACCCTTTAGTGGAGTTTTCCAGAATAAAATTAATAACCTTCCAAATCGAAGTCTCGATGTTACTGACGACTCTGATTTGATAATAGAAAAAAATGAAGAATTACATTTCGGGCATTTTACGATAATTGAAAAAAAAATAGGGAAGCTTAAGAACCAAATGGGAAAGAGATAGGGTGCGGAGCTCAGTATTAAGCTGACAAAACTTATCACCATAGCTAAAAATACAATTTCTATTCCGATAAAGAATAACCATCTTTTTCTAATATTCATTTTTCTAAGCAAAACCAAACCCTCTTTTAGGAAGCTAAACTTAAAAATCAGACCCTGTTCCATCGGCTCCGAAGTCTAGGTCTAACGAATCAATTGGATAGCGCGCGCCGTTTTCATTTGGGCCGTCTACCGGGCCAAAAAAACTCTCGAAAAATGTGCTTACCCCTGTCCGAAAACCATTCAAGGCATCTTCAACAGTAATGATGTGAGTAGTATTTTTTGAGCCAACTACTTCAGGAACTGGAATGCCTGTCGTAAAAAATATCGCATCAGCAACTGAAATGCCTAAATTAATCTGTCCACCATAGTTAATATCACCTGAAGTGATAGTGCCTGTTGCACTAATGAAGGGGAGCATTAGGTCTGTCGTAATGCTTCCACTGCTACCCCTGAAACTGTTAGCGATACTACCTTGCTGAACTCCAAATTGTAAAAAATCTACCCCTATATCTACACCTATTGCAGGACCTGAATTGCCACTAGTTTTCTAGATACTTCCCGGTCAGAGAAAATAAATGCGTCCGTTTTATAGGCGCAAGATAAAGGTCTCGGCGTCATGATGATCATGGGTGTGAGGATGATGGGGTGACGTTGTGGCGTTATTACCATGGCAAGATGCATCGCCAGATGTTGTCGTGTTTGAACTCATGCCCTACTCCCGGCCTATTCGCATGGGCGTTTGATAAGACAGCCCAGCTACGTTAACGGCTTCAATACGTTGACTCGCTTCTACCACGCTGATCCGCGGCAACTTCTTCAATCAAATGGCAAATCATAATTCCCGTCGGCGCCTTTACCAGAACAGGAATCTGATTCAGTAAGTCGGTTATACACCTTTGTCCAAGACACAGGTCAAGCCCTTGCCGACGGCGCTGTTGATATAAACGAACGGCAGAAGCCCTTTTCTTTGCCCCAGGGCCTGCGGAGCAATGTTGCGTGATACAATTTTGGCGGTAGCGGTCTGCTTAGGCTTGAAAACCAAGGTAAAAAATCTATTATTTTCAGCTTGTTAGCTTTCTGGCGGTTGTTCAGTGTGCGTAGCTGCTCTACCGTAAAACGCAGGCTGATTTTTTCTTTGTTCGGAGCACCTTGTCGTTGTCCAGATTCTTGTTCTGCTTATCCCTATGGCTGCTCGGGACCGTCGCTCAGGCTCATGCGGAGCTTCGCCTCGCCGTTGCGGCAAATTTCGCTGACACCCTTGAGGCACTGGCTGCGGATTACCAGGCGAGCACAGGTGACAAGGTTACCGTGGTTCGCGGCTCGTCGGGCAAGCTGTACGCGCAGATTGTTCAGGGCGCGCCCTTTGATATTTTCTTCTCGGCGGACGCTGACCGCCCCAAAGCACTGGAAGCCAAGGGGCTGATCGCCACTGGCAGTCGCCAGCCCTATGCGCTGGGTCAACTGGTGTTGTGGCCAGCCGGGCCGACCCCTGAAGACGCACTCAAGGCGTTTGCTTACAGCCGTTTTTCCATCGCTAACCCGCGACTGGCGCCCTATGGCAAAGCCGCGATGGAAGTCCTGACGAAACTGGCGATTTTGGATAAGGCCCAGCCAAGGCTGGTTCGCGGTGAGAATATCAGTCAGGCCTATCAGTACGTCTACAGCGGCAATGCGGAAGCGGGCTTGCTGGCACGCTCTCAAATGCGGAATGATGACGATTTCTGGGAGGTTCCGACGAATTGGTATGCGCCAATCGAACAGCAGCGCGTGGTCATGAAAAACAGCAAGCAGCAGCGCGCCGCTGAGCAGTTTTTGGCGTTTATGCAAACTGAAGCGGCAGAAGCGCGCATTTTGAGCGCGGGTTACCGCCTTCCGGGAGCCCGCTGAGAGTGACGACAGGGTTCCTGAATGCCGCAGATCTCAGCGCTCTATTGCTGACGCTCAAGTTGGCGGCAATCGTCACGATACTGCTGCTCGTGATTGGTATTCCTCTCGCCTGGTGGCTGTGCCGCAGTCGTTCGTGGTTGCGGCAGCCTATTGCTGCCCTGATTACCCTGCCCTTGATCCTTCCGCCGACGGTTTTGGGTTTCTACCTGCTGCTGGCGATGGGCCCCGAGGGTCCGCTCGGGGCGTTGACTGAACTGCTGGGAATGCAAAGTCTGGCATTCAGTTTTTCCGGATTGGTTGTTGGTTCCCTGTTCTACTCCCTGCCCTTTGTTGTGCAGCCCCTTCAAAATGCGATGGAATCGGTGGGTCAGCGGCCGTTGGATGTGGCGGCCACGCTTGGCGCGGGGCCATTCGACCGGTTTTTTACTGTGTTACTGCCCCTGTGCCGTCCGGGCATTATCACCGCCACGGTATTGGGTTTTGCCCACACGCTGGGTGAATTCGGGGTGGTGCTGATGATTGGGGGAAATATTCCCGGGGCGACACAGGTTTTGTCGGTACAGCTATATGAGCACGTTGAGGCCTTGGATTATGGAAGTGCCCATCGCTTGGCGGCGATCATGTTGCTGCTGTCGTTCGGGATGATGCTGGTGTTGCAGTATTTGCGGCGGGACGATCGCAGCTCGCGATTGCTGGGGTTCTGAATGGCGATGGGCAAACTGGACGTCAATCTCCAGCTCCAAAGGGGCTCCCGTGAGGATTTCCAGCTCAATCTGGCGCTGCCTTTACCCACCACTGGCGTGACTGGCATCTTCGGACCGTCGGGATCGGGTAAAACCACCTTACTGCGCTGTATTGCCGGGCTGGAGTCGCAAGTCAGTGGCGCAATTTCCTTCAATGGGCAGACATGGCTGGACGAGCGGCAACATCTGCCCTGCCACCAGCGACCTATTGCCTATGTGTTTCAGGAAGCCAGCCTGTTTCCCCACCTGGATGTTGCGGGTAACCTGCGCTATGCCCAGAAGCGGGCCCGTGACTCTGGGCCCGATCTGGATGCAGTCGTGGAACTGCTGGGCCTGGCTCCCCTCCTCCAGCGTCAGCCAGACCGGCTGTCGGGCGGCGAGCGCCAACGGGTGGCAATTGCCCGGGCACTGCTGGCCGCGCCCCAGTTGTTGTTGATGGATGAACCCCTATCCGGTCTCGACCCGGCGCGCAAAGCTGAGATCCTTCCCTATCTGGAAACGCTTTGCCGGGACTCGGCCATCCCGATTCTCTATGTCAGTCACTCTCTCGATGAAATCTGCCGTCTTGCCGACCATCTGGTGCTGATGGATAGCGGCCGAGCTGTCGCGCAGGGGCCGCTCTCTGACATGCTGATTCAGGAGCGGCACCGTCTGGGCGAAAAAGACGAAGTTTCTGCCGTCATTGATGCCGATTTGGTCGCGCGCGATACGCAATGGCACTTGATGCAATGTGCTTTTGATGGCGGCGCATTGTGGGTGCGCGACAGCGGCGACGCCATCGGCAGCCGCCTGCGTTTGAGGATTCGGGCGCAGGATGTGAGTTTGAGCCTGGCGCAGCCCCAGGACAGCAGCATTGTGAATATCCTGCCCTGCCAGATTTGCGCCATTCACGATGACTTTGCCGAGGCGATGCAGATTGTCGAATTAACGCTGGGCCAGCAGCAGTTACTGGCTCGCCTCACCCGGCGCAGCGTGCATAGTCTGGCGTTGCGCGCTGGGATGTCTGTCTACGCGCAACTCAAGTCAGTCGCTATTATTCGCTGATAGAAGAAGGGATTGTCTTTGGCCCCGCCAGGCAGGGCCGGCAGGCGTTCAGGGAGTGCTGGCGTTTTCCGGTCCCCAAAACGCTTTCATGGCAACCACTTTGTTGTCATCGTTAAAGGTAAACTGGTCGATGATTTCCAGGCGCATTTCGCCGTTGCCGGGGTTCAGCTCCACAATAAAGGGAAAAACGGCGTGGTTGGCGGCCAGTCGGACGGCACCGTCCATGCGTGCACTGATCCCGGAACTAAATGCGGTTTTGTAAAATCCAAGAATAGCGTCTTTACCAACGACCGGCGTGCTGCCAACGGGGTCTTCTAGGCTGGCATCATCCGTATAAAGGGCGTCGATGGCGGTGAGATCATGCTCACTCAGTGCTTTGATATAGGCCTCTACTGCGGCCACCTTCGGGTTTTTGCTCACTCGCGGGCTCCATTTATTGTGCTGGTGTAGATATTTTGAGTGTAACGCGGTATACCGATACTGAACATCATCCGTAGCAGTGAAATAACAAGCAATTCGCCCCATGCTGCCTTGGGCAGCGTATTGATCAGGAGCGAGCTACTGCGGAGTAAAGCAGGTTTTATATGTATTTATTGAAACGATCCACCTCTTCATTCACTCGCCGAGTGTTCACAACCCTGGCCCTGGTATTGCTGCTGTTGCCCTCGGCGCAGGCGCTTACCGAGTTATCACCAGACGGCGATCAGCGCGGCGCGATGAAAGAGATGCTGCAGCGTCTCGAACGCGGTCATTACGTCAAACTCGAGGTCGATGACAGCGCGTCATCACAATTGCTGGATTCCTATCTCGCCGACCTGGATCCGAATCGTCAGTTTTTCCTGAAAAGCGATATTGATGAGTTCGAGCGCTACCGCGAACGCCTTGATGACGAACTGAAGAAAGGCCGCGTGGATGCCGGCTTTAGCATTTTCAATCGCTATCGCCAGCGCATTGTTGAACGGCTGGAGAAAACGATAGCCAGCCTCGACAAGACAGTTCCAAGTTTCGACTTCAGCAAGGATGAGAACATCCTGCTGGATCGCTCGGAGCAGCCTTGGCCCAAAAATCAGCAAGAAGCCGACGAAATATGGCGAAAGCAGCTTAAAAACCGCGTTCTTGGGCTCAAATTGGCAGGCAAGGAAGACAAAGATATTGTCGAGTTGCTGCAGAAACGCTTCCGCAACCAGGTCAAACGGCTTGAGCAGCTCGAATCGGAAGACGCGTTCCAGATGTATGCCAACGCCTTTGCTTCGCTGTACGACCCCCACACGGATTACTTCTCCCCTCGCCTGTCTGAAAATTTTCAGATCAATATGAGCCTGAAGCTGGAAGGCATTGGCGCCGTGCTGCAGATGGAGGACGACTACACCAAGATTGTTCGCCTGGTACCGGCGGGCCCTGCGGATAAGCAAGGGCAACTGCAGCCGGCTGACCGCATCGTTGGGGTCGCTCAGGGGAAGAAAGGCGAGATGCAGGATGTGATCGGCTGGCGTCTGGATGACGTGGTTGACCTGATTCGCGGTCCCAGCGGCTCCTTCGTGCGCCTGGACGTCATCCCAGCCATTGCGCATAGCGATGAAGAGCGCAAGGAAATCGTGATCGAGCGCAATGAGGTGAAGCTCGAAGAGCAAAGTGCCAAAGGCGAAATCATCGAGATCAAAGATGCCGACGGCGAGACGCGCAAGATTGGTGTCATCAATATTCCGACCTTTTACCTCGACTTTGATGCCTTCCGCATGGGAGATCCGGACTTCCGCAGCACGACCCGGGATGTCCACCGTATTCTTGGCGAGCTGTTGGTTGACGGCGCAGAAGGGATTGTCATCGATCTGCGCGATAACGGCGGCGGCTCGCTGGCCGAGGCCAATGGCTTGGTCGGCCTGTTTATTGAAAGCGGTCCGACTGTGCAGATTCGCCAGTCGAATTCGCGGGTGATTCGCGAAGGCAAGCGTCGCAGCTCCCCCTACTACACCGGCCCGCTGGCTGTGCTGATCAACCGGATGAGCGCTTCGGCTTCAGAGATTTTTGCCGGCGCCATTCAGGATTATCAGCGCGGAATCGTGATTGGTACCCAGTCTTTTGGTAAAGGAACGGTGCAATCCGTTAACCCGCTGAGCCACGGGCAGCTAAAAATGACGGAGTCCAAGTTCTATCGGATTTCGGGTGACAGCACCCAGAATCGCGGCGTCATTCCCGATATTGCCTTCCCGCCGCTCTACGACAAGGAGCAGATCGGTGAGAGCATTCTGGACAATGCCATGGCCTGGGACCGTATCGCCGAGGCGCGCCATCGTTATTACTATGACCTTCGCTCCGGCCTGCCCGCCTTGGAAAACAAGCACGCTTCCCGTATTGCCAAGGACCCGGACTTCCGCTTCCTCACCGAACAGCTTGCCGCCATCGATAAATATCGCGACCGCAAAGAGCTGTCGCTGAATATGGCGGTTCGCAAGAAAGAGCGTGAGGAACAGAAAGCCCTGCAACTGGCGATGGAGAACCGCCGCCGTGTGGCTAAGGGCGAAGAGCCTCTGGAGGTACTGGAAGGCGACGGTGAAGAGGGACTGGAAATTCCTGATGACTTGGTTGTGAGTCCTAAAATGGACAGCAGTCAGGACAGTGATACCGTTGCTGACAAGGGTGACGAAGAGAAGAAGGAAAAGGTCGACCCCTTACTCAATGAGGCAGGCCACATTCTCGTTGATGCAATGCCCTACTTTCAGCCCGAGCAATTGGCCGGGCGCCCATAAGTAAGGACGGAAGCCAGCTTAACGGCTGGCTTCCCGCATAGTGACAAACTCTTCCGCAACGGTGGGGTGAATGCCGATCGTACTGTCAAAGACCGCTTTTGTTGCTCCGGCCTTAATGGCAACGGCAAAACCCTGAATCACTTCTCCCGCATCATCGCCGAGCATATGTGCGCCTACCACACGGTCGCTGGCGACATCGACAATCAGTTTAAGGAAAACCTTGGAGGGGTTTTCAGTCAGCGTGTGTTTCAGGTGCCGGAACTGCGAGGTAAACACGCGAATATCGCCAAAGGTTTCCCGCGCTTGCTCTTCGCTGTAGCCCACGGTGCCGATATTAGGCTGACAGAAAATAGCCGTGGGAATGTAGCTGTAATCCATGGCTTGGTCTTGATCGCCGTATAGGCGGCGTACCAGGTTCATGGCTTCGGCCAGCGCGATGGGCGTCAACTCCATTCCGCCCGTGACATCGCCCAAGGCGTAGATAGCAGGGTCCTGGGTCTGAAACTCCGGAGAGACCTCGATAAAGCCCTTATCGTTGAGTGTGACCTGGGTATTCTCAAGGCCCAGGCCCTCAACCAGCGCGTTGCGTCCGGTCGCATACATCACCAAACCGGTGTTCAGCGTGTCGCCGTGCTGGAGTTTGACCTGGTAGCCCTGCTCGGTTTTGATAATGGCGCTAACATCCTCGTTAAAGCGCAAATCAACGCCTCGCTGACGCATTTCTTCGGCGAGATGTCCGCGAATTTCTTCATCGAAACCGCGTAAAAACAAGTCTCTGCGGTAGATCTGCGTCACTTTGACGCCGAGTCCATTCAGAATCCCCGCAAACTCTGTGGCGATATAGCCACCGCCGACGACGGTGGCGTGCTCGGGCAGTTCGTCGAGATAAAACAATTCATTGGAACTGATCACGTGCTCCCGACCTTCAACGTCGGGAATGAAAGGCCAACTCCCCACGGCGACCAAGATACGTTCGGCACTGTAGGTTTTGCCTTCTACCTCCACACGATGGCTGTCGACAAAGCGGGCGTGACCATTAATGATTTGAACGCCGGCATTGCGCAGCAAGTTGCCGTAAATGCCGTTCAGACGCTCTATTTCACGGGTCTTGTTGTCACGCAGGCGTGCCCAGTTCAGGGGCTGGTGTTCAACATCCCAGCCGAAACTGGCCGCATCGTGGAAATTCTCGGTGAAGTGGGCCGCATAACTGAACAGTTTTTTGGGAACACAACCTACATTGACACAGGTGCCGCCCAGCGCGCGGGACTCTGCAACAGCCACCTTGGCACCCATGCCCGCCGCCATACGGGCCGCTCGCACACCGCCGCTGCCTGCGCCGATGACCAGTAAGTCGTAATCGTAGTCTGTCACGCTGTTCTCCAAGCTGTTTACGTGTCCAGGTCACGCTGTTGTTCGTACCACGCCAGTTTTTCCCTCAGGCTCACCACTTCGCCAACAATAATCAGTGTCGGCGCCTGTACCGGGTGCTGCTCAAGGGTTTTCACCATGGTGGCCAAGGTCGCAGTGACCACTTTCTGATTAGCCGTTGTCCCCTGCTGAATAATGGCTATCGGCGTATCCGGGCTGCGGCCATGGGCTATCAACTGCTCGCAGATCACCGGCAGGCCGATCAGTCCCATATAAAAGACCACGGTTTGCTGATTATGTACCAGCTCCGCCCACGGCAGGTTGATGCTGTTGTCTTTCAGGTGCCCGGTGACAAAGCGCACAGACTGCGCGTGATCGCGATGAGTAAGCGGGATACCCGCATAGCTTGCACAGCCCGCTGCCGCCGTTACGCCTGGCACGACCTGAAAGGGAATACGATGCTCTGCCAGTTCCTGTATTTCTTCGCCACCACGGCCGAAAATAAAGGGATCACCGCCCTTCAGCCGCGCCACCTTGCGCCCCTGGCTGGCGTACTGGACCAGAAGCTGGTTGATATCCTGCTGGGGCACAGCGTGATTTGACCGCGCTTTGCCAACGAATACGCGCTCCGCGTCTTTCCGGCAGAGTTCGACAATTTCCGGCGCCACCAGCCGGTCATAGAGCACGACATCGGCCTTTTGCAACAGGCGCAGTGCTTTGAAGGTCATCAGATCCGGGTCGCCGGGCCCCGCCCCAATCAAATATACTTCCCCACCCGGTGCGGGCTCCGCCTTGCCGATCAGTTCGCACAGCATATCGGCGGCCGTGTCTGACTTACCGGCATACACCATTTCAGCGACCGGGCCATCGAGTGTTTGCTCCCAGAAGGCCCGTCGCTCTTCGATATCACCGAAACGCTGCTTGACGGCATCGCGAAACTGGCCGACCAGATCCGCCAGACGGCCATAGGCAGCGGGAATGCTCGATTCAAGCTTTGAGCGGATCATCCGCGCGAGTACCGGGCTTTTCCCACCACTGCTGACGGCGACCACAATCGGCGAGCGATCGATGATGGCAGGCAGGATAACGCTGCAAAGCTCAGGGCAATCGACCACGTTCACCGGAATCTGCAGTTGCCCACAGTCTTCCGATACGCGCTGATTCAGGCTGCGATCATCGGTAGCCGCGATACAGAGAAAGACCTTATCCAGCGTTTCCGGGGTATAGACGTCCTGAAGGCTCTCGGCGGCGGCGCCACTCTCAGCAAGCAATGCCTGCAGCTCAGGGAGAATATCGGGTGCAACGACCCGAAGTGTCGCGCCGGCCTTGTGCAACAACCTCGCTTTGCGCAGCGCGACCTCGCCGCCGCCCACGATCAGACAAACCTGTCCGTCTAAGCGGGTGAACAGTGGCAGAAAATCCACCGGTTCAGCCCAGCTCGCAGGGTTTCAGGCAGTCAATGCCGCCCATATAGGGTCGAAGTGCCTCGGGTATCACAACGCTGCCATCTTCCTGTTGGCCGTTTTCCAGCAAAGCAACCAGCGTGCGCCCCACCGCCAAACCAGAACCATTGAGAGTATGGAGTAATTCCGGCTTTCCGGTTTCAGGGTTGCGCCAGCGTGCCATCATACGGCGGGCTTGGAAATCGCCGAAGTTACTGCAGGAGGAGATTTCGCGATAAGTGTTTTGGGCAGGCAGCCAGACTTCCAGGTCGTAGGTTTTACGCGCAGAAAAGCCAAGGTCACCGCCACATAGCAAGACTTTGCGGTATGGCAGTTCCAGTTTTTGCAGAATCGCTTCCGCATGACCGGTCAGCGCCTCAAGTGCCGCCTCAGACTGTTCCGGGCGCACAAACTGTACTAGCTCGACTTTCTCAAACTGGTGCTGACGGATCATGCCGCGCGTGTCGCGACCGTAGCTGCCGGCCTCTGAACGGAAACACGGGGTGTGTGCGGCAAATTTCAGTCCCTCTCCCAACTCGGCAGCGTCGATTATCTCGTCGCGCATGATATTGGTCACCGGCACCTCTGCCGTGGGGATCAGGTAGTACTCCGCATCACCTTGAAGGCGGAACAGGTCTTCCTCAAACTTCGGCAGTTGTCCGGTGCCGCGAAGGGAGTCGCTGTTCACGATGTAGGGCACATAAACTTCCTGATAGCCGTGCTCACCACAGTGGGTGTTCAGCATGAACTGGATCAGAGCGCGGTGCAGTCTCGCAATACCGCCCCGCATGACTGCAAAACGACTGCCGGTGATTTTGCTGGCGGTGTCGAAATCCAAGCCACCCAGACGGGCACCGACGTCGACATGGTCGCTGACCTCAAAGCTGAATTGAGCGGGCTCGCCCCAGCGGGAAATTTCCCGGTTATCGGCTTCATCTTTGCCCTCGGGGACTTCGTCTGCCGGAATATTGGGTACCGCCATCAGCAGGCTGTCGAGCGCATCGTTGGCCGCCTTGGCGTCCTGCTTCAGGCTTTCCAGCTGGGATTCAATTTTGGCCAGCGTCTCATTAACTTGGGCTTTGGCCTCCTCCACCGGCATACCGCTTTTTACCAGTTCGCCGATTTGCTTGGAGGCTTGCTTACGCTGTGCCAGTAATTCCTGACTGTCGATGTCTGCCTGCTTGCGGCGACTGTCTAACTGCTGAAAGGTCTCAACATCAAAGTCAAACCCTTTCTTTTTCAAGGCGGCTGCCACGGCGTCCGGCTCCTGGCGAAGCTGCTTGATATCCAACATTATTAATACTCTCCAAGACTTTGAAAATAATAGCTATCTTGTTGCAATTATGCCCAGCCAACAGGCCAGCACACACAGGCTGAGTGACGCCAGCATATAGCTGAATGCCAGAACAATACGCCCCGACTCCAGCATGGCGACAGCCTCCAATGAAAATGTAGAAAACGTCGTAAAGGCCCCGAAGAATCCCACCATAAGGACATAGCGCCAATCGGTGTGCACACTGCCTCGTTCGGTAATCAGCACATAGGCGACGCCTATCAGCGCCGAGCCGACGATATTAACGGCGAAGGTGCCTATCGGCCAAGACAGAGAAGGGAACCAGCTTTGGCAAAGACGGCCAACGCCGTAACGGCTGAGTGCACCGCCCGCGCCGCCGAGTGCGATCAGAAGATATTGCAGCACGGAGTCTTCCTTCACGGTTAAAACGGGCATTCTAGCAAGAGTTGGACTAGGAATAACGCTTGTTTGGGCTGTCGGCATCGAGTTGTTGCAGATAGCGCAGCTTTTCGCCGATTTTCTTCTCTAGTCCGCGGTCAACCGGATGATAAAACGTCTCGGCGTGAAGGGCTTCAGGCAGATAGTTCTCCCCGGCCGCATAGCCGCCGGGCTCGTCATGGGCATAGCGATAGCCCTCGCCGAAACCCTGGCCTTTCATCATTTTGGTCGGCGCATTGCGCAGGTGCATGGGTACATCGTAGCTTGGGTCCTGAGCAATACGCTTTTTCAAGGCATTGAATGCGGTGTACACCGCATTGCTCTTGGGGGCCGCGGCAAGATAGCTGACCGCCTGCGCCAGCGCCAACTCCCCTTCCGGGCTGCCCAGACGCTCCTGCACATCCCAGGCGTCAAGGCATAGTCGCAGTGCCCGCGGATCTGCGTTGCCAATGTCTTCACTGGCCATGCGCACTAACCGCCGGGCGATATAAATAGGGTCGCAGCCGCCGTCGAGCATGCGCAGCAGCCAGTAGAGCGCCCCATCCGGGGAACTGCCTCGAACAGATTTGTGCAGCGCGGAAATCTGTTCGTAGAAAAGATCGCCGCCTTTATCGAAACGTCGTGGCTGATGACTGAGGGCCTGATCGATAGCGTTCTGCCCGATTTCGCGATTATCGCGGTCTTCGTCGCGGGCAACGTCCATCGCCAGTTCCAGCAGGTTCAGTGCTCTACGGGCATCGCCATCTGCCTGTCGGGCCAGCATCTCCAGCAATACAGGCTCGCACTGCCAGCCTTCCTCTGCGCAGGCATGCTGGAGGATGTCCAGCAGTTCATCAGTGTCCAGCGCCCGTAGCGGATACACCCTGGCCCGAGACAACAGTGCATTATTGATTTCAAAGCTGGGGTTTTCGGTGGTGGCGCCGACAAAGATCAGCGTGCCATCTTCCACGTAGGGCAAAAACGCATCTTGCTGGGCTTTGTTGAAACGGTGGACTTCGTCGATAAACAGCACTGTGCGTCGCCCGTAGCGCTGTTCCTGCTGTGCGACCTCCACGGCCTTGCGGATATCCTTCACACCGGCCAGCACCGCCGACAGGCTGAGGAAATGTGCGTCGCTGTGCTGGGCAATCAGCCGCGCCAAGGTGGTTTTACCCACACCGGGCGGGCCCCAGAAGATCATTGAGTGCAGCTGCCCGGCATCCAGTGCACGGCGCAGGGCCTGCCCCTCTCCTAGGAGATGCTGCTGTCCCCGGTAATCGGCGAGGCTGGCCGGCCGCATACGGGCCGCCAGAGGTGCCTGCGTGCCCGTCATTGAGACAGGCTGGCCTCGTTGAAGCGGAAGTCTCCGGCGGGAATCGCCTTGTTGTAACGCGGTGAGGTCAGCCGGATTTCCGTGCGCTGTGCCAGATTATCCAGCATCGCCATGCCGACCAGCTTTCCCTTGTTAAAACGCAGCGTCATTTGCGAAAACATTTCCGGGCTTCGTGGTTTCAGAATGAATTCGCGTTGGGCTCCCTGCTTGTTCATGGCGACCTCGAAGCGAGATTCCAGCTCGGCAATGCTCGCCCCGATAATCAGTGCGGGGGTTTGCGCCAATTCAGGCGAGAAGGCCTCGGTGTTGAGCTGCTCCAGATCGGCATCGTAGCGCCACAGGGTTTCGCCATCGCTGATAAGCAGATAGTGAAACGGCTCGCGACTTTCCCAACGCAGTTTGTTCGGGCGCTCAACCACCAGTTCGCCGCGGCTTTGCTGAAGCAGCGCCCCATCTTCATCGAAAACGTCCTGTTCAAAGTCCGCTTGCAGGGTTTTCAGTGACGAAAGCTGAAGGTGAAGCTGCGCAACATCTCCGGCAAGCGCCGGAGCAATGTTGAGCAGGCAGGCCAAGAAGCAGAAAGCGAGTTTGCGCATAAGCGCTCCTTATTCGGGGGGCGGCGGTGCAATGACTTCTCGGCTGCCATTGCTGGCCATTTCCGAGACCACACCGGCCGCTTCCATGGTTTCAATCAATCGGGCAGCGCGGTTGTAGCCGATGCGCAACTTGCGCTGTACCGAGGAAATGGAGGCACGACGGCTCTGGGTAACAAATCGTACGGCTTCGTCGTAAAGCGCGTCGGATTCGCCAGCATCGTCGCCACCTTCCGGCGGCATACCGGGCATCGCATCGGTGCTGCTACCCTCTTCCAACAAGCCGTCGATATATTGTGGCTCGCCACGTTTTTGCCAGTCTGCTACCACCCGGTGAACCTCTTCGTCGCTGACAAAGGCGCCGTGAACACGTACCGGCAAGCCAGAGCCCGGGGGCAGGTAGAGCATGTCACCGTGACCCAGCAACTGCTCAGCACCGCCCTGATCCAGGATGGTCCGCGAGTCAATTTTCGAAGACACCTGGAAGGCAATGCGCGTAGGCACGTTGGCTTTGATCAGGCCGGTGATAACATCCACCGATGGGCGCTGCGTTGCGAGGATCAGGTGTATACCCGCGGCTCGCGCCTTCTGGGCGATACGGGCGATAAGCTCTTCGACCTTCTTACCGACAATCATCATCATGTCGGCAAATTCATCAATCACCACCACAATGGCCGGCAGTGACTCAAGGTCAGGCGCTTCCGCCTCTTCCAAGCCAGCCTGGAAATGCTCATCGGGGACGAACAGCGGATCTTTAATCGGATTGCCGGACTGGGCGGCTTCTTTCACTTTGCGGTTGAAACCTGCGAGATTACGCACCCCCATCGCCGACATCAGCTTGTAGCGCCGTTCCATTTCAGCCACACACCAGCGCAGGCCATTGGCAGCGTCTTTCATGTCGGTGATAACCGGCGTCAACAGATGCGGAATGCCGTCATACACAGACAGCTCCAGCATTTTCGGGTCGACCAACAGCAAGCGCACTTCCTCGGGAGACGATTTGTACAGCAAGCTTATCAACATGGCATTAACGCCAACTGACTTACCGGAGCCGGTGGTACCGGCAACCAGCAAATGCGGCATTTTCGCGAGGTCGGCACAGACCGGCTCACCGGCAATGTCGTGACCGAGGGCCAGTGTCAGCGCCGATTTGGAAGATTCAAACGCCTCAGAAGACAGCACATCGCGAAAATTGACGATTTCACGGTCTTCGTTGGGAATTTCGATACCCACATAAGGCTTGCCCGGAATGACCTCCACCACCCGCACGCTGACTACGGCAAGCGAACGGGCGAGGTCTTTCACGAGGTTGCTGATTTTACTGACTTTTACCCCGGCATCGGGCTCAAGTTCGAAACGGGTAATGACCGGACCAGGAAAGACCGCAATCACTTTTGCCGACACACCGAAGTCGAGCAGTTTAAGCTCCAGCAGGCGCGACATCGCCTCCAGAGTTTCTGGCGAAAACCCCTTGTCGGAGTGGCGATCTGGCGCATCAAGCAGTGACAGCGACGGCAGGCTGCCGCTGACAAGCCCATCGAACAGTGAGGTTTGCTTTTCCTTTTCCACCCGGGCCGATTTGGCCACCGGCTTGGGTGGCGGCGCGATCTCTGGCGCAATCCGGGTCTTTTGAATTTCGTTCTTCTTGGCAACAGAGTCTTTGCGCTGTTGCTGCGCGGCCTTGGAGGCCTTGCGCTCAATACGTCGCTGCTGGAATTGATAAAAAGCATCCTGCAAGCGGTCATAGACATTGAGGGTCATCTCCCCCAAGCGGTCGATTAACTTCAACCAGGAAAGATCGGTGAAGATCGTCATGCCGAAGAGCAAGATCGCCAGCAATAGCAGATGACTGCCGAAGTAGCTGAACGAGGCCACAGTTGCCTGACCAATCGCTTCGCCCAATACGCCCCCGGTACCGAACGGCAGCAAGCTGCCTCCATGATCTTCGGTGGCGGCCAGCCCGGTGCTGGCGATCATCACCAGCACAAAACCGATGCTGCGCAGAGCGAAGACAACGGAGTCAAAGCCGCCCGGATGCAGGCGATGTTGAAAGAGTTTGGCGGCCCTGAAAGCCAGCATTGCCGGAAACAGATACGCCATGTAACCGAACAGCGCGTAGAACACATCCGCCAGCCAAGCGCCAACCGGTCCGCCTGCGTTGTGAATGCCCTCGCCCGCGCCGGTTCGCGACCAGCCCGGATCAGCGGGGTCGTAGCTGACCAGCGACACAAAGATATAAACACAGACTGCAACCAAGGCGATAAGCAGCCCCTCGCGCAGGCGTAGTTGCAGGGTGTCACGGTGTTCGCTGTGTTTTGCCGAAGTGGATTTTGCCAAGGGAAATCGGCTTCCTCTGAATTTTGCGTACTGACGATGCGAAAGGCATTGAAAATGCCAAATGTGGGCCCAATATTAGCACTTCTATCAAGAGCTTGTCGCCGTTACGGCTTTTGCCGATGTGGCCGGATTACCCTATGATAGACGCCTGTTATCAGTCACTCGGGATTGCACAGAGTTCAATCCCCAATCAGGGAATATTACCTCCATGAGCGATGTTCAGCACCACCGTTTAATTATTCTCGGCTCCGGACCGGCGGGCTACACGGCCGCGGTTTATGCCGCCCGTGCCAACCTGAACCCGGTTGTTATCACCGGCATGCAGCAAGGTGGGCAGTTGACCACAACGACTGACGTTGATAACTGGCCTGGCGACCAGAATGGTGTTCAAGGGCCAGAACTGATGATGCGTATGCAAGAGCACGCGGAGCGCTTCGAAACCCAAGTGGTCTTCGATCATATCGAGTCCGTCGACCTGAAAAATCGCCCCTTCACATTGAAAGGCAGCAACACCTACACCTGCGACGCACTGATTATTGCTACCGGCGCCTCTGCACAGTATCTGGGACTGCCCTCGGAAGAAGCCTTTATGGGCAAAGGCGTTTCTGCCTGCGCAACCTGTGATGGATTTTTCTATCGCGGCAAGAAAGTCGCGGTTATCGGCGGCGGTAATACTGCGGTTGAGGAAGCCCTCTACCTGTCCAACATCGCCTCGGAAGTGACGCTGGTGCATCGTCGCGACGCCCTGCGTTCAGAGAAAATCCTACAGGACAAACTGCTGGAACGCGCCGAGAACGGCAATGTGAATATTCTCTGGAATCACACATTGGATGAGGTGTTGGGCGATGATTCCGGCGTTACCGGCCTGCGCCTGGCAAGTACCAAAGATGACAGCACCCAGGAGCTCGACGTTGCCGGGGTCTTTATCGCCATCGGCCACAAGCCCAACACCGATATTTTTGAGGGCCAGCTTGAGATGGCCAACGGCTATCTGAAAATTGCCAGCGGTACCGAAGGCAATGCGACCCAGACCAGTATCGAAGGCGTCTTTGCAGCCGGGGATGTGGCCGATCACATCTACCGCCAAGCAGTCACTTCTGCCGGTTTTGGCTGTATGGCAGCGCTGGATGCTGAGCGTTATCTCGACGACCTGGCATAACGGAGTCTGTCAGCAGTAATGCCCAGTATTCCCTGGCTGGATGAGCGTTCGCTGCAATTCCCAGACATCGATAATGCCCTAGATGACCCCAACGGCCTGCTGGCCGTTGGCGGTGACCTCTCTCCCGAGCGTTTGCTGACCGCCTACCAGCACGGGATTTTCCCTTGGTACGAAGACCCCCAGCCCCTGCTCTGGTGGTCACCCCAGCCGCGAGCGGTCCTGTTTCCTGAAAAATTGCACTGCAGCCGCAGCCTGCGCAAGCAAATGCGCAGAGCCTCTTATCGCGTCAGCGCCGATGGCTGCTTTGCGCGGGTGCTTGATGAATGTGCAGCAACCAGTCCCAAGCGTCCCGGTACCTGGATTACGCAAGACATGCGCCGCGCATACAATCGCATGCATGAGCTGGGCTGGGCGCACTCCATTGAAGTCCATCTGGACGACGAGCTGGTGGGCGGCTTGTACGGTTTGGCGTTGGGGCAAGTATTTTTCGGCGAATCCATGTTCAGCCGTGGGCCGAGCGGATCCAAAATTGCGCTGATTGCGCTGTGTGCAGAATTGCTTTCTCGAAACTTCAAAGTCATTGACTGTCAGGTCGGCAATGACTACCTCTACAGTATGGGCGCCGAGCTGATTCCTCGGGCGCAGTTCAAAACTCTACTGGAACACTATGCTCAGCCGCATGAGGATCAGCGCGGGCACTGGACATTGGGCGACGAAAGCAAGCAAAAGGTCAGCGGTAATGACGGATAAAACACAGCCCCGCTTTTACAAAACCACGCCCCACCCTTGCAGTTATTTTGACGATCGCGAGGCACAAACACTGTTTGTCGATCCGGAAGCGGATGTCTCTGGTGAGTTGTACACGCAGCTTTCGAGAGCGGGCTTTCGGCGCAGCGGCAACCACTACTACCGTCCGCACTGCGAGAATTGTCAGGCCTGTGTGCCTTGTCGCGTTCCTGTTGCTGACTTCCAGTTTCGACGCAGTCACCGGCGGGTATTGCAGCGCAATAACGATCTGGATGTCATCTGGCGAACGCAGCCCGCCGCTGACGCCTACTCACTTTACGAGCGCTACATAACGCTTCGCCATGCCGATGGCGACATGTATCCGCCCACGCGGGAACAGTTCGACAGTTTTATCGCCGATTGCCGGGAAGACACCGCTTTCCTGCATTTTTATAGAGAAAACACGCTGATGGCCGTAGCGGTATGCGACCAGATGGGCGATGGTCTGTCCGCGATGTACACATTTTTTGCGCCGGAGGAAGACCAGCGAAGCTTGGGAAAACTGGCGATCTTGGCGCAGATTCAGGCTTGCCAGCAAAAGCAGCTGCCGTATCTCTACCTGGGATATTGGATTCGAGACTGCCAGAAAATGCGCTATAAAACGGATTATCGACCGATCGAACTGTTAATTAGTCGCCGCTGGCTACGGCTGAAATAAAGCAAATTGCCTAATTCTGCTAATTCAGGCAAAATGCGCGCTGCTTTTAAGGCCGTACTGGGCCACTTTCCTGCGATTCTATCGTAAAACCACTATCTTTGAGGGTTACTGCCGAATGGCGAAAGAAGACCAGATTGAAATGGAAGGCGAGGTTATCGATACCCTGCCGAACACCACGTTCCGGGTACGCCTGGAAAATGGTCACGTAGTTACCGCACACATCTCCGGTAAAATGCGCAAACACTACATCCGCATTCTGACGGGTGACAAGGTAAAAGTTGAGCTGACCCCTTACGATTTGACCAAGGGTCGCATCACCTTCCGCGGTCGTTAATTCTTTCAGCGACCGCTGACGAGAGGCCTTTTCAGGCCTCTTCTATCATCTCCCTCTCCGCTTCAGCTTCCAGCGTTAAGGTATCTCCGGAGCCATCCACACCAATGTGGACAGTGCCGCCGCTATGCTCGAGCGCACCAAACAGCACCATCTCAGCCAGTGGCTTTTTGATGTGCTCCTGGATCACTCTGGCCATCGGCCGCGCACCCATGGTTTTGTCATAACCTTTTTTCACCAACCAGCGTCGAGCGGCATCATCGACATCCAGCACCACTTTTTTGTCGTCGAGCTGGGATTGCAGTTCGACCAGGAACTTGTCGACCACTGTCAGTACGACATCTTCTTCCAGTGGCGCAAAGTTGATGACGCTGTCCAGGCGGTTGCGGAATTCCGGCGTAAACAGACGATTAATCGCCTCGCTGGCATCGGTATGGTGATCCTGCTCAGTGAAACCAATAGAGCGGCGGCTAATACTTTCTGCCCCGGCATTGGTTGTCATCACCAGAATCACATTGCGGAAGTCGGCTTTACGACCGTTGTTGTCAGTCAGTGAACCGTGGTCCATCACCTGCAGAAGCAGGTTAAACAACTCGGGATGGGCTTTCTCGATTTCGTCGAGCAACACCACCGAGTGCGGGTGCTTGGTCACCGCGTCTGTCAGCAGGCCGCCCTGATCGAAGCCGACATAACCCGGAGGCGCGCCGATCAGCCTTGATACCGTGTGCCGCTCCATGTACTCCGACATATCGAAGCGCACCAACTCCAGCCCCATGATTTTTGCGAGCTGGCGACATACTTCAGTCTTGCCGACCCCGGTCGGGCCAGCCAGCAGGAAGGAGCCAATCGGTTTGTCACCGGACTTCAGTCCCGCCCGTGCCAGTTTGATCGCCGCGCTCAGCTCGGTAATCGCCTGGTCTTGACCAAACACCACCATTCTGAGGTTGTCTTCGAGCTTCGCGAGAGAAGCCTTGTCATCGGACGAAACACTTTTTGGAGGAATCCGCGCAATCTTGGCGACGATGGCCTCGATTTCAGGCACATCAATCACTTCAGCGCGGCTTTCTTCAGGCTGCAGTCGCTGATACGCGCCGGCTTCATCAATGACGTCAATGGCCTTGTCGGGCAGGAAGCGATCGCTGATGTAACGGGCCGACAATTCCGCGGCTGTGCGCAGTGCTGCATCGGTATATTTCAGCTCATGGTGCCCTTCAAAGCGCGATTTCAAGCCTTTGAGGATATGGAAGGTATCTTCCACGCTGGGCTCGCCCACATCGACTTTCTGGAAGCGGCGGCTCAGGGCGCGATCTTTTTCAAAGATACCGCGGTATTCCTGGAACGTTGTCGAGCCAATGCAGCGCAATTGACCACTGCTCAGCAGCGGCTTCAGCAGGTTCGAGGCATCCATCACGCCGCCCGACGCCGCACCGGCACCGATAATGGTATGGATTTCATCGATAAACAGGATGGCGCCTTCACGCTTTTTCAAATCTGCCAACAGGCCTTTGAGCCGTTTCTCAAAGTCGCCCCGGTATTTGGTCCCCGCCAACAAGGCGCCCATATCCAGCGAGTAGACCACGCTGTCTTCCAGCACGCTGGGGACTTCGCCGTCGACAATACGCTTGGCCAGACCTTCGGCGATCGCGGTTTTGCCCACGCCGGACTCACCCACCAGCAGCGGGTTGTTCTTGCGGCGGCGGCTGAGGATTTGAGCGACGCGCTCCACTTCTTCGGCACGGCCAATCAAGGGATCAATACGCCCGGCTTTGGCCTCTTCGTTCAGGTTGGTGGAAAAACTTTCCAACGGGCGCTGCTCGGGATCTCCGCCCTCACCTTCCTGCTCGCCGTGTTGCTCGTGCTCATTCTCGGCACCGGATACTTTTGAGATGCCGTGGGTGATGTAGTTGACGACATCGAGGCGATTGACGCTCTGCGATTTGAGGAAGTACACCGCCTGGCTTTCCTGCTCGCTGAAAATCGCGACCAGCACGTTGGCACCGGTGACCTCCTGCTTGCCGGAGGACTGTACGTGAAACACGGCACGCTGCAAGACGCGTTGAAAGCCCAGCGTCGGCTGCGTGTCGCGTTCGACGTCATCGTCGGGAATTCGGGGAGTGGTGGCGTCAACAAATTCGTTGAGTTCGCCTTTCAGCTGATTGAGATCAGCGCCGCAGGCCAGCAACACTTTTACTGCGGCTTCGTTGTCGGCCAGCGCCAACAACAGGTGTTCCACCGTCATGAATTCGTGACGGCGACTACGGGCCGATTTGAATGCCTGGCTGAGCGTGGTTTCCAGATCTTTACTCAACATAGCCTGCTACGCCTTCTGTTGCTGCTTGGGGATACTGCTGTGTACGTGTCGGAATCAGCCTTCGTTCTCCTCAATTTCTGCGAGCAGCGGGTGGCCGCTTTCCCGAGCGTACTGATTTACCTGTTCTGCCTTGGTTTCGGCAATATCGCGGGTGAATACACCGCAAACACCTTTACCCTGGGTATGGACGGTCAGCATAACTTGCGTCGCACGCTGTCGATCCATGTAGAAGAAATCTTCGAGCACTTCTACTACAAACTCCATGGGGGTGTAGTCATCGTTTAACAAGACCACTTTGTACATGGAAGGCTTTTTGAGCTCCGGCTTCGATTCCTGTACGGCCGCGCCGCCTTGGTAATCCGGATGCTCTTCTTCACCTGCCCTTGCGATACTGTTCAACATAGATGTCTGTTTACCTGAGCTTATCACTGCGCAGAGCCCTCACAATAGGGGTAATCACCAAGGATTTTTGCTGGAAACCGCAGCTTGACGACAAGGACTCTGTGATTTAAAAATGGGCATTAGCTCGCAGATTACAAGCTGGAGCGTGCTAAATTTAACGATAACTATAACGAGAAATCAGGGTGTAAAGCTATGCAAAATGGTGTTGTAAAGTGGTTCAATAACGCCAAAGGTTACGGGTTTATTCTCAGCGAAGACGGCGGCGATGAAATTTTCGCCCACTACTCCGCGATTACCATGGAAGGCTATAAAACGCTCAAGGCCGGGCAGAGCGTCAGCTTTGACGCTGAGCAGGGCCCCAAGGGTCTGCATGCTGTGAACATTCTTGCCGCAGGCGGCAGTTCCGATACAGAACAATGAGTTACAGCGAACTTCTTATGCGGTGATGAAGTTGTCTCGCCGCAGTGGAGTCTTGCCTGTCGTCTGAGTTAGTGACGAAAGTATAAAAAAGGCCAGCATATGCTGGCCTTTTTCGTTCACTGCTTTTTATCAGTTCATGTGCTTGATGATGGCATCACCAAACTCTGAACATTTCAGCAGGGTTGCACCGTCCATCAGGCGCTCGAAGTCGTAAGTAACGGTCTTCGCCTGAATCGCGCCGTTCATGCCATCGATAACGAGGTCTGCGGCTTCGTTCCAGCCCAGGTGGCGCAGCATCATTTCCGCAGACAGGATCAGTGAGCCGGGGTTCACTTTGTCCTGGCCTGTGTACTTCGGTGCAGTGCCGTGTGTGGCTTCGAACAGGGCTACGTTGTCGCTCAGGTTGGCACCTGGAGCAATGCCGATACCGCCAACCTGTGCCGCCAGTGCGTCTGACAGGTAGTCACCGTTCAGATTGAGAGTAGCAATAACGCTGTACTCGTCAGGGCGCAACAGTACCTGCTGCAGCATCGCGTCGGCAATCACATCTTTAATGATGATTTCTTTGCCGGTGTTCGGGTTCTTCATTTTCACCCATGGGCCGCCATCCAGCAGCTCACCACCGAACTCTTCCATTGCCAGCTCGTAGCCCCAGTTTTTGAAGGAGCCTTCGGTGAACTTCATGATGTTGCCTTTGTGCACCAGAGTCAGTGACGGCAGGTCTTGGTCAATGGTGTACTGAATGGCTTTACGAACCAGGCGCTTGGTGCCTTCTTCTGACACGGGTTTGATGCCGATGCCGCAGTTCTGTGGGAAACGGATTTTAGTAACACCCATTTCTTCCTGCAGGAAGTCGATAACCTTGTCGGCTTCCGGGCTGCCCGCTTGCCACTCGATACCGGCATAGATGTCTTCCGAGTTCTCGCGGAAAATAACCATGTTGGTCTTGTTGGGTTCTTTAACCGGTGAGGGTACACCTTCGAACCAGCGAACTGGACGCTGACACACATAAAGATCCAGCTCTTGGCGCAGGGCCACGTTCAGCGAGCGGAAACCGCCACCAACTGGGGTAGTCAGGGGGCCTTTGATCGCGACAACGTATTCTTTGATCGCGTCGAGAGTTTCTGCCGGGAACCAGTCGCCGTCGTACAGCTCAGCGGCTTTCTCGCCAGTGTAAATCTCCATCCAGCTGATTTTTTTGCTGCCGGCATAGGCTTTCTCAACGGCTGCATTCACAACGTTGATCATGACCGGAGTGATGTCGATCCCGATGCCATCACCTTCGATAAAAGGAATAATTGGCCGATCGGGTACATTCAGGGAAAGATCCGCATTAACGGAGATTTTCTCACCCTCTGCAGGTACCTTGATATGTTGGTATCCCATTTTTGACTCCATGGTTTTTAGGTTAGTATCTGAGCTCGTTAGATGGCGGCAACAAGGCAGGGTCACTGCACAAAATCTGTGTCGCCATTCCTGGTCAGCGAGCATTTTAAAGCCAGGCTTTATCCAAAAAGCGCTGCATTATACCACTTTATAGTCGAATTTCTTCCATGAATGATAGTTTCGCGTGACAGAGCTGATTCTCTTCAATAAACCCTTCCAGGTCATGAGCCAGTTTTCCGCTCATGACGCGCGCGCAACCTTGGCCGACTTCATCGACCTGCCCGGCGTTTACCCGGCAGGCAGACTCGACTATGACTCCGAGGGGCTGATGATCCTGACGGACGACGGCAAACTTCAGCACCGCATCAGCCACCCGCGACACAAGCTTAGCAAAACCTACTGGGTTCAGGTCGAGGGCCAGATCAATAAAAGTGCAGTTTGCCAACTGTGCCAGGGAGTTGAGTTAAAAGACGGTCTGACGATGCCCGCAACAGCGGCATTGATGGACGAACCGGACGATTTGTGGCCCCGCGATCCACCCATACGTTATCGGGCAAACATTCCCACCAGCTGGCTGTCACTCACTATCAGCGAGGGACGAAATCGACAGGTCAGGCGGATGACCGCAGCGGTAGGCTTCCCAACATTACGTTTGGTCCGTGCTGCAATTGGCCCCTGGAGCGTTAGCGAATTGGCTCCGGGAGAGTATCGGCGATTGACGCTGAGTCGCGAGGAGCTCGCCAAGCGCTTCCCTGCCCCGCCGTCTTCTCCCATCTCGCGCCGCAGCCCTTCCAGACGACGCGGTAGCCTGCCTCCAAAACGTGGTCGCCGCTAAGGACGAGCTGGTATACTGCGGCGTTTTGATCGCCGACAAAACGTTAAGGTTTCAATATGGATTGGCAGGCCCGGGTAACCGTTGCATGCGTCATCGAGAACGATGGAAAATTCCTGATGGTCGAGGAAATCCGCGACGGTCGACGGGTGTTTAATCAACCGGCAGGACACCTTGAAGCGGGTGAATCGCTGATTGAGGCCGCTTTGCGGGAAACGCTCGAAGAAACCCAGTGGCGAGTTGAACTGCAGGGCGTGGTTGGTTTGGGCCTGTATACCCCGGCGGGCAAGAATATGACCTATCACCGCACCACCTTCTTCGGCCGGCCTCAGGCGTTTTGCCCCGAAAGCCCGCTGGATGCCGATATCGATACCGTTCACTGGCTGACGCTGGAGCAAATCCGCGAGCGCCGCCCGCAACTTCGCAGCCCTATGGTGCTGGACTGCGTTGAACGCTACCTCGAGGGTCAGCGCTACCCACTCAGTATGATATACGGGAGCCCGCGATGAGCCCATCACAAGTACGCATTGCCGACAAAGCGATCGCCGATACGAAGGTGATCGTTGGCATGTCCGGCGGTGTGGACTCATCGGTGACAGCCCTCCTCCTGAAACAACAGGGCTATCAGGTTGAAGGCCTGTTCATGAAGAATTGGAACGAGGACGACGGTACGGAATACTGCACGGCAATGGATGACCTGGCCGATGCGGCGGCGGTTTGCCAGAAACTGGACATCTACCTCCATACCGCCAATTTTGCTCAGGAGTACTGGGACAATGTCTTCGAGCATTTTTTGGCCGAGTATAAAGCCGGTCGCACACCAAATCCGGATATTCTCTGCAACCGCGAAATCAAATTTAAGGCGTTTCTCGACTATGCTCTGGCGTTGGGCGCCGACGGCATCGCCACCGGGCATTACACCCGCCGCAGTGGCAATGTAGAAGATACACAGCTTCTCAAGGGGCTTGACCCGAATAAAGACCAGAGCTATTTCCTTCACGCGGTCTCTGCCGAGCAACTCAGCAAAACCCTGTTTCCGGTAGGCGAACTGGAGAAGCCTGCCGTCAGAGCACTGGCTGAGCAGCACGACCTGGTAACGCATGATAAAAAGGACAGTACCGGCATTTGCTTTATTGGCGAGCGGCGTTTCAAGGACTTTCTGCAGCAGTACCTTCCCGCGCAGCCCGGTCGTATCGAAAGCCTCGACGGTAAGGATATGGGGCAACACAGTGGCCTCATGTACCACACCATTGGCCAGCGACAGGGATTAGGTATCGGCGGGGTGAAAGATGCTGGCGACGAGCCCTGGTATGTTATCGACAAAGATCTGGAGAGAAATGTTCTGCTTGTGGCTCAGGGAAGTCAGCACCCCGGCTTATTCAAGAACTGCCTAA
The DNA here is from genome assembly GCF_000420325.1 of Spongiibacter tropicus DSM 19543. Classification (NCBI taxonomy): domain Bacteria; kingdom Pseudomonadati; phylum Pseudomonadota; class Gammaproteobacteria; order Cellvibrionales; family Spongiibacteraceae; genus Spongiibacter; species Spongiibacter tropicus. The sequence continues at coordinate 39,526 of NZ_ATUS01000001.1, read as the reverse complement.
CCTTGTCGGAAATCCACTGGATCAATCATCAAACGCCATCACTGCCGCTGCATTGCACGGCTAAAACTCGCTACCGACAAGCCGATCAGGAGTGCGAAATCCGCCCGACAGAAAGTGGCTATGAAGTGCTATTCGCCGAGCCCCAGCGCGCCATTACGCCGGGACAATCAGCCGTGTTTTATCTTGGAGACCAGTGCCTGGGCGGCGGAATTATTGAATCGGGGTACAATCGCTAATGCTGTTTTCCCTTACTCCACAGGCTGCACGTGAGCAGACCTTGGCGTTGGCGGCCATGCTCCAGGCCGTCACCCTGGTCGACCAGGTTGCCCGCAGCGGCCAGAGTGACCCGGCTGCCACCGAGGCTTCTCTCAATAGCCTGTTCGATTTTGACGGCGGCAACACCGAAAAGATTTTTGGCGGTACCCGCACGCTTGAATTGGGCATTCGCGCCCTGCGCGACTTGCTGAGTGGCAACGATTACGGTGAACGTCAGCGCATTACCCGCTATTGCATGGGCGTTTTTTTTCTGCAGAACAAGCTGCGAAAAGATAATGCTGCCGCGTCGATCATGCGCAGCCGCCTGGAACACGCCGCCAAAAAGCGTGAATTCAGCAGTGATGTCAGTGCAATCTCTGTCACCCTGGCCGATATCTATCAGGACACCCTGTCAAACTACCGCTTCCGCATTCAAGTGGCAGGCAATGCCCAGCAATTGCAAAATCCGGCGAATGCTGCGCGCATTCGCGCCCTGTTGCTGGCGGCCATTCGCGCCGCCTACCTGTGGCGACAGGCTGGAGGCAATCGTCTCAGCTTGCTGTTTAATCGAAATCGGCTTTTTACCGAAGCGCAGGCGCTGCTCAGCACTGAAATCCGCCCCTGAGCAGTGTATGATTCGCCCCGGTAAAACGCCCGCCCGCATCATTGAAAATTTATTTAGAAAGGTACCCGATAATGGAATTGTCAGCGCTCTCCGCTATTTCTCCGGTTGATGGCCGCTACGGCAGCAAAACCGCCTCACTGCGCCCGGTGTTCAGCGAGTTTGGCCTGATCAAAAGCCGTCTGATCGTGGAACTGCGCTGGCTGGCTCAGTTGGCGGCCAATCCTGGTATCGATGAGGTGCCCGCCCTCTCCGCCCGCGCCAGTGCCGTACTGGACGAGATGATTGCCAATTTCGGTGAGGCCCAGGCTGCCCGCGTCAAGGAAATTGAGGCCACCACGAACCACGACGTAAAGGCCATCGAATACTTCATCAAAGAAAGCATTGCCGGGGACGACGAGCTCGCCGCGATTTCCGAGTTCGTACACTTCGCCTGCACCTCAGAAGATATCAACAACCTTTCTCACGCACTGATGCTGCGCGAGGGGCGCGACGTTATTCTGAAGGATATCGATCAGATCATCGACACTCTGGCCGGACAGGCCCGTGAGTTTGCCGAGATTCCCATGCTGTCACGCACTCATGGCCAGACTGCCAGCCCCACCACCATGGGCAAAGAACTGGCCAACGTCGTAGCCCGTCTACGCCGCCAGCGCGAAGCCATTGCCTCAGTAGAATTGCTGGGCAAAATCAATGGCGCCGTAGGCAACTACAATGCCCACCTCTCGGCCTATCCGGCAGTCGATTGGGAGGCCAATGCCAGCAGTTTTGTAGAGAGCCTGGGCCTGAATTGGAATCCCTACACCACGCAGATCGAACCCCATGACTATATTGCCGAGCTGTTCGATGCGCTGGCACGTTTTAACACCATCCTGATCGACCTGGACCGGGATATCTGGGGTTATATCTCGCTGGGTTACTTCAAGCAGCGCACCATTGCCGGTGAGGTGGGTTCCTCCACCATGCCGCACAAAGTGAACCCCATCGACTTTGAAAACTCCGAGGGCAACCTCGGTATTGCCAATGCCGTGCTCCAGCACCTGGCCGCCAAACTGCCGATTTCCCGCTGGCAGCGCGACCTGACCGACTCCACCGTGCTGCGCAACATGGGCGTGGGAATGGCCTACAGCATGATCGCCTATCAGGCGACACTGAAAGGATTGAGCAAGCTGCAAATTAATCCCAAGCGCCTTGCCGCCGACCTGGATGATGCCTGGGAAGTCCTCGCCGAACCCATCCAGACGGTGATGCGTCGCTACGGCGTGGAATCCCCTTACGAGAAGCTGAAAGCCCTGACTCGCGGACAGCGCATCACCCGCGAGGCGCTGGAAACCTTTGTGGAAACGCTGGAGATTCCCGCTGAAGCGAAAGCAGAGCTGCAGGCCCTCAGCCCTGCCACCTATATTGGCAACGCGATCGCGCAGGCCAAGCGGATCTGATTCGTGGCGCTGCAGGACTTCGACGCCCAGCAGTTTCTCGACAGTGACTGGCAGCGCCAGCCACGCCTGTTGCGCGCGGCCCTGCCCGCCTTTGTCTGCCCGGTCGATGGCGATGACCTTGCCGGGCTCGCCTGTGAAGCCGACGTCGATTCACGACTGATCCGACGCGATGGCGAGGACTGGCTGCTGCGGCATGGTCCACTGGACGAGTCAGACTTTGCGGAACTGCCGGCAAGCGACTGGACGCTGCTGGTACAGTCCGTAGATCACTGGATTCCGGAAGTCGCGGCTTTGCTCGAACACTTTCGGTTTCTGCCGCGCTGGCGTATCGATGACATCATGATCAGCTATGCCAGTGATGGCGGCAGCGTGGGTCCACACTACGACAACTACGACGTCTTTCTGATTCAGGGGCATGGCAAGCGGCGCTGGGACATCGGTCAGCACTGCGATGACAACACACCGCTGCTCGGCCATCCTGAACTGCGACTGTTAAAACAGTTTGAGTGCCGTGAGAGCGTTTTGCTGGAACCCGGTGACATTCTCTACATCCCGCCCGGTGTCGCCCATTGGGGCCGCGCCGAGGGCGATGACTGCATCACACTGTCGGTCGGTTTTCGCGCCCCCTCCCATGCTGAACTGATTTCTCAGTGGTCTATGGAGCGTGAATCGGCATTGAGCGAAGACCAGCGTTTTCGGGATGCAGCACTCCGCGCCGATGCCAATCCCGGCTGGATTCCTGAAGAGGTCGTCAGCCAGCTGCGGCAGGTGCTAAGTCAGGGGCTGGATGATGACCAAAGCCTCTCGCGCTGGTTCGGCCAGTTAATGAGCCATGTCGACAACGAGCAATTGTTCTCGAACCCGGCTCTGTCCTTTGTCGAATTTCAGTCGCAGGAACAGCATTCCAAGCTATATTTGCGCCCCGGCGCCCGTCTCGCGTTCGACGCACACTATCTGTTTGTTGACGGCTGTGCCTATTCTTATGACAGCGCTCACCGCGAGCAGATTGCCGCCTTTTGTGCTCAGCAAAACGATGACATTGTCACGACTCTAACACCTGAATTACGCTATAGCCTCTATCAGGCGGGTACGGTGTATTTCGATGACGATGTTGAAGATTGAGCCAGTCAGCTGGCAAGACGACGCCGAGATTCTTACCGCTATCCGTCACCGCGTTTTTGTCGACGAGCAGCATGTCCCTATCGAACTGGAAATCGATGAGCATGACCCTCAGGCACAACACTGGCTGGCCTCACTAGGTGATACAGCGGTGGGCACGGTTCGATTGCTCAGCGACGGACATATTGGCCGCATGGCAGTACTCGCCGACTATCGCGGCAAGCATATCGGCCAAGATATGCTGGACACCGTGATAGCCAGTGCGAAAGCCCAGCAATTCCCCCTGCTCCGTCTGGCCGCTCAGCAACACGCGATAGGCTTCTACCGCAAAGCCGGGTTCAAAATTTATGGCGAGCCCTTCATGGATGCGGGAATTCCCCACGTTAGCATGGAATTGCGGCTGGACACGGCTGCAAAAAGCCCCCCTGAGCATCAAGACTTCTCCGCTCTGGCACTGGATATTTGTCAGCAGGCCCGGCGCCAAGTGCGCATATTCAGTCTCAGTCTGAATGAAGCAATTTACAGCGAAGACGCCTTGAGCGTGGCCCTGTCGGCGCTGGCAAGACGGCATCGAAACAGCGAAGTCCGCTTGCTCATCTGCGATGATCGACCGTTACGGGAAGTCCGCCACCCGCTGGTGGAACTGAGCCGTCGCCTCAGCGCGGTCGACATTCGGCTGGCGCGGGTAGAGTTACAACAAGAGCTGCGTGAGTATTTTCTGGTGGGCGATAACGGCCATTTTGCGGCCTACACCCGCCACGGCCAAAGTGGCCTGCGGAGTGGCGTTGACAAGCGCGCCGCGGCAAGGGAGTACATCGAACAGTTTGACCGGATCTGGCAGGTCTCACGGCCTTCGCCATGGTTGAAGCGCCTCTACTGAGCGCCAATATTCAACCATCAAGCATCACACCGATTTCATTGTCGCGGTAGACCAGCTCATAACAGCGTAAGTTGCGGCAAGGCTCTTCGCTGGCAAAGCGCAGCTGCCCATCACTGATGCCAAAGCGGTAGTGATGTTTCGGGCAGACCAGTTCATCACCCACCACATCTGAAGCGGTCAAGGGGTACTCTCTATGTGGGCAGCTACTCTCCACCGCGTAGCGTTGCCCATCAATCTGCAACAACATCAGCGAGTGATTGTCGATCTTGAACACTTCTCGATAGCCATCGAAAAGGTTGATCAGCTTTTCCAGAGAGTAGTAACGCATAGTGCCCTGCCACATGGGGTTTGCGGCATCTTACCTCAGTGACCGGGCCATACAAATAGTTATGCCCGGCACAAAAAAGCCCAAGCTGATAAACAGCCTGGGCTCAAGCGCGTTCTTACAATGAGACCGGGTGGCTATATCAAGCGTTCAGTTTCTCCGCCAGGAACAGCCAGGTTTCGAGCACTGAGTCCGGGTTAAGCGATACGCTGTCGATGCCCTGCTCCATCAGCCACTGGGCAAAGTCGGGATGATCCGACGGGCCCTGACCACAAATACCGATGTACTTGCCCTGCTCTTTACAGGCTTTGATCGCGCTGGACAGCAGTACCTTGACGGCGTCGTTGCGCTCGTCAAACAAGTGAGCGATCAAGCCGGAATCGCGATCCAGTCCCAGCGTGAGCTGAGTGAGGTCGTTGGAGCCAATCGAGAAGCCGTCGAAGTGCTCAAGGAATTGCTCTGCCAGCAAGGCATTGGCAGGCAGTTCGCACATCATGATGATTTTCAGGCCGTTCTCGCCACGCTTCAGACCGTTCTCGGCGAGCAGTTCGATGACCTGTTTGGCCTCGCCCACGGTGCGCACAAAGGGCACCATGATCTCGACGTTTTGAAGATCCATCTCTTCACGGACTTTCTTCAGTGCGCGGCATTCCAGGTCGAAGCACTCACGGAAGGAATCAGAGATGTAGCGCGAGGCACCGCGGAAACCCAACATGGGGTTTTCTTCCGAGGGCTCGTAGAGGCTGCCGCCAATCAGGTGGGCATACTCGTTGGATTTGAAGTCGGACATGCGCACGATCACGCGCTCCGGGTAGAAGGCGCTGGCGATGCTGGAAATGCCTTCCACCAGCTTTTCCACGTAGAACTCAACTGGGTCCGCATAGCCTGCAACACGGCGCTTCACCGCCTGCTGAACATCGCGGGGCAGCGTGTCGTAATTGATCAGCGCTTTGGGGTGCACGCCGATCATACGGTTAATAATGAACTCCAGTCGCGCCAGACCGACACCCGCGTTCGGGTAGGACTGGAAGTCAAACGCGCGATCCGGGTTACCGACGTTCATCATGATTTTGAACGGCAGTTCGGGCATGCTGTCGAGCTGGTTACGGCTGATATCAAAGTTCAGCTGCCCCGCATACACCATACCGGTGTCGCCTTCGGCACAGGACACTGTCACGTCCTGACCAGAGGTGAGCCTCTCGGTAGCGTCGCCACAGCCGACAACCGCTGGAATACCCAGCTCGCGGGCAATGATCGCCGCGTGGCAGGTGCGGCCACCCCGGTTGGTTACAATGGCTGAGGCGCGTTTCATGACCGGCTCCCAATCCGGGTCAGTCATGTCGGTCACCAGCACATCGCCTTTTTGTACCTGATCCATATCCGCGATACCGGCAATTACCCGTACCGGACCGGCACCGATGCGCTGACCAATAGAACGCCCTTCACACAGCACTTCACCTTTCTCTTTGAGCAGGTAGCGCTCCATCATATTGGCGGATTCACGGCTCTTCACAGTTTCCGGGCGAGCCTGAACGATATACAACTTGCCGTCGTCGCCATCACGAGCCCACTCGATATCCATCGGGCGGCCGTAGTGCTTTTCAATAATCAGCGCCTGGCGCGCCAGCGACATCACTTCGGCATCGCTGATACAGAACTGATTGCGATCGGCTTCGGGCACCTCAACGGTTTCCACTGACTTACCGGCAGCGGCCTCGCTGCCGTAGACCATCTTGATCAGCTTGCTGCCCAGATTACGGCGCAGTACCGCTGGTCGGTCTTTAGCGAGAGTTGCCTTGTGCACATAGAATTCATCGGGGTTTACCGCGCCCTGCACCACCGTCTCACCCAGACCATAGCTGGCGGTGATGAATACCACACCGTCGAAGCCGGACTCGGTATCCATGGTGAACATGACACCTGCCGCGCCGGTCTCGGAGCGAACCATGCGCTGGATGCCAGCCGACAGTGCGACGTCGGCATGTTCAAAACCTTTGTGAACGCGATACGCGATAGCGCGATCGTTGTACAGCGAGGCAAACACCTCTTTGATCGCAATCATGATGTTGTCGAGACCGTTGATGTTCAGGAAGGTCTCTTGCTGCCCCGCAAACGAAGCATCCGGCAGATCTTCTGCGGTTGCCGAGGAGCGCACGGCGCAGGCCATGGCGGGGTTGCCATCGATCATCTTGGCATAGGCTTCGCTGATCGCCTCGTTCAGCGGGCCGGGGAATGGGGTATCAACAATGGCCTGACGAATTTCTTTGCCGACTTCGGCCAGTTTTTTCACATCGTCGATATCCAGGCCCTTGAGCATGTCTTGGATACGCTGATTCAGACCACTCTGGTCGAGGAAGTCGCGATAGGCCTGCGCGGTCGTCGCGAAACCATCGGGCACAGACACCCCTGCATTGGAGAGCTGACTGATCATCTCACCGAGCGAAGCATTCTTGCCCCCTACCCGGTCGACATCGTTCATACCCAGGTCCCTGAACCAGATCACGTATTCAGCCATGCGGTCATTCTCCTTTGCAATGCGTTTGGCTTGCAGCTATAAGGGTGAAAATAGTGCGACGCCAGCATACTAAAACAGCTATTCTGGAAATTCCCGTCGAAAAACACCCTGCATTCGGTAAAAAAACTACATGAAGAGAACGGTTTTCTACATTTCAGACAGCACCGGCATTACTGCGGAAACCCTCGGCAGCAGCGTATTGACCCAATTTGAGCAGCTTGAGTTTGAACATATCGTCGTCCCGTACGTCGACTCTGTAGAAAAAGCGGCGTTAACTGTGGCTAAAATTGATCGCATCGCCGAGGAAACCGGCCATCAGCCCATTATTTTTGACACGCTGGTGAATCAAGACATCCGCGCGGTGATCGCCACCAGCAAGGGCTTTATTATCGACGTGCTGGACACCTTTCTGTCGCAACTGGAAACTGCCCTTGGCGAGAAGCCCTCAAGCACCGTGGGGCGCCTGCAAAACGCCGACCGAGATGCCCGCTACCAGACACGCATTGATGCCGTGAACTTCGCACTGGATAACGACGACGGTGCGCGCATCAATCGCTATGATCAGGCACAGGTCATTCTTATCGGCGTGTCGCGCAGCGGTAAAACGCCCACCTGTCTCTACCTCGCGCTGCAGGCGGGGGTCTTCGTGGCAAACTATCCCCTCACCGAAGAAGATCTGGAAGAGCGCCGCTTGCCCAAAGCCCTCGCTGAACATCGTCCACGATTGTTCGGGCTGACCATCGAACCCTCCCGACTCGCCGCGATCCGTGCCGAACGACGTCCAGACAGCCCCTACGCCAGCCTGCGACGCTGCGAAGACGAAGTCCGCGACGCCGAAGCACTGTTCCAGCGCTTTGGTATTCCCTACCTCAATACGACCCACGCCTCGGTGGAGGAAATTGCCACACGAGTCTTGGTGGAAACCGGCCTGCGCGGACAGCGCTAGACATGAAAGACGGTGAAAGGCTCCTTCCCGCTCACGCGAATACCGGACTGATACTTCCCGGCGGCGGCGCTCGGGCCGCCTATCAGGTGGGTGTATTAAAGGCGGTTGCCGAACTGCACGGTCCGCGTCACGACAATCCGTTCAGTATTCTGTCCGGCACGTCTGCCGGGGCAATCAATGCCGTGTCGCTGGCGGCCGGCGCACACCATTTCTCCGGCACCGCGCAGAAACTTGAATTGCTGTGGCGGGAATTAACCACTGATAAGATCTATCGCGCCGATATTATCGGCGTGATTCGCAATGCCCTGCGGCTGGGGCTCTCGCTGTTCAATTCAGGTATTGCGGTTGGCAAGCCGGTTGCCCTGCTGGACAACAGTCCATTGCGGGAGCTGCTGGGGAAGCATATCCATTTCAACAACATCAGTCGCAATATTCTCAACGGTGATCTGGACGCCCTTTCGTTGACAGCGATGAACTACAGTCTGAACCTGTCTGAAACTTTTTTTCAGGGCGGCCCTGGCCACGCCGGATGGCAACGCTGGCGACGACAAGGACTGGCCACGCCGATTACCCTGCAGCACCTGATGGCTTCCGCCGCCATCCCCACGATTTTCCCTCCCGCCAAGGTGGGCCGCTACTACTACGGCGATGGTGCATTGCGTCAGCTCACCCCCATCAGCCCGGCCATCCATCTAGGCGCGCACCGGGTGCTGGTGATTCCGCCAAGCGGGCATCGCCAGCACTACTCCGCCACACCCAAGCCGATTCAGTCTCCGGCCTTTGGGCAAATAATCGGGCAGTTATTGAACAGTGCTTTTATCGACAGCATCGAGATTGATATCGAACGACTGGAGCGGATCAACGAGTTGCTGTCGCTGATCCCCGAGGAAAATACCGAGCTGATGGGTCGCAATTTGCTGCCAGTTCGCTGTTTGGTGATTAGCCCCAGCGAAGACATCGACAGTATTGCTGACGATCATGTAAAAGAGCTGCCCCGTTCTCTCCGGGCATTTTTGGGACGGACGGGCAGCAGCCGTGGCGGCAATGTGAATATCGCCAGCTACCTGCTGTTCACTCCGGAATTCTGCGGCAAGCTTATCGACCTGGGTTACCGGGACGGCATGGCTCAGCGCGAAGCGCTTAGTTGTTTCCTGTACAAGGAATCCGACGACTCATGCTTTGACACCGACAATGGCGTACAGCCCTGAGAATCGCGCCGCCACGGCATCGCCGATGCGCACCTCAGAGCTGAGCGCAATCTTCGCCCGGCCTCGCTCGGCAAAGTCCCCAAAAAACTGCGTCCAATCGGACTCGTCGGTGGGCAGTGAGCTGGCGACAATATCGCCATCGACAGGCTTCATGTAATCAATCTCGCCTTTCGCAACGACGATATCAGGATCCAGCCCCTGCTCGACACAGCGCAGATAGACCATCCCCCAACACGCCATCACCGCGACTACGTAGATACTGCCGCCGAAAGCGGTCAGTTTGTCATTGATGCTGGGGCCCAGCGGCGCGGTCAGCGTCAGTGAGTGGCTGTCGTAATCAGCCACCGCCAACTGCATGTGCTGAGCCGTCGGCAGATGACGGGCGATGAATTCATCGAGTTTCCTGGCCACCGCCTTGCTCATGATGTCGGCGTTCCTTCGAAGAGCAGCTCGACAATGCGCTGTGCGGCGAGGAAAGGTGTGGTCTCGCCATCGGTCACCTTTCGGTTCAATTCCGGCAACAGGGCTTTGATGGCCGGGTTCTCCTTCAGCTTGATATCCAGCATTTCATGAAGCAGCTTATTCATCCACTCTTTGGCCTGACGAGCGCGCTTCTCCGCCAACGCGCCGTTCTTGGTAGCGTCGACTTGATAGTCGCTGATCATGCCCCACACCGCTTGAATATTTTCATTGCGCAGCGCAGAACAGGTCATCACCTGAGGCGTCCAGAAACTGCTGTGGCGCAGCAGATGTAGTGCATTCTGGTAGTGGCGACGGGTTTGCGTGGCGAGGTTGATGCTCTCGCCATCGGCCTTGTTGATCACCAGTGCATCGGCCAATTCCATAATGCCTTTCTTAATGCCCTGCAGTTCATCACCGGCATTGGGCAGCATCAGCACCATGAAAAAGTCGACCATACTCGCGACTTCGTATTCGGACTGCCCGACCCCAACGGTTTCCACCAGAATGACGTCGTAACCGGCTGCCTCGCACAGCAGCATGGTTTCGCGTGTCTTCAGCGCCACACCGCCCAGCGAGCCTTCGGAGGGCGACGGCCGGATAAACGCATCATCGCTGCGCGACAGCATTTCCATGCGGGTTTTATCGCCGAGAATGGAGCCCCCGGCTATCGGTGAGCTGGGGTCGACAGCCAACACCGCCACGCGCTTACCCTGTGAAATCAGGTACTGGCCGAAGGATTCAATAAAAGTCGATTTTCCGACCCCGGGGATACCGGTAATGCCGATACGGATACTGTTGCCGGTATTGGACAACACCGCCTCAAGCAGCTCTTGTGCCTGTGCACGGTGATCGAGCTTTTTACTTTCAACCAAGGTAATCGCCTTGGCTAAGGCCCGGCGGTTACCCTGTTTGAGCGCTTCTACATCAATATTCATTGCAAATACCCATGCGAAAACGGGAGGCAACAGTGCCCCGCAGGACACCGCGCCTCCCGTTTCACGCCGTTGCGGATCAGCCCTGGTAGGCGTCGTTAATGGCGTTCAGCACTTCACGTGCCGCCAGCGGGATTTTGGTGCCGGGGCCAAAAATGCCCTTCACACCCGCTTTGTACAGGAAGTCGTAATCCGGGCGTGGAATGACGCCCCCCGCGACAACGATGATGTCGTCGGCACCGACTTTCTTCAGCTCTTCAATCAGCTGAGGCACCAGCGTTTTGTGACCGGCGGCCTGTGAAGAAACGCCCACGACGTGTACGTCGTTCTCGACCGCCTGTTTGGCCACTTCTTCCGGCGTGGAGAACATCGGCGACAGGTCGATATCAAAGCCCACGTCGGCGAATGCCGTTGCAATAACTTTGGCACCGCGGTCGTGTCCGTCCTGCCCCATTTTGCAGACCAGCATACGGGGACGGCGGCCATGTTTTTCAACGAAGCCTTCAATATCTGACGAAATGCCCTGCCAGTTTTCGTCGTCCTGATAGGCGCTGCCATACACACCCGACACGGTTTGCGCCTGAGCGTTAAAACGACCGAATTCACGTTCCATAGCGAAAGAAATCTCCCCAACGGTAGCGCGTACGCGGGTGGCTTTCACACACAGATCCAGCAGGTTGCCTTCGCCGCTGACAGCACACTGATAAATCGCTTCCAGTGCATCTTCGACCGCTTTCTCATCACGCGCGTCGCGAATTCGTCCCAGTGCCGCGACTTGCGATTGACGAACCTTCTCGTTATCGATATCCAGCACTTCGACATCGTCTTCTTCATCCAGGGTGTACTTGTTCACCCCGACGATGACGTCTTCACCACGGTCGATACGGGCCTGCTTGCGCGCCGCCGATTCTTCGATACGCAGTTTCGGCATGCCGGTTTCAATGGCCTTGGCCATACCGCCTTTCTCTTCAACCTCGGCAATCAGTTCGCGGGCTTTATCGGCGATCTCTTTGGTGAGGGATTCCATCATATAGGAACCGCCCCAGGGATCAGCTACCTTGGTGATACCGCTTTCTTCCTGAATGATCAGCTGGGTGTTGCGGGCAATGCGCGAAGAAAACTGCGTGGGCAGTGCGATCGCTTCATCCAGTGCGTTGGTGTGCAGCGACTGGGTGCCGCCGAAGACCGCCGCCATCGCTTCGATGGTGGTCCGCACAATGTTGTTGTACGGATCTTGTTCGGTCAGCGACCAGCCAGAGGTCTGGCTGTGGGTACGCAGCATTTTCGAGCGCGGATTCTTGGGCTCAAACTCGGAAACAATCTCAGCCCACAGCAGACGTGCCGCGCGCATCTTGGCGATTTCCATGTAGAAGTTCATGCCAATGCCCCAGAAGAACGACAGGCGACCGGCAAATTTGTCGATATCCAGCCCCGCAGCAATTGCAGTGCGGATGTACTCCTTACCGTCGGCCAGCGTGTAGGCCAGTTCCAGCGCGGCATCAGCGCCCGCTTCCTGGATGTGGTAACCGGAGATCGAAATGGTATTGAACTTGGGCATATGCTCTGAGGCATAGGCGATGATGTCACCGATGATTTTCATCGACGGTGCTGGTGGGTAAATATAGGTGTTACGCACCATGAATTCTTTGAGGATATCGTTCTGGATGGTGCCCGAGAGCTGGTCCTGGCTGACGCCCTGCTCTTCGGCTGCGACGATGTAACCCGCCAGTACCGGTAGTACCGCGCCGTTCATCGTCATCGAGACCGAGACTTTATCCAGCGGAATGCCGTCGAACAGCACCTTCATGTCTTCGACAGAATCGATGGCAACACCGGCTTTACCCACATCGCCAGTGACTCGGGGATGATCCGAGTCATAGCCGCGGTGAGTCGCCAGGTCGAAGGCCACCGAAACCCCCTGACCGCCTGCCGCAAGGGCTTTACGGTAGAAGGCGTTGGACTCTTCTGCAGTAGAGAAACCAGCGTACTGGCGGATAGTCCAGGGGCGACCGGCATACATGGTCGGCTGGGGGCCGCGGATAAAGGGCTCGAGACCGGGGAAAGTATTGGTGTAAGGCAGGTCGCGGGTATCTTCAGCGGAGTACAGCGGCTTAACGTCGATACCTTCTGGCGTGTGCCATGTCAGGTCATCAAGGGTTTTGTTGCTGCGTTCCAGGGATTTGTTGGCAAGGCTATGCCATTCGTCCAGCGAAACTTCAGGGGCTTTGTAATCGGCCATATTCGTGGTCCTGTCGATAGTCGTGTGCACCCTGCCACTTCTGAGAGTGGCTGGGGCGCAGATAATTAGTGGTGGTGATCGTCGGAGGGCTGGTTGAGCTCAATCAGCACGCCGTCGCAGGATTTGGGATGAATAAAAATAACCTGGCAGCCATGAGCACCGGGCGACGGTGCATCAGACAGGAACTGATAGCCTTTTTCTTTCAGGCGCGCGACATCGGCTTCAATGTCGTCGGTGCGAAAACACAGGTGGTGAATGCCGCCCGGCTTTTTCTCGAGGTATTTGGCAATTGGCCCTTCGCCGTTAAGCGGATGAACCAGTTCGATGCTGGTGGGGGGCAGTGGGAAAAACGCGGTAGACGTTTTCGCACTTTCAACGTCCTCGGTGCCTTCAAAGGTCAGGCCGAAATCTTCCATGAAGCGCTTGATCGCCTTTTCCAAGTCAGGAACGGCAATTGCGATATGGTCCAGAGCAGTGATCATGATGTCTCCCTCTAAGAGATAGCGGCGCCACCGGGGCGCCGCGAGGACAAGTCTTAACCGGCAATTCCAGCCAGGAAACCATCGGTGCTGGCGCGGCGCGCGGCAGCAATCTGTTCAGGTGTCTCAACCTCGATTTTCTCATCGGGGTTCACTTTGAACAGCGGCTGACCTTTCTTGATGATGACGCCATCACCCTCAATCAGCACTTTCTCGATGGTGCCGGCAAACGGCGCAACCACTTTGTTGAACATCTTCATGACTTCAACGATGTAAAGGGTATCACCTGCTTCGAAGTGGTCGCCTTCATTGACAAAGACATCCATGCCCGGCGCTTCACGCGGATAGAACATACCGCCGCTGGCGGCCAGAATCTCGTCCGACTTCGCAACCGGCGGTGGTACCAGTACCTTCGCCATGCGCTTCTGGAGGCTTTCCTCGGTGAGACGCTCGGGAATTTCGATGCTCAAGTCAGGCTGCACAGCCAGCTCGAAGAAGCCCGTGCTGCTTGCGATATGCGCCAGTACTGCCAGCAGCTCGGTGCCCGCCATATAACCGGCGTGCGCACTGCGTACTGCGGCCCATTCATCCCCACTGAAGCCGGCCGGCGCAGCGTCGCTGCCCAGCGCCTTTTGGATGGCAGTGAAATCTGCCGTACCCAGTTTTTCTTCCAGCGACTTGTAGAAGCCAACGGCAGCGTCAAGGATGTCGTGATCGTGATCCCAGATCATGTAACGCGCAGGCTTGCCGACTTCAAAGTCCATGTTCAGGTAGTGGTACAGGCGATCCAGCAGCAGAATCGGGTTTTCCAGCCACTCGATGCTGCCGTCTTTAATCACCAGCGCCTTCTTGTTGATGCTCAGCCAGCCAGACATATAGTGCGGCTCTGCGAACAGGCGCTCCAGCGGACGGGTGAACAGCAGTTTTTTGGCGTCCAGTACCGCGGCCCACTCGGCAGCCTGCTCGGCATTGGCTTCCAGGTAGCGTTGGCGAATCTGACCGTAGGCATAGTCCAGATCCAGCTGGTTAGCCTGCTCTTTCAGCAAGCCCACCGCCGTCAGGTAAGGCACGATAAAACGCGTGCTCGGGCGCGCATTGATGCCGTTACCAATAAACCAGTGAACCAGGCCGTAGTGGAATTCCAGGTTGGTTGCGAGGTCTTTACCACGCAGCTCCGTGCGACGCAGGATCTCTGCCATGCGATTATAGCTGTCGAGGCGGGTTTCACCGGTCGTCAGCAACAGCGCGATATTCGAGTCGTAGGCCCCAGCCAGATGGTACTTCATGAACACATCGGTATCGGGGTTGTGAGTCGAAATACCCTGGTCGTCACGAATTTCGCCGGGAATGGCGTTGGACCAGTTTTCGATAATGCCGCCCGCGTGAGGCTGCAGCGCCTGGTTGGTGGCGTTCATCCGCGCTTCAACAGAGGTCTTCTCGCGAACAATGCGCTCGGGCTTGGGCAGACGTTTGCCGTGACGGGCCAGCAGCGCCATCACTTCTACCAGACTTTCAGCGATGAAGAAGTCGGCGGGATTGTCCGGGTTGGTGAACTTCAGCTTGTAGCACAGCTCGGTAACGCGGTGCTCCACCTGGATACGCGTGTTCATTTCCATGAAGTAATGCGCTTCACCGTCAACGATACACTCGAAGGTGCCGACGGAATCCAGTTTTACCGCCTGACCGAAGACCGCGCCCTCTTCTTCCATGCGCTGCAGAATGACCAGATCTTTCTTCAGCTGACCGGCTTCTTCCGTCTTGCCTGCGTCTTCAGCCACCGTGATCGCGGCTTTCAGCTCTTCCTCGGTCACGGACACTTCCAACAGCTTCTGCTCGTGCATTTGCAGTGAGCAGTCACGGCCGCCCATGGTCATGCACCACTCGCCGTTACCCACCACCTGAATTTCCTGGTGACGGGTAGTGTCGATATTCATCTCGATGAGGACGTTTTTGTTATCGCCCACACCGTTGGTTTTCAGCTCGATCAGACATTCCAGTACCAGCGAAGGCACTTTGGCAGCGGCTTTCTCGACTTTCTCTTCCAGCGTCGCGCCGTCGTAGGAGTTGGCGGACTGCAGAATACGCTGGCCTTTACCACCGCCACCAGCGATAGCTTTCAAACGGAAGCGGTTATTGGGCTTTTCAGCCAGCATGCGCTTGGCTTCAACTTGCAGTGCAGCGCCGATATCAGCGGCATCGATAATGTCGATGCCTGCATCATAAGAGGCGGCCAACAGTGCCAGCGCTTTCTCTTCGTCGTCTTTGCAAGCCGCAAAGTCCACGTCGAGATTATTGTCTTTGGCACACTTGTCCAGACCGTCTTTGCCGTATTTGGCAAACAGCGCCAGGCTGGTGGCATTGTTCACACCGGGGGTTACCGACACGCCGGTTTCCAGTGCGGTGCGCTTGGCCTGGTCTTTCATGCCAGCGGCTTTCTGGGTGAAGGAACAGGGGCCGATAAAGTTCAGACCGGCCTCTTCCATCGACTCCACCATCTCGGCATCTTCCGACATGAAACCGTAGCCGGCGAAGATAGCGTTATAGCCATTGTCGTGGGCAATGCGAATGATCTGCTGAATACGCTTTTGACGCTCTTCCTTGGTTGCGCCTGTGTAGTCCGGCACGCGGTGAACGCGGTTCGGATCTGTCAGCGTGCGCAACTCGGGCGCCAGCGCATTCGTATAGGTAATAGAGTCTTTCTCAGACAGCAGAATGCCGTAGCTGTTGATACCCATTTCGTCGAAGACATCCATCGCCTCTTTACGGATGGGACCACGACAAATAATTAGGGGTTTCAAGTCCTTACAGGAAAAACTTCTCACCCACTCTGAAGATGATTTATCAAGCTGACGATCTTTGTGAATCAGCGGATTGTTCAGGTAGTAATTGTTGCTCGTTTGCACGTTGATAACCTCGTAAGCGAATCGTCTGTATGTTGTTGTCGAGCGTTTTATCAGTGGTTCACCACTTAGTGGAATTCACGCTGCACGCCACTCATCGGCGCAGGCTGGTAGCCTTTCAGGTGCAATTCCAGTTGCTCGCCCAGGACTTTTCGCAGGTCCGAGGGCATGACGATCTGGGAGATAGAGCCCAGGCTCAATGCTTCGTTGGGGTTCATCAGTTCGCGTTCATAGCGTTGTGTCAGCAGCGCTTCTTCCTGCTTCTGCCACTCGGCAACCGCGGTTTGCGCCGCTGCGCTCGCGTCGGCTTCGCTCATGCCCGCAGCAATGTTCTGCTGTGTAGCCTCGGCGATGCGCGATTTGATTGAGCCGCGAATCTTGCGAACTTCGTCTTTATACACATACTCCACCCCTGCCGGGCCCATTACCGCCAGGCGGGTGGTCGGCAGTGCGCAGACAAAATCGGCGCCTGTGGGGTAGTTATTAAAGGAGGCGTAAGCGCCGCCGAAGGCGTTGCGCACAATCACCAGGAAGCGCGGTGTGCGCAGATCGATGATGGCGTCCAGCATGGCGCGACCCGCCTGAACAATACCGCCGGTTTCCTGATCGCGACCGGGCAGGAAGCCGGTGGTGTCTTCCATGAAGATCACCGGAATATTGTAGATGTTGCAGAAACGGATAAAGCGTGCGTTCTTGTAGGCGGCGTCGATATCAATCTGGCCTGAGGAAACGGCTGAGTTGTTGGCAACAAAGCCCACTACGTTGCCACCGATACGACCCAGCGCACAGATGGTGTTACGCGCACGCTCGGGCTGGATCTCAAAATAGTCACCGTGATCACACATCTGCTGAATAATGATGCTGATGTCGAACGGCGTGTTAAAGCCGGTGGGGCTGTTGAAGGCCTTCTTCAGCAGCAGGTCAACGTCCCAGGTACGGCGAGTCAGCGGATCTGAGGTCGGCTGGAACGGCGGTTTGGACGCAGAGTTATCGGGCAGATAGTTCAGCAGCTCTTTGACCTTGCGCAGCGCCGCCACTTCATCGGGCACCACGAAATCGGTGACGCCAGACTGGCTGTGAACGCTGGGGCCACCCAGTTCGTCAGCCGTCACGTCTTCACCCAGCACGGACTTAACAACACCGGGTCCGGTCAGACCGAAGAACGTGTCGTTGGGCTGAATAACAAAAGAGCCCTGACGCGGCAGGTAGGCACCACCACCGGCGTTGTAGCCGAACATGCACATAATCGACGGCACCACGCCGTTGATTTTACGCAGTGCAGTAAAGGCCTCGGCGTAGCCATCAAGGCCGCCCACACCCGCAGGGATGTAAGCACCGGCAGAATCGTTCATACCAACCAGGGGAATACCCAGTTTGCCAGCCAACTGGAACAGGTTGGCGAGTTTGGTGCCATTGGTCGCGTCCATGGAGCCCGCGCGAACCGTGAAATCATGGCCATACATGGCCACATCGCGGCCGTTGACTTTGACGATGGCGGTCACCAGTGACGCACCGTCCAAATTCTTGCCCCAGTTCTGATACAGCACCTTGGGCTCGGTACCCGCATCGGCCAGCACCTGAATACGCTCCCAGATGGTCATGCGTTTCTTTTCGTGCTGTTTTTGTACCGCTTTGATACCGGCAGCTTTCAGGGGGCGTTGCTGAAGATCATGACCCGCTTGAAGCGCAGCTTCATAGAGGCCAGGTTCGTAATCAATTTGTCCCGGCACGGTAAATTCGAGTTCGGCTTTTAGCGCGAATGGATTTTCCAGTGAGGGCGTCAAATGCTCTTTTTTGCTCATGCCTGTCAGTCCCAAATGTCATTTTTTGTTTCCGAGACCCACATGCAGACTGAAGCTGTCCTCAGCACTGGCCGTAACCAGACTGTTCGGAGTAAGCCAGAAGGCATGTAAGCGACGGATGATTGAGAAGCCTTGCCGTTCTGTATGTGTTGCATTGACGGCTTGAAAGCTTTCTCAAAGCGGCGGCTAACCTTACTTTAGGGCGCTGCGGCTGTCAATCTGAAGGGGTGACCATACCGATCACTTGGAATGACCAAAATACTAGATTTTTCATAGGCCTAGCGCGTACAATCGCCCCCCTGTCAAAGCCCTTCAGGGAGCTTTTCCAACGCCATGTCCGGCCTTTGCCGCAGCCCGCTGCCCTACTTCCATGACAGCAGTCATTATCTCACCTGGCTGACGGAGGCCTCCTGCCCCCTATTGCTGGATTCCGGCAAACCCGACAGTGAGCGCGGACGCTACAGCCTGATTTGTGCAGACCCGGCTCAGTGCTTTGCCTTCACGCCTGACGACGCAACGCCGGTAGCCACACAAATCGACAGGCAACGGCAGGCCATAGAGGCCGCGATCGCCGACTTTGAACATGACCCCGAGCTACCCTTCTGTGGCGGCGCCATCGGTTATATCAGCTACGAGCTGGGGGAGCAGCATCTGCTCGCGCGGAAGACTGGCGACACACTCGACACACTGCCCAGCTGGTTTACCGGCATTTATGACTGGGTCATCGTTGTCGATCATCAACATCAGAAATGTGAACTCGTCGTGCAAGCCGGCAGCCGCAGTGCCTGGCCCGACCGCCTCCGCAACGGGAGTTGCTCTGACAATAAACTCCCCAGCTTCGCGCTGACCGAGCCGTTTGCCAGCTCACTGGACTGGCCCGCCTATCTCGAGGCTTTCAATGCGGTACAGGACTACATTCACGCGGGTGATTGTTACCAGATCAACCTCACCCGGCAGTTCAATGCCCGTTATCAGGGATCACCACTGGTCGCGTATCGCCAGTTACGCAACACTGCCGCCGCGCCGTTCTCGGTCTACTGGGATTTCGGCGCCGGGCAATTGCTGTCTCTCTCACCCGAACGCTTCATCTGCGCGGAAGACGGGCGACTTCGCACCCAGCCTATTAAGGGAACAGCCCGGCGTTCTGACAATACACGGGAAGATCGACAACTGGCTGACGCGCTTCAGAGCAGTGAAAAGAACCGGGCTGAAAACGTGATGATTGTCGACCTGCTGCGCAATGACCTCGGGCGTAACTGTATCGCAGGCAGCGTGAACGTTGACGCACTCCTGGAACTGCAGAGCTTCCGCACCGTTCACCACTTGGTCAGCACCATTTCCGGCGAGCTAATGCCCTCGCGCAGCCCCTTGCAGGCCCTGCTGGACTGTTTTCCCGGCGGCTCAATCACCGGTGCTCCCAAACGCCGGGCGATGGAGATTATCGCGGAACTGGAGCCCAGCCGACGCTCGCTGTACTGCGGAAGCCTGTTTTATTTGGGCAGTGATGGGCGCATGGACAGCAATATTCTGATTCGCAGTTTTGTCTGCCAGAACGGTGAAATACGCGGCTGGGCCGGTGGCGGGGTCGTGGCGGACTCAGTCGCCGATGAGGAGTTTCGTGAAACAGAGGAGAAACTCGGCAAGCTGATGACAACGCTTGCCGAGTCGGTCTCGGATTAGAGACTGAGGTTGCGATTGGAGGCCTTGATGAATTCCAGTTTCAGTGCCTCGTAATCGTGAACCGCAGGGAATTGCGGAAATTCCTCGATCACATTGCTGGGAGCCTTGAACAGAATACCCGCGTCGGCTTCGGCCAGCATTGTCGTGTCATTGTAGGAATCCCCCGCCGCAATGATGCGGTAGTACAGGGTTTTCAGTGCCAGTACCGATTGGCGCTTGGGGTTTACCTGGCGGATTTTGTAATCCACCACCTTGCCCAGGTTATCGGTTTCCAACTTGTGGCACAGCAGCGTTGGCCAGCCCAGTTGCGCCATCAGCGGCGCAGCAAATTCGTAGAAGGTGTCGGAAAGAATCACCACCTGGAAACGCGCGCGCAGCCAGTCTAGAAACTCCCGCGCTCCGTCCATCGGCCGCATGTCGGCAATCACTTCCTGAATATCTGGCAGGCCCAGTCCGTTCTCGTCGAGCAGACGCAGGCGCTGCTGCATGAGCACATCGTAGTCCGGAATGTCGCGAGTGGTGGCCTTCAAGGCTTCAATTCCGGTGCGTTCGGCAAAGTCGATCCAGATTTCCGGAATCAGTACACCTTCAAGGTCAAGGCATGCGATTTCCACGGCTACAGTCTCCTAAGGTCAAAAAAGGCGGTCAATCTAACGGCTCAGCGGGGATAAAGCAATTGCGGGGCCAGGGTATCAGTAGGTCGGCAGTTCGATCGGCGCAAACAACTCGTCCAGCTCCTGTTTGCTGTGGCACTGATAAGCCTGATCGACGAGCTCTCTCGTCAGGTGTGGCGCGAACAACTCAACGAAGTCATACATGAACTTGCGCATATACGTCCCGCGCCGGAAGCCGACCTTGGTCACGCTCGGTTCAAATAAATGGCTGGCGTCCAGTGCCACCAGATCGCTGTCGGCAACCGGGTCGTAAGCCATCTGAGCCACGATGCCAATCCCAAGGCCCAGCCGCACATAGGTTTTAATGACATCGGCATCGGTTGCGGTAAACACCACCTTGGGCTCGAGACCACGCTCACTGAATGCCTCGTCGAGTTTCGAACGCCCGGTAAAACCAAACACATACGTGACGATGGGATGCGCGGCCACATCTTCCACACTCAGACGGGAAACCGCCGCCAGCGGATGGTCCCGCGGCACCAGAATGGTCCGGTTCCAGCGATAGCAGGGCATCATTATCAGGTCAGAAAACAGCTCCAGCGCTTCGGTGGCGATAGCAAAATCCACCCCGAAGTTCGCCGCCAGCTCGGAGATCTGCATGGGCGTGCCCTGATGCATGTGCAGCGACACATCCGGATAGCGTTCGATAAATGCTTTGATAACCGGCGGCAAGGCGTAACGCGCCTGGGTATGCGTGGTCGCAATGGACAGGCTGCCTTTGCTGGGATTGCGAAATTCCTGGGCAATACTCTTAATGCCCTCGGCCTTGTGGAGGATTTCCCCAGCCTCCTTGAGTATTGCCTCCCCGGCGGGAGTAATCCGCGTCAGGTGTTTGCCATTGCGGGCAAAGATCTCCACCCCCAACTCGTCTTCGAGCATGCGAATCTGCTTACTGATACCGGGTTGCGAGGTAAACAGGCTCTGTGCAGTTGCCGAGACGTTCATATCGTGGTGGGCGACTTCCCAGATATACCGCAACTGCTGCAATTTCATTGTTATTGTCTCCAGTAAAACAACACTGATCGCGACCAGTATCAGTCGTCATCACGGTGATTGGCAATGCCGTGGGGAACGTGACCCGCGGGCACGTGCTCGCTCGCCGATTCACAGTGACTATGCTGATCGTCAAAGAACACATCTGCGCCATAGGCGCGCAAAAACTCGCCTTTCTCCAAACCACCGAGAAACAGCGACTCATCGATACGAATATTCCATTCCCGCAGGGTGCGAATTACCCGCTTGTGTGCGGGGGCCGAGCGGGCGGTGACAAGCGCGGTGCGAATCGGCGGCGCATCGGCGGGCAACTCGCGTTGCAAGGTATACAGCGCCGACAGGAAAGGCTTGAACGGCCCGCCACTCAACGGCTGGTCAGCGGCCGCTACCTCGCTGGCGGTAAAGGCTTCCAGTCCCTGGCGTTTGAAGACCTGCTCGGCCTCGTCGGAAAACAGGACGGCATCACCGTCAAACGCAAAGCGCAGCTCGCGTCGCGGCGTCTGGTCGGCCTTGCGGGTACGCGGCATCAAGGTGGCGGCCGCCACACCATTATCCAGTGCCCGACGGACATCTTCAGCGTTCGTTGAAAGGAACAGGTGGCAGCCAAATGCAGCAACGTACTTATAGGGGCTTTCGCCGCCACTGAACGCGGCACGGCGAATATCCAGGTCGTAATGCTCGATCGAATTAAATACCCGCAATCCGGTATCGGCAGAGTTGCGGGACAACAGAATCACTTCAACGCGGGCTTTATCCAGCACGTCATTGAGCTGTAACAGGCGCTCGACAATATTGAAGGCCTCGCCCTTCTCCAATATCTGGTCTTCGTGCTCGATCTGATATTGCTGATAGGCATCCAAGCCCTCATTTTCAAAGACCTGATGGCTGTCGTCGAGGTTAAACAGCGCCCGCGACGAAATAGCAACGACCAGCTTGTCTTCAAATCCCTTGGGCATCAGCATCCCCTTGTGGCAAGAGCTGTAATATACATCACCGCTGCACCGGGGTACTACCGCTGAACATGGCGCCAGTGCACAGCTCGGGGCTTTTCGTTGCGCAATATGCGCTGAATATCTGCCAGTAGCGGCGCCGAAAAGCTCGCCGCAATGGCGCGCTTTTCATGCGCTTGAGTAAGATTTGCCGAGAGAATCGCCACCCCGTTCAGCGGCTCCCCGGGCTGCCACAGCAGAGCCCCACTCTGTCCTGGCTGGCTGTCGCAATCCAGTGACAACAGCCCCATTCGTACCTTGTCACTGCTTGAGATGCTGACAGTTTCTTTCGTTTCTGGGAGGCAAACACTTAGCCACAAACTACTATCGGGCGTGTTTTCAGCGAAGGCATAGCTGTACAGCAGCGAGGAGTCACGGCTGGAACCCAGAGTCGGGCCAACCACCTCCCCCGGAAGGGCAGCGTCCAATCTCAGCAGCGCCAGATCACTGCCTGCGTAGGCTGCAATATCGCCGTTCAGTAGCTGGCGGTGGTTATTCTGCAGCATCCATAGCTGCTCGACGCGAAATGCCTGCGCCGCGTCATTGCCGTTTTTAGGGAAGAATCGCAGAACATCCGCAAGGGGCGCATCGGCCTCTGGCGGGTAAAGGCAATGCGCGGCGGTGATTAGCCAGCGATCGCTGAGCGCGGTAGCCGTACATTGCCCGCTCTGTCGGCCATCGTAATAACTGTACAACTGCCCGATGATCAAGCGCCCCGCTGGCGCCTGCCAAGCTCGGAGGGCAAACGACGCCTCTTGGCTCCGTGGGTAGAATATGGCTGGCGGAGGCTGCTGAACCTTGCCATAAGTCCTGCCATAAGCCCTGCTTACTAGCCGTTGGATATTGCCCTTTTTGTCGCTGGCGAGCAGGCTGCCATCGGGCAACTGCAAGGCATAATGGTCTCCGGATTGTCGCACATCCCCTCGAACAGCAAGTTGATTCAATACCGCCCAGGCGCGCTGCCTGCGCAGCATTTTCTCAGTCGCCAGCTCCCGCTGAAACACCGCGATGGCTGCGTCCACATCCCCGTGCTGCCGACCGAGTAATACAAAGCCGGCATTGATCAAGCGCAATTGCCATTTCTGCGACGGCGCCACATTGGCAAGCGCGGCATACCGTTGCGTCTCGACGAAGTCAGCCGACCACTCCGCGCCGCCCCAGAAATACGCCTGCGCAAAATCGGCGGCAAGCTGTGGACATTCGCGTGAGCGGTCCCGCAGCTGCTGCATGGCCTGCCAATGCGCCTGGTCAATAAGCAGCTTGTCGCTGTAAGACGGCGGAGAGAAGCGTGGCGGACAGGTCTCGAGCAGATCCGTGGCCAAAGCGGGAGAAATCAGCAGTAACAGCAGCACAAGAACTGACAGGCATCGCCCCACAGCGGTAAACTTGGCAACCTCATCGACCGCGTGGCGGTCTCTCTTATCGTGGCAGTGGAGCACTGGCAAACCTTGCGTAATACAAGCTGGCTGGAATTTGACGTGACGGCCCTGCGTCACAATATCTCGGTAGTCAAACAACGGGCGCCGTCGGCCCGTATCTTAGCCATGCTGAAAGCCAATGGCTACGGACACGGTGCCGACTGGGTAGCCGCCAATATCAGCGCCCTCGCCGACGGCTACGGCCTTGCCCGTCTCTGCGAGGCAGAGTCCCTGAGAGCCAGCCAGCCAGAGGCCCGCCTGCTGCTGCTGGGTACCCTGATCGACCGGTCCCTGCTGGAGCGCTGCTCAGAACTGCGATTGGACTTGGTCATCCACCGGCTGGACGATGCCCGTCAACTGTCCCGAACCCCACTGCCACAATCCATTAACGTTTGGCTGAAGCGCAATATCGGCATGAACCGACTCGGCATGAATCATGAGACGTTTGTTGAAGCGCACCGATTGCTAGCCGACAGCCCTCAGGTTGCCGATATTATCCACATGAGTCACTTCAGTGATGCAGATGAACCTAGTACCCCGGTGACCGCAGAACAGTGCCAGCGACTCTGCAGCAGCAGTGCGGAACTTGGTCGGGTGCCGCGCAGCATGGCCAATTCGGCGGCGATTATTGCGCACCCCTACAGTCACTTCGACTGGGTCCGTCCCGGTATTATGCTGTATGGCGACGACCCCACCGGCTATCTGCAAGGTGGCCAGCAGTTGCAAGCGGTGATGCAGTTTAAAAGCCGGATCATTGCGATCAAAGACGTGGAAACGGGTGACGGCGTGGGCTACAACCGCCGCTGGACAGCACCCTCCCCGCGACGCATTGCCACGGTGGGCGTCGGTTATGCCGATGGCTATCCCCGACACGCCGAGGACGGCACACCGATGGTGATTCGCGACCAGCGCGTGCCGCTGGCAGGTCGGGTGTCGATGGATTTATTGACAGTTGATGTCAGCACCCTGCCCGACGCTGAAGTCGGCGACGAGGTACTTCTGTGGGGACACGGCCTTCCGGCCGCCGAGGTAGCCAGCCATTGCCAGACCATCAGCTACGAGCTGTTCACCGGCATCAGCGATCGCGTGGAGCGTCATTACCCGGACTGACAGCCCAAGTCACCTAACTGCCTGCGGATTCCGCCTTGCCCAGTGCCGAGGCCAGCCGTGTCTGTGTCAGTTTAAACACCAACGGGCTGAGCAGAATCAGCGCGATCAGGTTAGGCAGCGCCATCATCGCATTGAGGGTATCTGCCAACAGCCAGATAAAGTTGAGCTGCGCCATTGCCCCCATCGGTATCGCCGCGACCCAGGCCAGTCGGAATACCAGCACAGCCTTAGTCCCGAAGAAATACACGACACAGCGCTCGCCGTAGTAGGCCCATCCGAGAATCGTGGTAAACGCGAAGATCACCAGCCCGAGCGACACCACATAATGTCCGCCACTGAGCAGATGATCAAAAGCCGCCGCTGACAATGCCGCCCCGCTCTCGCCGGTTTGCCAAAGACCCGACAGCAAAATCACAAAGCCGGTAACACTGCACACCAGTAAGGTATCGATAAACGTCCCCAACATGGCAATAAGCCCCTGGCGTACAGGGCTATCCGTGTGCGCCGCCGCATGGGCAATGGGCGCGCTACCCAAGCCCGCCTCATTGGAAAACACGCCCCGGGCCACCCCGTAGCGGATGGCGGCCGCAACACCCGCCCCGGCAAAACCACCAACGGCGGCCGCACCACCAAAGGCAGAATCGAGCACCAGCATCAGCATCTCGGGGATGCGATCGAGGTGCATCCCCAGAATAATCAGCCCCAATACCATGTAACTGATCGCCATAAACGGCACCAGCACACCGGCCACACTGGCAATCCGTTTCACGCCGCCCAACACGACCAGTGCCACGCAAACGGCTAACGCCGCGCCCGTCAGCCACATGGGAACCGAAAACGTGCTTTGCAAAGCGTCTGCAACCGAATTGGCCTGAACGGTATTGCCAATACCAAATCCGGCGAAGATGCCGAAAAACGCAAACGTCCCTGCCAACCATCGCCAGCGCGGCCCGAGACCATTGCGGATGTAATACATCGGTCCGCCGCTGAAATTGCCTTCGCTGTCGCGCTCGCGGAACTCCACCGCACAGACCGCCTCGGCATATTTGGTCGCCATACCAACCAGCGCCGTACACCACATCCAGAACAGCGCACCGGGGCCACCCAGCGCGATCGCGGTCGCCACACCGGCGATGTTCCCGGTGCCGATGGTGGCAGAGAGTGAAGTCATCAATGCCTGGAAGGCACTGATCTCCCCCTTGCCTCGCTCTGCACTGCTGCGACTGAGCAGCAGCACGAACGCGGCGGGAATATGCCGCAGCGGCATCAGACGCAGCCCCAGCATCAGGTACGCGCCCGTACCGAGAATCAGCACCAGCATCGGCCAGCCCCAAACGAGGCCATTAACGTAGCCTATTGCGGTACTGAGTGTGTCCATTTTGTCGCCTTACCGTTGTTGTTGATGATCAAGCGTTGTTAATGATCAAGAAAAGAAAAGTGTTCGCGGTGGGGAAAGACCCCGAAAAGACCGCCGGTGTGCACAAACACCATGTCGCCATCGGCGCCGAATCGCCCCGCCTTACGCTCGGTCAGCAAGGCATGGAAAGCCTTGCCCGTGTAGACCGGGTCCAATACCAGCCCTTCACAGGCCGCCAGCTCGGCAATGCTGCGATATATCTCCTCGTCAGCGCGGGCATAGCCAGGCCCGACATAACCGTCGATAACCCTCACGTCTACCGCATCGACATCGGTATCCAGTGCATAACGCTGTCGCCACTCATGCAGGTCTCGGGCCACTTTATTCAAAAACCAGCGTTCGTCGTCGCAAACATTCACGCCCCACACCGCCGCTTCCGGCAGGTGATAATGCGCCCCCACACTCAATCCAGCCTGAGTACCGCCCGAGCCCGTGGCACACAAGATATGCCGGGGGGAAATCCCCACACGACGACAGTCTGCTGCCAGCTCTTCGCTGGCCTGAAAATACCCCCAGACCCCAATGCCATCTGACGCGCCGGTGGGAATCACAAAAGCACGACGCCCCTGCGCCGCATAATGCTGCACCCAGTGTTCAAACAAGGTAGTTAATTCGCGCGTAAACTGCGGCGCCGGATAAACCGAAATTTCCGCACCGGCCAACTGGTCCAGCAGCAGATTGCCATCGGCTGGAGGCCGATGCTCTCCGCGCAGCAGCAAGTGGCATTTCAGCCCCAACTGCGCACAGAGCAAGGCGGTGGCTCGGCAGTGATTGGATTGCAAGCCACCACAGGTGATCACCGTGTCGCAGCCCTCTTCCAGCGCCTGAGCCAGACTGAACTCCAGTTTGCGGATTTTATTGCCCGACAGCGCGCAGCCGGTAAGGTCGTCGCGCTTCACCCATATTCGGGGGCCGTCTGGGTAGCGCTGCTGCAAGCGGTCGAGGGGTTGTAAGGGCGTAGGCAGTTGAGCAAGGTGGCGACGCGGGGGACGGGCGTTGACGGGGGAAGTCATGACCGAGACCTATGGCGAAGTAGAAAAAAGGAACAGGCAGAAATAAAAACGGGACGCCGTGGCGTCCCGTTGTGACTTATATCGCTTTCAGCGTGCCTTTCGGCAGTACCGCGTGTACCGCAACACGCTGGAACTTCAGCTCGGTGTTGTCGGCCACCTGAAGAACAACGTAGTCGTCGTCCAGTTTGATGACTTTGCCGAGAATACCTGCCGACGTCACCACTTCATCGCCCTTGGCCAGCGCGGCGACCATGGCAGCATGCTCTTTTTGGCGCTTGCGCTGGGGACGAATGGCAATGAAATAGAACAGGCCGAACATCAGTACCAGAAAACCGATCTGGAACAGCTCGCCACCCGGAGGCGCACCGGCGGCACCGGCAGATTGGGCGTGGGCCTGAGAGATAAAAAAGCTCATGGTATTTCCTTCAACAAGACCAATAGAAACTGGGTTCAGCGCCAGCCAGTGCGGCGCTGTAAAGAGGCTGATAGTACACAAGGCACCGGGTCAAAGCGAGCCATCGTAATCCATAATAAAGGGCGCGTGGTCTGAAAACCGCTCGTCGTTATATACCCAGGCATCGCGGATGCTATCCACCAGCCCCGGTGTGATCACCTGGTAGTCCAAACGCCATCCCACATTGTTGGCGTAGGCTTGCCCGCGGTTACTCCACCAGGTATAAACCGCCTCTTGATTGATCTCGCGAAACGCATCAACAAAGCCTGCCTCGTCGTAAAGTTTGTCGAGCCAGGCGCGCTCATGGGGCAGAAAACCCGAGTTTTTCTGGTTGGGTTTCCAGTTCTTCAGGTCGATTTCCTTGTGGCAGATATTCCAGTCAGCGCAAATAATCAGTTCCCGCCCCTGCTCTTTCAGCTCTACAAAGTGGGGATAGATACGCTCAAGAAAATCGTCTTTCTTGGCTTGCGCCGCGTCACTGCTGGAGCCTGACGGCATATACAGAGAAATCACGCTGATGTTGTCGTAGTCGGCGCGGATGTATCGCCCTTCGCTGTCTGCAGGGTCCCAGCCCAAGGCGGTTACGAACTGCTTCGGTGGCCTTTTGCAGTACATGGCGGTGCCGCTGTAGCCTTTTTTCTCGGCATCGCTGTACATCACACTGTAGCCCTCAGGATGAAACTGCGGGTCGTCGAGCTGATCCCGTTGGGCCTTGGTTTCCTGAATACACACCACATCGGCGTCCTGAGTCGCCAGCCATTCGAAAAACCCCTTGCGGGCGGCGGCCCGAATCCCGTTGGTGTTGGCGGTAATAATGCGCATGCGCGGCGGCACTCCTTTCAAACCGAAAAACGGCGGCTAGCTTAACAAATGGCAGTGACGCATAGCGATGCTTTCCGGACATTGCTCACGTGGACACGTCGCGGAAAAAATAGCAACGTCTGAACTCGCCCTTACTTCACCCATACAGAGCATGTTGAAAACCCAAACATGCCCCTACAATCGGCGTCAGATGTACAGAACGTGCTCACTGTTTATAACAACACTAAGACAGGAATCCGAACTCATGACTTTAACGTCTGCTGATCAGTTGTTGCTGATCGAAGCCATCAAACGCCTCAAATATGTCTACCTGCGCGCAGTCGATACCCACGACTGGGATCTGCTGGAAAGCACCC
Source organism: Spongiibacter tropicus DSM 19543 (assembly GCF_000420325.1). Taxonomy (NCBI): domain Bacteria; kingdom Pseudomonadati; phylum Pseudomonadota; class Gammaproteobacteria; order Cellvibrionales; family Spongiibacteraceae; genus Spongiibacter; species Spongiibacter tropicus. The sequence goes on along the minus strand of NZ_ATUS01000001.1, from coordinate 10,477 downwards.
TGAGTGAGGATGTAGTCGCTCGCTATGACGGTGGCAAATACAGCTATGACAATCGCAAAGCGCTGATCGACGGCCTGCGCGGCCACATGGATTCGCCCTCCGTCATCACCATGCACAACGGTCATCACCCCGAAATTGAGCTGCTGAGTGACACCGAAGCTACCGGCAAGTGGTATCTGCAGGATCTGGTTTTCAATAAAGAGCAAAACTGGATGCTGTTCGGCACGGCCATCTACACCGACCACTACCGGTTGGAAAATGGCGATTGGAAAATCTATCGAACCGAGTACGAGCGCATTATGGAAACCATCAATGCTCCCATTCCGGCCACGCTCAGCTTTACCCACAATATGTTTGAAACAAAATAATCCAGGGTCTTATCCATGACATCCATTGCCCAAACCCTAAAAGACTGCGAAGCACAACTCTGCGGCCCCGGCGCTCCTTACGAGCTGGAAGAACGACTGGTCAACGGCCAGCCGATGCGGCACTTCAAGAACGCGCCCAACTCCATGCGAGAGCTGTTGGATGCCGGCCGTCAGCATGGCGACGCCGAGTTTTTGGTGTATGCCGAGCCCGGACAGCCCGAAGAACGCTTCAGCTTCAATGACTTTTATCGGCATGTCGATGCACTCGCCTACCAGCTCGTAGCGCGCTTCGACCTGCAAAAAGGGCAGCGAGTGGCGATCGCCATGCGCAACTATCCCGAGTGGATGATGGCTTATGCAGCAGTCGTATCGCTGGGCGCGATTGTAGTACCGCTCAACAGTTGGGGCACCGCTGAAGAACTGGAGTTTGTGCTTCGCGACAGCGCAGCAGACATCGTATTTGTTGACGAGCGCCGTCGTCAGGCGCTCACCCCCCTGCTGATCGACTTGCCCTGCAAACTGATCGTGGCCCGCGGGCAGGCCGACGAGCATGCCGTTGATATGGCCGCCCTGATCGACGAGGCCAGCGGTAAAAGTATGCCTCAGGCCTGGGAGTTTGACGTAGACGACCCGGTACAAATCATGTACAGCTCGGGCACCAGCGGCAAACCCAAAGGCGCACTGTCCACCCACCGGAATATCACCCAGGCACTATTCAGCTTCGAGTGTCAGGCGATCTGCGCAGCGATGGCCAACCCTGCGGCCATCGAAAAAATGTTCGCCGCAGGCAACGCACCCTGCTCGCTGCTGTCGGTGCCGCTGTTTCATGTTTCCGGCTGCTATGCGGCATTTCTGGTCAATCTGCGCGGTGGCCGCAAAATTGTCATGACCTACAAATGGGACGCCAGAGAAGCTCTGCGACTGATTGAGCAGGAAACCGTCACCGTATTCAGTGCCTCGCCGTCGATGGTTATCGACCTGATGCAACACCCGGATTACGACAAGTTCGACACCAGCAGCCTGTTTTCAGTCGGCGGCGGCGGCAGTGCGTGCCCACCCGCGTTTAAGCGTGTCATCGACCAGCGTCTTGAAAGCGCCTTTGTGGGCACCGGTTACGGCATGACAGAGAGCAATGCTATTGGCTCAAGTTGTGCCGGCGGTGCCTACGAGGAACAGCCCGGCTCGGCGGGAACCCTGTCGCCACTGGTAGATTTTAAAACCTGCGACGAGGACGGAAATGACTTGCCTAAAGGCGAGAAAGGCGAAATCTGGCTGCGCTCCGTAACCAACATTCAATCGTACTGGCACCGTCCGGAAGCCAACGCCTCCGCCTTCAAGGATGGCTGGATGATCACCGGGGATATTGGCTACATCGACGATAACGGCTTCGTCTTCCTTGCAGACCGCGCCAAAGATCTCATTATTCGCGGCGGCGAGAACATCTACCCCGCCGAGATCGAAGCCCTGCTCAGCCAGCACCCCGATGTTCTGGAATCGGCAGTATTTGGGGTACCCGACGAAACGCTGGGAGAGTCCGTAGCCGTATTACTGCGCCTGAACAATGGCAAAGTCTTGAGCGAAGACGAGGTCAGAAACTTCCTCGCCAAGCACCTTGCAGCCTTCAAACTGCCTAAATATATTGAGTTCGCCAGTGCTCCCCTGCCCCGCAACCCGGCGGGCAAAGTGCTGAAGAAGGATATCAAGGCGGAATACGCTACACTGGCGCAAGCCTAATTCGCGCGGGAGCCTCCCGCTGCGGCGGGAGGACAGCATGAAGTGGTTTTCGGCGCGTCGCGCAAAAAAAATTCTCGATGACGGCGCCAGCCAGGCCGACGAGCAACAGCTCGAAGACACGCTGGCAGATCGCCAAAAGATTCTCGACAAGGTAGTGCAAAGTCGCCGCCTTGCGCCCTATCTCAATCAGGTTTCCATTCTCTTTCAGCTCCTGCAGGACTATGTACGCGGCAATTACCGGGAAATCCCTTGGTGGACTCTCGGCGCTGTCGCCACCGCGCTGACATACATCCTCATCCCGCTGGATGCCATTCCCGACGCCATTCCGGTAGCCGGATTTATTGACGATGTAGCGGTACTCAAATTGTGCCTGGAACTCGTCAGCAAAGACCTGGACAGCTACCGGCGCTTTCGCGATGCGCGGGACAGCATTGAAGAGCCCGTCCTCGGCGCTGACGACGGCAAACCCCAGACATAAAAAAACCGCGCCGTAGCGCGGTTCTTGTCAGTCGATGGCGATTCAGTTCAGACCCAGTTCGTCCAGTGCCGCCAGTGCAACCTCGTGGTGATCTTTGGTTTTGAACTTGTCCAGCACCTGACGCAGCACGCCGTCTTTATCGATGATAAAGCTGGTGCGCAGAATGCCGTCGAACTCTTTACCCATAAACTTTTTCGGCCCCCAGGCCCCGTATTTGTCGGCGACCGCGTGATCTTCATCAGACAGCAGGGTGAAATTCAGTGCGGCCTCTTCTTTTTTGGGGTTTTCCTCAAATTTTTTGAGCTTTGCCACCGGGTCCGGGCTCACGCCCAGCACCACGGTATTGCGCTTGCCGAATTCCGCGTAGGTATCGCGAATACCACAGGCCTGCACGGTGCAGCCGGGGGTTTTGGCTTTCGGATAGAAGTACAGCAGCACGTTCTTTTTGCCTTTGAAGTCGGCCAGTTTTACCGTGTCGCCATTCTGATCTTTGAGGCTAAAGGCCGGCGCCTTATTGCCCACTTTCGGAAATGCCATGCTTCCCCCTGTTAGTCGTTGTCGTCACTGTCATCCTGCTGAACATCGGCGCGCTCGGTCAGCGCCGTCGGCAGGGTCTTCTTCACTTTTGCACCGAGCTGTTCAAGGCGCGCCACCCGGCCAACCAGATTGCCCCGCCCCTCGGTCATGCGTTTAATCGTTTTCTCGTAAGCGCTTTGACCGCGATCCAGATGCTTGCCGATGTCTTCCAGCGACTCCACCACCAGCGCAAACTGGTCGTGCAGCGCCCCAGCTTCCCTGGCGATTTTCTCCGCGTTCAGGTTTTGCCGCTCGTAGCGCCAGATACTCTGCACTGTGCGCAGGGTCGCCAGCAAGGTGGTTGGCCCCACGACAATAATGTTCTGCTCATACGCGTTGCGGAACAGCTCCGGATCATGCTCAAACGCGGTCATAAAGGCCGCTTCGACCGGAATAAAAATGAAGACAAAATCCAGCGTGCGAATGCCTTCAATATGCTGATAGGCCTTGGTGGAAAGTCCGGCAATATGCTGGCGCACCGACTGGATATGCGCTTTCAGGTATTCCCTGCGCTCGCTCTCACTCTCCGCACTGCAGTAGCGCTCATAGGCGATCAGAGACACCTTGGCGTCGATGATAATGTCTTTCTCATCCGGCAAGCGCACAATCACATCGGGCTGACTCCGTCGGCCTTCGTCATTGGTAAAGCTGAGCTGGGTTTCGTACTCGTGCCCCTTGCGCAGCCCTGATTCCTCCAGCACGCGCTCGAGAATGACCTCGCCCCAGTTGCCCTGTGCTTTGTTATCACCTTTGAGGGCGCGCGTCAGATTCTGTGCCTCGCGACTGATATTGGCGTTCATGTCCTGCAGTGATTTGAGCTGCTCGCGCAGCTCGCCATGCTGGCGGTTTTCGATGTCGTAAATCTGGTTCACCCGCTCCTGAAAGCCTTTCAATTGCTCGCGAAACGGATTAAGAGACTGCTGAAGGTTTTGCTGATTAGCCTCTGAAAACCTTCGACTTTTTTCATCAAAAATGCGATTCGCCAGCTGCTCGAACTGACGACTTAACTCCTCTCTGGCCTGCTTCAGCAAGGCGATCTGCTCGCTTGAGGATTCCTGCAAATGGCGGTAGTCACTCTCCTTGCGGGCCAGCGCTGCCTGCGCATCGGCCTTCGCACGGTCGGCATCCGAGCGCTGCTGCTCACTGTGCGCCAGCCGCTGGCTGACATCCGACAGACTGGTCTCGGCAACCGCTTTTTGCTGAAGCGCCGCATTCAAGCTCGCCTGCAGTTGTTCACGCTCCTGCGAGGCAGTGGTAAGGCGCTGATTCAGACTCTGAAGCTCTTCCTCCAGCGCTGTGATGCGTCCCTCTTGCAGCTTCTGCTGACGACGGGACAGCAGCAGACCCAGCATCAGCCCTGCTGCAATACACAGGGCTCCGGCCAGCAGAGCAAAGAGGTTAATGTCGTTCATTGCGGTCTATCCCTGTTGCGAAAAAGCCCGCCGGGACAGTTCAGTCGCCGGACTTCCAGTTGACGTGCTCGGCCCACAAGGCGCCGGGCTTGCCGAGCCGGATAGGATAATCATCCCGGCGAAGGTCATCAAAATAATCCACCAGAATATCGGTGACGACCGGAAAGGCCAACTCGGACCAAGGGATCTCGTCTTCGCTGAACAGGCGGCTCTCCAGACTCTCGGGACCGACGCCAAAATCGCCGTCCAGCTCGCCCCGGAAGAACACATACACCTGATTGATGTGGGGAATATCGAACATGCGGTAGAGCTTTTCGCCGCGCACTTTGGCGGCGGCCTCCTCGCGGGTTTCCCGCAGAGCGCCCTCCAGCATGGTTTCGCCGTTTTCCATAAACCCGGCGGGAATCGTCCAGAAACCGTGGCGGGGTTCGATGGCACGACGACAAAGCAGCACTTTGTCTCCGACCGTAGGCAGGCAGCCCACGACCACTCGCGGATTCTGGTAGTGAATGGTATTGCAGCTCTCGCAGATATACCGGGGCCGATCATCCCCCTCGGGGACTTTCAGACTGACGGGGGCTCCACAATCACAGCAATACTTCATCGACTATCGTTCTCGGCGGCAAACGCAATCAGCGCAGCTCGCGGTAAGCGCCGCCCTGGAACACCAATGGTTTTCCAGTGGGGCTGAGGTCCATTTCAGTGACTTTACCCACCAGAATCAGGTGGTCGCCACCATCGTAACGCTGCCAGATATCACATTCGAAGCTGGTCAGTGCACCGCGCAGTACCGGCAGACCGCTCTTGCCGATGCGGTAGTGATCCTTGGACAGCTGATGAGCATCTTTTTTCGAGTACTGGTTCGACAGCGCCGCCTGCTCCTGCGTCAGCACGTTCACCGCAAAGCCGTCGGCAGCTTCGAAGGCCGCGTAGCACTCGGAATCATTGCGCAAACTCCATAGTACCAGCGCAGGGTCCAGAGAAACCGAGGCAAAAGAATTAACGGTCATGCCAAACGGCTCGTAGCCTTTTGGGTTGGCGGTAATCACACAGACACCGGTTGTGAACTGGCCAAGGGCATTGCGGAAGGTCCGGGGATCGAAGCTCATAGTTTTCCTGTCTCGTCGTTTTATGTGCCGGCCGACTAACGGGCGCGGTCGTAGAAGCCGCAAATTATACCTTGGCTTCCTTGAGCATAGCGAGAACTCCAACTAGTCCCAACGGAGGGCAGCGGACGCATCACTGCTTCGGGCATCTACCCAGCGACTGCGTCCGTCGAGCAGCTGCTCTTTCTTCCAGAACGGCGCCTGGGTTTTCAGATAATCCATGATGAATTCGCAGCCGGAAAAGGCCGCCTGCCGGTGGGCAGCGCTCACCGCGACCAGCACAATCTGCTGCCCCGGCAGCAACTCGCCGATTCGGTGAATCACCAGCACCTCGCCCAGCGACCAGCGCCTGGCAGCCTGCTCGGCAATGTCAGTAATACTGCGTTCGGTCATGCCGGGATAATGCTCCAGCCGCATTGAGACGACCTCATCGCCCTCGTTGCGGGCACGCATCACCCCGACAAACTGCACGATGGCGCCACAGTCTGATGAGGTCAACGCCCGACAGGCGTCACCAGCGTCAAAGTCGGCCTCTTGAACGCTCACCCTAATCGCCACGCTCAGCCTCCCGTCACCGGTGGGAAAAAAGCCACTTCATCTCCGGCGACAATCGTTTGCTGTTCAGATGCCACCGCCTGATTCACCGCGCAGCGCAGATTTTCTCGAGACAGCGCCTCCGCCCATTCCGGCCCGCGCTCGCCAAGCAGCGCCTTTAATTCCGCAACGCTGCCGTTGAATTCCAGCTCCAAGGACGCCGTACCCACGTCTTCCCGCAACTTGGCGAAAAACAGCAGCGTAATCATGAGCCGCCCTGCTCCTGATTCTTCTCTTGGGCCTGCCAGTCGCCGGAGCGGCCACCGCTCTTGCTGAGCAGGCGGATATTGTCGATGCGCATACCCTTGTCCACCGCTTTGCACATGTCATAAATGGTGAGCGCCGCTACCGATACAGCCGTCAAGGCTTCCATTTCCACGCCGGTCTGGGCGGCAAGCTTGCAGCGACTGCGAATATGCACGGCACTGGCCTGCTCATCGATAGCAAATTCCAGCTTCACTGATGACAGCATCAGCGGGTGACAAAGCGGAATCAGATCGCTGCACTTTTTGGCGCCCTGAATGCCTGCCAGCCGCGCTACGCCAAGCACATCGCCTTTCTTATGATCACCGCGGGCGACCATGGCCAGGGTTTCGGGCTGCATCACTACGCTGCCCGCTGCCTCGGCAATGCGCTGGGTGACCGCTTTATCGGTCACATCGACCATGCTGGCCTGACCCTGCGCATCAAAGTGCGTAAAACGCTTCTCGCTCATTGCTTCATCCATAGCGGCTGTCAGCAACAAAGGGATTGCTCTGTCGCTCGGCGCCAAACGTGGAGGTTGGGCCATGTCCCGGTACGAAGGTAATGTCGTCACCCAACGGCCAGAGTTTTTCGCGGATAGAGGTAATCAGCGTATCGTAGTCGCCGCGCGGAAAATCAGTGCGGCCGATAGAGCCTTGGAACAGCACGTCACCCACCAGCGCCAGTTTGCTGGGCGCGTGATAAAACACCACGTGTCCCGGTGTGTGGCCGGGACAATGCAGTACCGACATCATTTGAGCACCGAAGCTCACTGTGTCGCCGTCCTCCAGCCAACGGTCCGGGGTAAAGGCATCGGCATGGGGGAAGCCAGACATCTGGCACCATTCCGGCAGCTTGTCGATCCAGAACGCATCTTCCTTTTGCGGGCCAATAATCTTCACACCGTATTTCTGACGAAGAACATCCGCCGCAGCACAGTGGTCCATATGGCCATGAGTCAGCAGAATGACCTCCAGCTCTCCGCCGAGCTGCGATAAGGCGCCCTCAATACGTTCAATATCCCCACCGGGATCGACCACTGCGGCTTTGCCGGTTTCTTCGCAAAGCAGCACCGAACAGTTTTGCTGGTAGGCCGTTACTGGCACCAATGCACACTTCATGCTGTTTCCACCCTCTCAATTCAGGCTGCCAATGATAAGCAGTCAGGCCAGAACTTCATAGGGGCCGCCAGCGCCGGGAAGCACTGGCACAGCGATTGCTTCACACAAAATACGCAATGCGTCATTGCGAAAACAGTGATGTTGTCCACCGCCAGGGATTTGCACTACCCGACGATGAGGTCACCCCCATGCGCCACACTATGCCCCTATCGCGCCGGCGACAGTCTGCGATGCTTTTACCTGCACTCACCCTGATGCTCGCCGCCTGTGGCGGCTCATCCTCGTCCAACAGCGACAATGACACGGCGATAGAGCCGGGCGTCTTTTCGCTGGAAGAAGCGACTGTCGCCGATATCCATGCCGCATTTCGCGGCGAATTGCTGCAAGACAATGGAGAGCCCCTCAACTGTGAAGCGCTGGCAAACCTCTATATCCAGCGCATCTTTGCCTACGATAAAACCCCGCAACCCAGTGGCGGCCTGGCCATTCGCAGTGTATTGGCGATTAATCCGCTGGCGATCGAACAGGCCAAGGCGCTGGATGCCCTCTACGCCCGCGACGGCGGTATTGGCGACCGGCCGATCCACTGCATGCCGATTCTGCTGAAAGATAACTACGACACCTACGACTACCCCAGCACCCAGGGCTCCTACAGTATGCTCGGGCATCAGGCCGGTGTGGATGCGAATTCCGTAGCAGGCTTGCGCAAGGCCGGTGGACTCATTCTCGGCAAAGCCAATCAGGATGAATTCGCCTTCTGGACCACCGGCTTTTCCAATCGCGGCATTCAGGTTACCAACCCCTACAACACCTCCCAGAGCCCGGCGGGCTCCTCGTCGGGAACCGGGGCAGCCATTGCCGCCAACTTTGCGCTGGGCGGCACCGGCAGTGATACCTGCCAGTCCATCCGCCACCCCTCCTCCGTCAATGGCCTGGTGGGCATTCGCCCCAGCCTCGGCGTTATCTCCCAACACGGCATCTTTCCGCTCAGCCATCAGCGCGACACCGGTGGTCCGATGACCCGGACCGTCAGTGACGCTGCCTTGATGCTCGACGCCATGGCCGGCGTGGATTTCCGAGACCCCAAAACCCTGGCGTTTCCTTCGGAGTTACGGCCCGACAGCTACACCGATTTCCTCGATCGCGGACAGCACGGCTTGCAAGGCAAAAACATCGGCATCGTTCGTCAGCTTGGCGATAACAGCGAGGCCGCTGGCACCGACGCTCAGGGCGCACTGATCGCCGAGGCACTCAGTACCATGGAAGCCCTGGGCGCCACGGTGTACGACGTTTACCTGCCGGGGTTTGAAAGCAAGGGCGCTGGCTCCCGCCACTATGATATGAACGAATACTTCGTCACCTTTGAAGCTGAAGGCGGCAATAGCCCCCGCGCCTGCGTCAGCAGCCTCGCCGTCGCGCTGGCTGGCGGCGACGTCGCTCACGGGCGGGATATCTGTGAAGGACTGGACGGCATTATCGAAACAGGACGCGTCGGTTTACGAACTGCACCGCTATTGGCTACCGTCGCCGTCGACGACCTGAACCGGGCACCGACGGAAGAAGAACTTGCCGACATTATCGCCATGCGCGAATACACCACCCAGCAAATGGACACACTGCTGGATGAAAACGGTGCACAGGTCTTCGACAATGACGGTAATCCAGTACGCCTTGATGCACTGATTCTGAGCCCCGGCCCCACAGGAGGGCGCACCTGTGACTTCGGATCGACCACACAGATGGGCTCCATCGTCGTTCCCGTTGGTGTTGATGACAGTGTCGGCGTGCCGAGAGGCATGGAAATTTTTGTTCGTCAGTTTGACGAAGGCACCGGCATCGGTATCGCTTACGACTACGAACAGGCAAGCCAACACCGTCGCGCTCCCGAATTGGTCGCCTCGCCGCTCAGCGGCAATGAAACCATCTCCGGCTTCAATGCCAGCGTGCAACAGGCCTTGATGGATGCGGCCGCCGTCGCTCCAGAAGACCTGCCATTGGAATACTACCTGGAGATTCTTCAGGGCATTGGCGGTTAACTATCGGCCACAAAAAAGCCGGCCTGCGTACTGTGCGAAGGCCGGCTTTTTCTCTGAGAAGCCCGAGCGGCGCTACTTGTTGACCACCTGCCCCCGGTATACCCGCTTGGTGCCTGTCGATGACGCGGCCTCTGCGGCGGGGGCAGCCTCGCGCGCCACCTCCAGCTTGCGCCCTCGATACGTGATCTCTTTATAGCCCTCAGCCACCTCTTTCTCGTCCTTGAACAACAGCGGCCGCCCTGCCAGCGACATCACCTCGGCTATCGTTTTTCGGGCAAAGGGATCACGACTGCTCGGCCCCAACTCCGCAAGCTGATCCAGCAGACCGGGGTCTGCAAGACGAATTCGCACCCCAAATTCCGCGTATATCCGCGACCGCAATTGTTGAAGACGATGCAGCATCTCCGGGGAATACATCATGCCAGCTCCTTACGCTTCGCTCTGCCATGTACACCAAATGCCAATTCGCTCGCAAAAAACATTCCATAACACGCACAACCCGGCATTGATTCCCGACTAAAAATTCGCAATTGCCATCGACAGTAAAATCCCTTAGAGTAGCCGCCCTTAAAACATGAGGCATCCAACGGACGCGCATGTTAACCCGTTCCGGTGAGGTGTCTGAGTGGTCGAAAGAGCACGCCTGGAAAGTGTGTGTACGGCAACGTACCGAGGGTTCGAATCCCTCCCTCACCGCCATAAATAAAAAAGCCCAGCCTTGTGCTGGGCTTTTTTATTTATATTGTGCGGGTCGGTGAGAACCCTCGCCAGGGTTCGATAAAACGCACCGCGTTTTAGACGCCGCAGCA